>DATGIX010000123.1:0-10116 GCA_035295505.1 Puia sp. | reverse complement strand
GGGGTAATAGGATATATTCTTCTTGCTAAAAAAGTTTTCCCTTCCCCCGCTGAAATGGGCGTCTGGTCTCTTTTTCTCGGCGTTCTGTCAATTGTTGAAACCATCAAGCAAGGCCTGCTCCGCAACCCGATGGTCAAATTCCTTAGCGAGCCTGAATATGCAAATGATAAAAACAAAGTGCAGTCCTCATCACTTTTCACCAATATTGCTTTTTCGTTGCTCATCATTCTGCTGATTGCTTTATTTGGAAGGCCGTTTTGTGACTGGCTTCAATCGCCCAGATTATACCCTTTGTGCCTTTGGGGAATCCTGCTGATTGTTTTTTTAATTCCATTTAATCATTGTGAAGTTTTGCTGCAGGCAGATTTCAAGTTCCAGAAAATATTCATTGGCTATTTATTAAGGCAAGGTCTTTTTATTTTGGGCATTATAGTTTGCCTGGTTTTTTTCAGAAGCTCGCTTGATTTATTGATGCTCGTGAAGCTGCAGATCATTGCCATGTTTGCTGGTGCATTATCGCTCACGATCAGCGCGTCTCCTTATTTCATCAAAGGTTTTGAAATAGACAAAGCCGTGATGTTGCGGATGTTTCATTTTGGCAAATATATTTTCGGGACAAATGTTTTTTCAACACTGGCAAAATCTGCCGACCAGTTCATTACTGCAAATCTTATTTCACATGAGTATGTAGCTTATTACAATGTGGTTGGCCGCATTAATAATATGATGGATGTGCCTTCGCTCGCAGTGGCCGATGTGCTGTTCCCGAAAAATGTGGAAGCCATGGCTACCAACGCTACCGATAAAGTGAGGTATTATTTTGAAAGAATGGTCGGCAATATATTAAGCATCATTGTGCCGCTGAGCATTGTTATATTATTAGCTCCCGGTCTGCTTATTCAGTTTTTTGCGGGAGGTAAATATTTTGCGGCTATCCCGCTGCTCTACATTGTGATCCCTTTTAGTTTTATCAGGCCTTTTTTCTATCAGTTCGGCGCAACCATGGACGCAATTGGAAAGCCGAATGTAAATTTTTGGGTTAACCTGTTGTCAATGGTGCTGAGCTTTGCTTTTGTTTATTTAGGGCTTAAATATCTTGGCCAATTAGGCGGGGCTTACGGTACGATTGTTTCGAATATCATCACTTTTGGAGTAATGTATTTCTTCCTGAAAAAATTTATTGGTATTCGCATCGGAGAAGTGCTTGGTTATATGATGGAAGCTTATAAAGCGATATTCCTCTCTGCGAAAAAATTTATGCAAAGGCAATGAACCTGAAAGACGCACTCATAGAAGAACATTCTAAAAAGCAGTGTGATAAAATCGTTCGGTATATTGGTGATGATAAAGAGCGATTTGCAGAGCTGATGAAATTGTTTTTTGAAAGTGAATACCGCATCACACAAAGAGCTGCATGGCCAATGAGCTACTGCGTGAGAAATCATCCTGAATTGATTAAGCCGTATTTTAGCAAGCTCATTAATAATCTCTCCAAAAAAGGAATTCATGATGCAGTGAAAAGAAACACTGTGAGGCTTTTGCAGGATGTTGAGATCCCGAAAAAATATCATGGCAAAGTGATGGATATTTGCTTCAGTTATATTCAATCCAATGAAACTCCTGTTGCCATCAAAGCATTTTCGCTGACCATTCTGCAAAATCTATCAAAGCAATATCCTGATATTATTCAGGAGCTAAAATTAGTGATTGAAGAAAGATGGGAACATGAAACTGCTGCTTTCAGATCAAGAGCAAAAAAGATTTTGTGGTGAATGGTCAATGGTGAATAGTCACTAGTCCTGTCTCGTATCCCGAATCCTTTATCCAACATCAATAGCTATTACATTCACTACTCACTAATAAACCAATCTCGCCTTAATAGTTTGTTTCACCTGCTTTAATAATTCAAGTGCCTGAGCAGAAAGTTTCTTGTCAACATCGAGCACAACATATCCGATCTCATCATTCGTTTTCAAATATTGACCGAGTATATTGATGTTGTATTTTGAAAGCTGTGTATTTATTTCAGACAAAACGCCGGGAACATTTTTATGTATGTGCAAAATCCTGTGTGTTCCTTCCTGAGGCGGCAAGCTTAGTGAGGGAATGGTATGAGAACCAGTCGTGATGCCCTTTTCGAGATATTGAAATAATTTATTGCTCACATCTTCCCCGATATTTTGCTGGGCTTCTTCTGTAGAGCCACCGATATGCGGTGTCAGCAAAACATTCGGCAATCCTTGCAAAGGCGTTTCAAATTTGTCGCCATTTTTTTCAGGTTCCCATGGATAAACATCAATTGCAGCACCAGAAATGTTCCCTTCTTCGATAGCTGCGCTCAAAGCATCAAGGTCAACAACTTCTCCCCTTGCATAATTCAAAAGAATGGAACCTTTTTTAAATTGCTTGAGCAAAGATTTTGTGATCATGTTCTTTGTCTGATTGGTTTCGGGAACATGAAGTGTTACGATATCGCTTTGGCTCACCAGTTCTTTCAAAGATTTTTTAGAAACCGCATTGCCCAATGGAAGCTTTGTGACCACATCATAAAAAATCACTTTCATCCCTAATGATTCAGCAAGCACGCTTACCTGAGTACCGATATTTCCATAACCGATAATGCCAAGCGTTTTGCCCCTCAATTCATAACTGCCTTTTGCTTCCTTGAGCCACTTGCCCTGATGTGCAGCAATATTCTTGTCAATGATTCTTCTTATCAGCAGAATAGATGCCCCGATTACCAGTTCTGCGACTGAGCGTGTGTTTGAATAAGGTGCGTTGAAAACAACAACACCATGGCTTGTAGCAGATTTCAAATCAACCTGATTAACGCCAATGCAAAAGCAACCGATGGCCTGTAATTTTTTGGCTGCTTCCAAAACTTTTGGTGTGATTTGAGTCTTGGATCGTATACCGAGCAAGTGCACATCTTTCACTTCATTGATCAGTTGTTCTTCAGAAAGTGCGCCACCTAATTTGCGTACGGATGCATATCCTGCATTTTTGAAATGAGCCACGGCAGCATCGCTGATATTCTCTAAAAAAAGTATATTTATTTTCTCTTTCGGGTAGCTTGTAGATTTCTTTTCAGCCATAATTTTTTGCCTGTTTTTTCGTTATGATTTTCTAAAAGAAGTGCAAAATTCCCATTAAATCACGAAACAAAAAAACAAAAACAGTTTTGCTCTTTTTTTAGAAAAATAATCCTGTATTTTTGTAAATACTCTAACCACAAAAAGAATTCCTTTTGAAAACCATTTACTGCTACCTGTTAGCATTGCCTCTATTCTTTGCGTGCGGTCAGCCCGCAGCACAGCCTCAGCCAAAAGAAGCTGCGGATTCGCTCGCTTCCATCCCCGTAATTTCACCAGCATTAAGTGATGCGGAATTCAAACATTATAGCACATATGCTGCACATTTTTTTGATTCTCTGTTGAGAAGAAATTTTAATGGTGAAGTGCTTGTTGCAAAAAATGGCGAAGTAGTGTATGAAAAGTATGTTGGCCTGAAAGCGATGAACGAAAAGAATGCACCTGTTGATGAGCACACCGCTTTTCACCTTGCATCTGTTTCAAAAACTTTCACGGCGATGGCGGTATTAAAATTGTGGGAAGATGGGAAACTCGATATTAATGATGATGTGTCGAAATATTTACCTGGTTTTCCTTATGCAGGCACAACTGTAAAAATGTTATTGAGCCAAAGAAGCGGCTTGCTAAATTATGTTCACTATGTACAAGCACCTCGTGGCTGGAACCGGAAAACTTTTTTGAGCAATCAGGATTTGTTGCAATATATCATAGCACATCAGACAGAAGTGCATGGTGCCCCTCCCGGAAGACATTTTGAATATTGCAACACCAACTATGCGCTGCTTGCATTGATTATCGAAAAAGCGTCGGGACAAACTTATCCGGATTATCTCACAAAAACCTTTTTCGAGCCTTTGCAGATGCATGATAGTTATATTTTTGATCTGTCAAAACTTCCAAACTCCACATGGTCTTATAAAGTCAACAGACGTGCATATCCGATAGAATATTTGGATGCAGTGTACGGCGACAAAAATGTATACAGCACCGTACGCGATTTATTGAAATGGGATGTTGCATTGCGCTCAGGAAAATTATTCAAACAAACAACATTGGATTATGCGTACACTCCATACAGCCTTGAAAAGCCGGGCAAAAGAAATTATGGTTTGGGTTGGAGAATGTTGTTAATCCCGAACGGGAAAAAATTAATTTATCACAACGGCTGGTGGCATGGCAACCGTACTGCATTTGTACGTATGATTGATGAAGGCGCAACTATTATTGCGCTCAGCAACAACGATTGCACAAGAGTTTATTCTTCCAAGAAATTATGCAACTTGTTTGGCGATTATAAACAAGGCAATGAAAATTTTGAAGAAGTAGATAATGAACACGCAGGCATGCGCGGCGAGCCTACTCCAGCTCCAAAAAGAACAGCAAGAAGGCATCATCGCAGGCGCTAATAAAATCTGAGTTAAGGCTTCTCAGGTTGTACCTCCCTCAAATAAATTGAGTAAATTTCCGTATGGAAATTTTATCTGCAGAACAGATTCATGCATGGGATCAATTCACCATTGCCAATGAGCCGATCTCTTCCATTGATTTAATGGAACGGGCAGCCACAAAATGCTTCGAATGGCTACAGGATAACGGTTATGGTTATTCGTCGTTCACCGTTTTTTGTGGCAAAGGAAATAATGGCGGCGATGGATTGGCGATTGCAAGAATGCTCTCAGAGAAAGAATGTTTTGTAACAGTTTATATCCTTGAATTTGGTCACAAAGGCACAGAAGATTTTCAGGCTAACCTTGCCGCTTTACATAAAACATCTGTGAACATCAATTTTATTCAGACTGAAGAAAATATTCATCCAATTCCTGAAAATGATATGGTGATTGATGCGCTGTTCGGTTCCGGATTAAACCGGCCATTAACAGGCATTACAGAGAAATTAGTCAATCACATCAATCAATCAGGCAATACGGTTATTTCAATTGATATAGCAAGTGGTTTATTTGTTGATAAAAGCTCGAAAGGCAATACGGTAATCCATGCTTCGCATACATTAAGCTTTCAATGTTATAAGCCCGCTTTTCTGGTTGCTGAAAATGGATTATCTATCGGAGAAGTTCACATACTTGATATTGGATTGCATCAAGATTATCTGACTGAAATAAAACCGGATTCGACTTTAGTTGATAAAAAAATCATTCAGCAGATTTTTAAACCTCGCAATAAATTTGCCCATAAAGGAAACTTCGGTCATGCATTGCTGTTAGCTGGAAGTCATGGAAAAATGGGCGCTGCTGTGCTGGCAGCAAAAGCTTGTTTGCGAAGCGGTGTTGGATTATTAACCTGTCATGTGCCGGGCTGTGGGTATGAAATCATGCAGACTTCCATTCCGGAAGCGATGATCACTGTTGATGATGATGAAAACATCATTACTGGAATAAAAGAAGAGTTATCAAAATATACGGTGATTGGCATTGGCCCCGGAATTAGCACAGATGCAAGAACTAAATTTTTGTTAGAAACAATTTTGCATCAATATAAAAAGCCAATTGTAATAGATGCGGATGCTTTGAATATTATTTCGTCGGATAAAAAATTGCTAGATTTAATCCCTGAGAATTCTATCATAACCCCTCACCCAAAAGAATTTGAAAGATTATTCGGCAAATGCGAAAATGATTTTGAAAGAATTGAATCTGCTAGAAGAAATTCAAAAAAATATAAAATTATAATTGTCTTGAAAGGGCATAATACTTTTATCGCACTTCCTGATGGCAAAGGATATTTCAACAACACAGGAAATGCGGGCATGGCAAAAGGAGGCAGCGGTGATGTGCTGACAGGAATGGTTGCAGGTTTCCTGGTGCAAGAATATCTTCCTTCAGAAGCTGCTATATTAAGCGTTTATATGCACGGGCTTGCCGGTGATTTTGCCGCAACTTATTTTTCACAGCAAAGTATGCTTGCTTCCGATATTATTCATTGCGTTAGTGAAGCTTTTCTGTCATTAGTAAAATGATAAATTTTTTCTTCCTACTGTTCATCCTTCACTGTTAAAGTTCTTAAAAAAAATCTTTAAACTTTTTGCCGCGAACTTTGTCGAAATGCTATTTGTTATTGAATAGTTATAAGCCTGTTTTAAAAGCAACTTCAGCATGATTTTTTCGTCTATCTATTATTAGTAAAACAAAAAACGAGATGTTATGAAAAAGTTGTTAATCGTGATGATTTCATTAGCATTAGCAGGAACGGCATCAGCGCAGCGTTTTGGTCATGGTGGTGTTTATTATAGACCGCGTGTTGTGATTAGCAGTGGCTTTTACCCGTATTATGGTGTAGGGTTTGGGTTTAATCCATTCTTCCCTTATGGTTATCCATATTATAATAACAGACCATCAAAGCTTGATCTTCAAATCCAGGATATTAAAAATGATTATAAAGACAAGATTTGGTCAGCTAAACATGACACCAGCCTGACACGAAAAGAAAGAAGAGATACTGTTCATCAGTTGAAAGTGCAGAGAGATAATGAGATCAACGACCTCAAAAAGAATTATTACAGGCATTAAATGCGCTTCCTGATTCTGCGAAAAGATCGTTCCTTTATGCATAGCCCCGCAATTGCGGGGCTTATTTTTTATTAAAATAATTTTTACAATTTATTTGATGTGATAGAACGATTCAATTTTCTTCTTTTCATTTTCTTTCATCCCGTAATTAAATTGTAATCCACCTACACCTGCTCCGTTATAATAATCAAGCTCTATTTTGTGATAACCTTTTTTTAACGCAATGCTCGTTGATTTTTCATTATCGCCATGCGATCCGTCATTATCAATTACCTCTTCCCCATCAATAAATAATTTGCTTCCATCATCGGATGATACATAAAAATGATAAACACCATCAGCATTTATATTGATATAACCTTCGTAAATCATTCCTGCGTTTTCTGCTCTCACTGTGTCATTTATTGAAACATAATCTACAACTGCTGTTTTTACCGGGCTAAGTTTGCGCATATCCTCCACTGAAGAAGCATTATCGATTTTGTATGCCGACATTTTAAGGCCATGCTCCAATCCTGAAACTTTCACGCTTTTATGCCATTCAAAAACCTTCAGAGGGACTGAAACAATATTTCCCGGAAGAATATCTTTTTTAAAACTGCACACAGATAATGTGCATGATTTTTCAACCGAAAATGGTTTTGTATATAAAGTTGAATTTTCATTTGGCATTGAGCCATCAATCGTGTAGCGTGCATCCACACCTGATTCAGCATTGATTGTTACCAACGGATTAAAAGATTTATTAGGGTATGAAACATCAATTTTCACTCTTGAGGCAAAAGCTCCTGTCTTATTTATTTTAATTACATACGCATAATTACTTTTCATTGCAGAAGGATTAAACTCAGGTAAGCTAATAGATATATTAGCTCCTTCCTGTTGCCATGATAATTCCTGGTGCGTTTCTATCAGCTCAATTTTTGTCCCCGGTGTTAGAGAAAGTTTTTTGATCACAAATTTTTTGCCAGGCCATTTTGGCAACAAGGCATATAAACTATTTTGCGAAGGATTGTATGTAAAGAAACATTCTTTTGTCGCATAGCCGGAATCAGGATCAACAGTCAACTTCAGCATAATATCACCACCACCATTTTTGGCTTTGTAATTTGTTTTTCCATCGCTCCATTGCGAAGGTGTTCTCCATCTTACCGTGTTATATATTGCTTCATGATTGATGTTCATCCAATCCCCCATCTGCAATAATCTTTCCTGCATCACTGGTGGAATTTTTCCATGTTCATCTGGCCCGATATCTAATAAAAAATTTCCACCTCTGCTCACTTTGTCGATCAGGCTCAGCACGAGCACTTGTGCAGAATTGTAATCCCATGCATCTTCCTCACGGTTATACCCATACGAAAACCCCATGCCTCTACTCTCCTCCCAATAATGATCTTCAAAATCCAGATCGGGCTGATATTCCGGTGTATAAATGCCTCCATGATTAAATCGCACGCCACTCCCCCACCTGTCATTTGTGACGATCGAATTTTTCACAGGGCTTTCATTATATAGCCATGCTAAAAATTCTTTACTCTTCCAAACTTCATCAGTGGCATCCCAGTCTCCATCGGTCCAAAAAACATCCGGCTTGTAAGTATTGATCAGCTCTTGCATTTGTGGCCACATGTGCTCTGCAACATATTTCGGTTTATCATGAAGCCACAAAGGATTATACCATTCGTACAGGGAATAATACATGCCGGCATGAATAGAAGTTTTTCTAATGGCTGTGAACAGATCTCCAAGCAAATCTCTGTGCGGGCCAGTTTCTGCGGCATTCCATGGAAAGCCCCAATCTCTGCTCGCTTCCCTGCTCGGCCAGTTTGCAAATCCATCATGATGTTTTGATGTGAGCACTACATATCTCGCTCCAGACGCTTCAATCACTTTCGCCCATTCATCTGGCTGATACAATTCTGCCCTGAACTGATCGGCAAATTTGTAATAGCTGATGTTGTCAAATTTATTTTTGTGATAAGCCATCGTTGCTTTGTCGCCGCTGTTCAACGCATGCTGGTACCATTCTGCATAATTTCCTTTGCTGCAAAATGCCGGCACCGAATAAACGCCCCAATGAATAAAAATCCCAAACTTGACATCCTTGTACCATTGTGGCAACGGTCTTGAATCAAGCGATTGCCAGTCGGCTTTATAAGTTTGCGACATGGCTACTGACGACAAAAACAATAATGGAATAAACAGCTTTCTCATTTCAGCTTTTTTTTTATTTGTTAACAAGCGATTTGCTATTATTAAGTCCGCCGCGGCGGATTGTGCCACTCCCTTGTACAGCAACAATTCTATTCAGCGCTTCACTAACGGTGACAGGTAACCGATATTAATTCCTTGCCGACATACACATCAGGTTATTCAGTAATTTGCCGGATTTTTTATCTCACTGCAGCTATATAACATCCTGTTAAATTCAAATGAATCAAACAATCGCAAAACCCTGATCCGAACTTTTCTGTATTTTCAATCAACCGAAAATAACCCCATGCGATTTATAAAAAAATTTTTCAGGGCAATTTTTATTTTTCTTGCCTCCGTTTTTATCTTGTTTTCTTTGTTTGCTGTTATTACCGGACGCATGTGGCTCTTCCCGGCAGTATGGCACAACTTCGCCAATATTGATGATTATAAAATTTTCCGGAACGATACTATCACAACTTCACAACCAAAACCATGGAACGAATCAAAAAATTACAATAAGATTTCTTATCTGGATTCATTGAACAACTTTCTCGAAAGTCTTCACAGTGTGGCTTTGCTGGCAATACAAAACGATTCCATCGTTTTTGAAAAGTATTGGGATGGTTATAGCGACACTTCTTTGTCAGGCTCTTTTTCCATGGCAAAAAGTGTGACCAGCTTATTAATAGGAGCTGCGATAAAAGACGGAAAAATAAAATCGGTACAGCAACCTGCCGGTGACTTTATCCCCGAGTTCAAAGAAGGCGAAAAAGCAAAAGTGAAGATGGTGGATCTGCTTACCATGAGCAGCGGCAGTGACTGGGATGAATCTTATATAAACCCACTTTCCGTAACCACACAGGCTTATTACGGAAATGATTTGTACAAAACTGCAACAGGAATAAAAATTATACATGAACCGGGAACACTCCACAAATATCTTTCAGGTAATACAGAGTTGCTCGGCATTATTGTTGAAAAAGCAACCGGGAAAAAATTAGCGCAATATGCTGCTGAAAAATTATGGCAGCCACTCGGTGCTGAGCATCCTGCATTGTGGAGCACAGATGATGATGGCGAAGCAAAAGCTTATTGCTGCATCAATTCCAATGCAAGAGATTTTGCAAGAATTGGAAAGTTGATGCTTGACAGCGGTAAAATAAATGGAGCTCCTGTGATCGACAGCCTATATTATGCTAATTCAATTTCTCCATGCAATATCCCCGATGCAAATGGTGTGGCTTGCGACTATTATGGCTATCAATGGTGGCTCGATCCTGATCATCAAGGAATATTTTATG
>DATGIX010000122.1:0-5925 GCA_035295505.1 Puia sp. | reverse complement strand
CAAATATTGTACGGCAACCTTGCAGAAGGTGGAAGCGTTGCAAAAATAAGCGGCAAAGAGGGCGAGCGTTTTGAAGGAACTGCAAGAGTGTTTGATGGCGAAGCGCATTTGCTGGAAGGTTTGCAAAGCAAACGTGTTCATGCAGGTGATGTGGTGGTGATAAGAAATGTAGGACCGAAAGGTGCGCCAGGAATGCCTGAAATGTTGAAGCCGACAGGTATGATTATCGGGGCAGGTTTGGGAAAATCTGTTGCGTTGATTACAGATGGAAGATTCAGCGGAGGCACACATGGTTTTGTTGTAGGTCATATTACGCCTGAAGCACATGAAGGCGGATTGATTGGATTGGTTCAGGACAATGATATTATTGAAATCGATGCCATCAATAATAAGCTTGTTTTAAAAGTAAGCGAAGAAGAAATTGCAAAGCGCAGAGCAGCCTGGAAAAAACCTGCACTAAAAGCGACAAAAGGCATTTTGTATAAATATGCACGTAATGTAAAAACAGCAAGCGAAGGATGTGTGACGGACGAAGATTAATTGTCTGAACCTGGATTTGGGGAGATTATTTGGATTGAAGAGATAATTAAATAAATTTTAAAAAACTTATTCGTAAAAATTGCAAGTTATTAAGAGCATACAAAACAGGATTTATGAATTGCGCGGCGAACGTGTGATGCTTGACCGGGATTTGGCTGCTTTGTACGAAATCGAGACAAAGTCATTAAATCTTGCGGTAAAAAGAAACCTGAAAAGGTTTCCCGGAGATTTTATGTTTCAGCTTTCAAGGAAGAATGGGATGGATTGAGGTTTCAAATTGAAACCTTAAAGCCTGCAGATTCTTTGAGGTTGCAAAATGAAACCTCAAAAAGAGGTGGCACAAGATATCTTCCGTACGTCTTTACAGAACAAGGTGTAGCCATGCTCAGTGGAATTTTGAATAGCGACAAAGCAATCAATATGAACATCGCTATCATGAGAGCGTTCGTTGAGGTAAGAAAAATATTATTGCAACAAAGCGATATAAAAGAACAATTGAAAGAACTAAAGGAAAGATTAGGCGAACATGATGTTCAGTTAAATCAGATATATGATGCATTAGAAAATTTGTTAGATGAAAAAGCAGGGCAAAAGAAATGGGAAGAAAGAGAAAGAATAGGTTTCAAAAAATAATTTATTATTAATACAAGGGTTATGAGCACACTCGAATTGACAGCAGAAAAAACAAAAGCTTCTGCAAAAAAGATTGAAAACATCAGCGGCAGCGAAGCTGTGTTGAAAGCATGCATTGCTGAAAATGTGTCAACAATTTTCGGTTATCCAGGTGGTGCAATCATGCCGATTTATGATGCATTGTATGATTATCAAAAACAGTTGCATCATATTCTCGTCAGGCATGAACAAGGTGCTATTCATGCAGCACAAGGTTTTGCAAGAACATCAGGAAATGTCGGCGTCGTGTTTGCAACCAGTGGGCCCGGCGCAACCAATCTGGTTACAGGATTAGCTGATGCGATGATTGACAGCACTCCCGTTGTTTGTGTCACCGGACAAGTGTTTGCTCATCTGCTCGGCACTGATGCTTTTCAGGAAACTGATGTCATCAATATTACTACTCCCGTTACCAAATGGAATTATCAGGTTACTGATGCAACTGAAATTCCTTCAGTTCTTGCAAAGGCATTTTATATAGCAAAAAGCGGAAGACCAGGTCCGGTGTTAATTGATATCACAAAAAACGCACAGCTTCAAAAATTCGATTACAGCGGATATATAACTTGTACGCATATCCGCAGCTATCGCCCTAAACCGATAGTCAGAAAAAAATATATAGAACAAGCTGCGCAATTAATCAATGCTGCAGAAAAACCATTTGTAATTTTTGGGCAGGGTGTCATTCTCGGCAAAGCAGAAAAAGAATTTAAAAAATTCATTGAGAAGTCAGGAATTCCTGCAGCATGGACGATTATGGGAATGAGCGCCATTCCGACCGACCACCCGCTCGGTGTCGGGATGTTAGGCATGCATGGGAATTATGGGCCAAATGTTCTGACAAATGAATGTGATGTCTTAATCGCGATAGGTATGCGATTCGATGACCGTGTTACGGGAAGACTTGACAAATATGCGAAACAAGCAAAAGTGATTCATCTTGATATTGACCCAGCAGAAATTGACAAGAATGTAAAATCAACTGTTCCTGTTTGGGGCGATTGCAAAGAAACATTACCAATGCTCACTGAACTCGTTCAACAAAAAACGCATACAAAATGGCTGCAACGATTCAGGGATTTTGAAAATGAAGAAGAAGAACAATGCATCATTCCTGAATTAAATCCAACGAGCGAAGTGCTCACCATGGGTGAAGTAATAAAATTGCTGAACGAGCTGACAAAAGGTGAAGCAGTGATTGTAACTGATGTCGGTCAGCACCAAATGGTAGCTTGCCGATATGCAAAATATAATCAATCAAAAAGCAATGTAACGAGTGGCGGATTAGGAACGATGGGATTTGCATTGCCTGCAGCTATCGGAGCAAAATTTGGCGCACAAGAAAGAACAGTTGTTGCAATAATTGGCGACGGTGGTTTTCAAATGACATTGCAGGAACTCGGCACCATCATGCAAAGCGAAGTCGATGTAAAAATTATTATCCTCAATAATCATTTTCTCGGAATGGTTCGCCAGTGGCAGCAATTATTCCACGATAAAAGATATTCATTTGTGAATATCACGAGCCCTGATTTTGTAATGCTTGCAAAAGCATATCATATCGAAGGACAAAGTGTTTCAAAAAGAGAAAATCTGAAAGACGCATTGTCAGCAATGCTAAATCATAAAGGCTCTTATTTATTGGAAGTACAGGTTGGAAAAGAAAACAATGTATTTCCAATGGTGCCGCAAGGTTGCAGTGTTGCGGAAATCAGATTGAAATAAAACTAATGAGTACAGCAACTATAAATACTAAGTGGAACGCAAATCTGTATGATGACAAACATTCATTTGTATTCAAATATGGAGAAGAGCTTATTGAATTGCTTGCACCAAAATCAGGAGAAAGGATTTTAGATGTTGGTTGTGGAACGGGTTATCTTACAAACCTTATTGCAAATTCAGGTGCTGAAACAATTGGGATTGATAGCTCGCGAGAAATGATTGCTAAAGCAGAAAGCGAATATCCAAATATTGATTTCAAAGTGTTATCTGCAACTGATTTTCATTTCGATGAAAAATTCGATGCTATTTTTTCCAACGCTGTTTTGCACTGGGTTCTGGAAAAAGAAAAAGCAATTGATTGTATGTATGAGAACTTAAAGCCCAATGGAAGATTAGTGATTGAAATGGGCGGCAAAGGAAATGTGCAAAGCATATTACATGCGGTTAAACATGCATTAGCAAAATTCGGAGCAGCAGAAAAAGCTAATATCAATATCTGGTACTTTCCATCGCTCAGCGAATACACTTCATTGTTAGAAGCGAAATGTTTTCGTGTGACTTATGCTTCACACTATGACAGAGAAACTGAATTGCAAGACACTGATAACGGAATCAAAGACTGGATTAAAATGTTCTGCAGCTCTTTCTTCAAAAATATAGATGAAAAAATTGCTGAGAAGTTGTTAGATGAAATTCAGGATTCATTAAAAGCAACGAATTACAGGAATGGAAAATGGTACGCAGATTATAAAAGATTGAGAGTTGTTGCTATTAAACAAAATTGAAATAAACAGAATCGATAAATCATTTATGCAAGACAATGTTTTTTCAGATATACCTGTTCAATATGAAACCATCGCATTGGAGACAAAAAAACTGTCATTCAATATGGCTTCTGATTTACAGACAGGTAGTTTGTTAAAAACTTTGGTTACTTCAAAAAAATCAGGAAGGATTTTAGAATTAGGAACAGGCAGTGGATTAGCTACTTCATGGATGTTGCAAGGATTGAATGACGACGCTCACCTTACAACAATTGAAAACAATGAAGTATTGCTTGATATCGCAAAACAACAATTGCAAGACAACAGAATTGATTTTGTTTTAGCTGATGGTTACGAATGGCTTAAAAATTACAATGGAGAAAAATTTGATTTGATTTTCGCAGATGCAATGCCGGGGAAATATGATTTGTTTGATGAAACAATTGCATTACTAAAAATCGGCGGCTTTTACATTATTGATGATATGCTTCCCCAACCTAACTGGCCAGATGGGCATGCGGAACGTGTTGAAGATTTCATCAATAAATTAGAAAACAGAAAAGATTTGACATTGACAAAATTGAACTGGTCAACAGGAATTATCATCGCAACAAAAAATTATTAATCATATTTAGCAGATTAAAATAGCACTTATGCAAAAGCAGGAATTTACGATAACGGTTTACACAGAAAACCAGATTGGTTTACTGAACCGTATTGCCATTATTTTTTCGAGAAGAAAAATAAATATCGAGAGCCTGAATACTTCGCCTTCAGAAGTTGACAGTGTTCATCGCTTCACGATTGTGATTAATGAAACAGAAGATGTGGTAAGAAAACTTTGCCGCCAGATTGAAAAACAAGTGGAAGTATTGAAAGCTTATTATAACACCAATGAAGAAATCGTTTGGCAGGAATTGGCTTTATACAAAGTGCCGACAGAAGTGATTGCAGAAAAAGTGAAAGTGGAACGCTTGCTGCGTGAATATGGCGCAAGAGCAGTCGCTATCAGAACAGATTATATTGTTTTCGAAACTTCGGGACATCGTGAAGAAATCGAAGGATTGATAAAAGCACTTGAGCCTTACAGGCTGATTGAATTTGTTCGCAGTGCAAGAGTTGCAATTATTAAAGAAAGCAATGGCTTTCACGAAAAATTAAAAGAGTTTGAATCAGTTGAACCTGGAGCAAATGTGATTGAGAATGAGTTTTTGAATCAACAGGACGAAGTGTTCACGATGTAATTCATACAGGTAAGAAATTCAGTCATGCAAAGAATAATACCAATGCTATCATACGAAAATGGAGTTGATTCATTAGAATGGCTAAAAGATACTTTTGGATTTGAAGAGAATATGGAAATGCGGATGATTGAAAATGGTCGTTTGACGCATGCAGAATTAAAAATTGGCGATGATATCATCATGATCGCAACGCCTTCGGTTGATTATGAAAGCTTCAATAAACACCGAGCGCATTGTGCACAAACAAATAAATGGCTTTCGGTTCCATGGATTGTCAATGGTTTGTTGGTTTATGTAAGCAACGTTGATAATCATTTTGAAAAAGCAAAGAACAAAGGCGCAGAAATATTATCTGATATTGAAAATGGCTTCCCGGGGAAAAGATATCGCTGTGCAGATATTGAAGGTCATCGCTGGATGTTTATGGAAAAAGAATAATTGTGGAAATCAAAAAAACGATACCAATACTCAGAATCTTCGACTACAATAAAGCAGTTGAGTTTTATATTGATTGGCTTGGTTTCACGATTGACTGGGGACACGTGTTTGAAGAAAATGCGCCGACTTATGTGCAGGTTTCAAAAGATGGGATGACGATACATTTAAGCGAACATCATGGTGATGCAACACCTGGCTCAAGAGTGTATATTGAATGCACAGGATTGAAAAAATATCACAAAGAACTAATTAATAAAAAATATAAATATAATAAGCCGGGATTGGAAGAAACATTTTACAACGCGTGGTGCATGGAAGTGATTGACCCGTTCGGTAATCGATTGACGTTTAATGAGAACAAAGTCTGAACTGGGATTTTGAAAGATTATCGGGATTTATGGGATAATGCTCGAAAGGCAAACTACCATGAACACATTGACTAGCTCCGGCATTCATGCAGGAGAAAATTAAAACAGGTATCCGTTGCCACAAGTGAAGCGCTGAATAGAAATCCAACAGTACAAGAGTGCGACGCAAGGATG
>DATGIX010000121.1:0-37208 GCA_035295505.1 Puia sp. | reverse complement strand
TTATTGTTTCTTTTTTGCAGGTGTTGAATAAGGAGGCTTATTTGCAGCAGGCAATGGCTCTTTTTCCAATAGCTGAAGTGCAATTTCAACACCTTTCTGCAATTGCAGATCTTCACCTTTTGAAACTGCGAGTGCTGTTATTTTTTGTTCGACATCTGGTGCTACTCCCATATTTTCCGCCACCCATTTATTCTGCAAGGGATCAAATATAGCATTGTCTGGTGCTGTCATGGCACCGCCATCAATAAAGGCGTAGTGCACACTTGATTTTACAAGTCCGCCCCAGGTGCTTGTACCAATCAATGGCCCTACATTTTGATGCCTGAACACCCAGGGAAAGAAATCACCGCCCGAGCCTGCGAGTTCGTTTATCAGCAATACTTTTGGTCCAAGAATTCCTGCGGGCAAGCGCATCGCTTTTCCATCAGGAACCTCATTGGTAATTGCCGCTCTCAGTCGGCGCACCATCAGATCAACCATATAATCATCCAGCAAGCCGCCACCGTTAAATCTTTCATCTATGACTGCGCCTTGTTTGTCTTGTTGTGCAAAATAGTAGCGGTTAAAATTATGAAAGCCGCTGCCACCCGTATTAGGAACCCATACATACCCGAGCTTTCCATGAGAAAGCTCATTCACTTTTCTGCGGTTGCCTTCAATCCATGCAAGCTGGCGCAAACCATTTTCATTGCTTACAGGTTTCACCACAACAACCCATGAGCCTTCATTGCCAGGCTTATTATTAACAAGCAATGATGTTTGTATTCCTGACGCAGTATTCAGTAAACGATAAGGATCTGTATCAGACGTCAATGTCTGACCGTTGATAGCAAGGATATAATCACCTTCAGAAACTTTTAAATTAGGTTGTGCGAGCGGCGCCACAACGCCGGGGTTCCAGCTTTCTGTGGTAAGTATTTTTTTTATCTTCCATTTGCCATTATCTAAAACAAGGTCAGCACCAAGCACACCAGCTTTTGAAACATCTGTTTCAGGGAAATCTCCTCCGAACACAAAACTATGCCCGACAGATACCTCGCCGCCAAGCATATCGAGCAGGTATGTCAGGTCTGCACGATGCCTTATGTAAGGTACTAACGGAGAATATTGATTCCACACTTCTTGCCAATCCCTGCCGTGCATATTGCGGTCGTAGAAATAATCACGCTGGTAGCGCCACGCTTCATAAAATATCTGCTTCCATTCTTCAAGTCTGTTCAATTCCATATTCAAAGTCACCTTAACGTTGCCGTCAGCAGGTGCAGCAGGATGTCCCGTGGAGACTACTCTCCATCCTGCATCCGTTTTGAACAAAAGCTTTTCCCTATCTGCAGAAACAGCAAATGAGTTGCCATCTGTAACAATATCCTCTTTCTTTTTATCAGCTACATTATACTTACTTATTTTACGTCCTTCAATGATAAGCACAGTTCCCTTAGGACCGGGGAGCATGCCGCCGTATTCTGCCACTGGCAATGGCATTGCTATAATGCGATTGCCCATTTGCTCCCAATCAATCCTTACACCTTTGAAAGTAGTTGTATCTTTTGCGTTCGATTTTCCGGTATCAGGTTGTTCTTCATCTGTTTTAAGCGGAAAAGGATTTACTTCATCTTTGCGAAGCAACGCAATATAAGCACCATATGTTGGCTTAGCTTGTTGCGAGCTTGTGTTTGCCCATCCTGAACCAAGCGCCAAATTTGTGCTGGCTATGAAATAAAGGTAACGCCCATTGGCATCCCACACAGGCGTGGAAGCATCCGCCATCGCATCGCTAAGCCGCATTGTTTTTTTGCTTTCAATATTCCATACCATAATACTATGAAAGAAATTAGCAGATGAAGTATTATAAGCAAGCCACTTGCTGTCTGGTGACCATGCGGGGTTCATATTGCCCCTATCGAGGTTCATGCCTGCAGTATCAACGGTAAAAATTTTACCACTTGAAACTTCAAGCACTTTCATGATAACTCTGTTATCGTCAAACGCAATATATTTTCCGTCGGGAGACCATACAGGCTCCCACGCCAATTTGCTATCGCCAATTGATATTTTTTTCGGCTCTTTCGTGCCTCCCTGATCTGTTATATACAATGCATAACCTTCGCCATCTTTATCGGAGAACCATGCGATCTGTTTTCCATCGGGTGACCATATCGGCCTGCGGTCTGCAGCACCACTGCTAATAGTTAGATTACGTGCATCACCATTTTCAACAGGCACAGTAAATATTTCACCCCTTGCTTCTATCAATATTCGCTTGCCAGTCGGCGACAGAGATGCTTCTGATATATTGCCTGTAACATTTTCTGTTCTTATTTCTGCCCATGGAAAATCACCGACAACATTAATATTTAGTTGTTTGCCGGCACCCGTTATCGGATCGAGCGTATTAATGTATCCATCATGTTCATACACCAACTCCTTGCCGTTGCCTGATAGCCATTTAATGTCACCGGTTTTTAATGAAGTAACTTGTCGCACCGCGCTCGTTGAAGGTTTGTATGCCCACACATTCATGATAAAGTCTCTGTCAGATAGAAAATATATTTCATCGCCCATCCAAACAGGATGAATGTCTTCACTGCCTTCTGTTGGTATGGATTGTTCCGTGAGCGTTGACAGATCCAATACCTGCAATGCAGTGTTTTGTCCACCTCTGTAGTGCCGCCATTCAACATCCCAACGGCTTACTCTGTCAACAATTAGTTTTTTTCCATCAGGTGAATAATTTCCATCATAGCCCCATGGTGCAGGCAATAAGGTCGATGGACCACCTTTTGTTGAAACGGTCCACAAACGATCAAAACCAGTCGGCGCAGTTTCGCGACTACATGCATATAGCACTTGTTTACCATCCGGTGACCAACCACGAGGATAGCTACCTGCCGGATACCATGTTAATCGTGTTGGGTCACCGCCGGTAACAGGAACGATATACACTTCAGGCACACCAGACCTGTCTGAGCTAAAAGCCAGCCATTGTCCATCAGGCGAAAAATGCGGATTAGCTTCCACTGCACCTGTACTTGTAATGCGCCTTGCATCGCCACCATTTTTATCAACAATCCAAATGTCACCACCATATTCAAATGCAATTTGTGTAGTGCTGATAGATGGTTGTCTTAGTAGCCGTGTTCCCTGTCCAGAGACATGAAGATGTAAACTTAACAGCAAGCTGATGATACCTGCGTGTAGTGCAATTTTAGTTTTGGTTGGCATAAGAAGTCAAGTAAATTAAAGTACTTATGTGTGGACTGTAATTTAGCGAATAATACTTTAAAATTTATTCAGCTTTAATGAATGAACATTAATAAAGAGGAATTGATAAACCGGTATTGGATCATCTGTAAAAACGATTCATAAAAACAGGATATGTAATTACAATAAATCTCAACGCAGCATCTCAGCTAACAGAAGGGCATAGAGTTGAAGGCCCTGCTCAACGAAAAACTCATACTATAAAACAGCCGCTTTTTTAAAAGCATCTTTAAACATCATGGCACTGGTAATTAAGATTACAATGATCACTGCTATTTTTAAATTTTCAAGTGGTAATGATTTTACAAAATAGGCTGCAACTAAAACGGCTATCGACCCGGGGATAGTCATAGCAACAGTAGCTTTTCTGTTGTAGGCGCCCTTGCTGATAAATTTTGCAGAAGCAGGCGGCATCAGGAATGCACAGGAACCCATCATGATTGGAAAAGCTACCTGAGGCGACATGCCTAATGCAAAAACCAGCGCCATACATGGGGCATACAACCCAATGCCGGCAGTCATCAATGCGCCTAAAATAAAATTTGCGGCCACTGCGATGATTAATTTTGTTCCGCTAAGTGCAATGGCATCGCCACCGCCCTGTATCCAATTCATTTTTCTTGCAAACATAAAACCGGCAGTAACCAATAAAGCGAAACCCATAATAAGCCGGATGGATTTTACCGGCAATGATGAAATAATATTCGCACCCAATATGGCGCCTATCATGGCAGACAACAGCATTAATACCAGAGTTAACACATCCACTTCAATGATCTTTATAAATATAAGCGCCTGTATTACGACAGGAATGGTGTTGGTTACATTCAGCGTGCCCGGCATTACACTGTCGTCCGTTTGTTTGGTGAATTTTAATAAGGCAGTTTGCGGGGCAAATGCGCCAATGCCCAGCACGTCGAAGAAGTTTACGGTAAACCCAATGATAGCAGTTTTAAGAACATTTATTTTTTCTAAAACATTTTTATGTTTAACGATATCACGAACAAGAAGTATAATAAACCAAATTCCCAACATTAAAAGTGCTGCCCATATTATTGTTATCATCATTTCAACATTCTTACACTTATAAAGATATATTTTGAGTTAGCACACTTTAAAAAAAGTGGGTGTCCGCTCTTCTAATTTTGCTTCTATTTCTTTTGCAGCAGGCGTTACAGATAAGCCGCCCAAATTGGTGCAACGTAATGTGTGATGAATTTCATTTCCTACTTTTTGCATGGTTTCAATTACTTGATCCAGTGGGATTAAATGGTTGTAATCACTTAAAGCCATATTAGCACAGGATATTGCATTGGTGGCTGCCATTACATTTCGTCCCAGGCAGGGAGCTTCCACCCTATTACCGATCGGGTCACAGATTAACCCCAATGAATTTTGCAATGCCAGTGATGCTGCACCTAAGGATTGCTGCAAGGTGCCATTCGTCATTACAACAATACCTGCCGCTGCCATGCCTCCACCGCTTCCTGTTTCTGCCATACATCCACCAACTTCAGCAGCAAATGTTGCATGTGCAGCTATAAATACGCCAATCAATCCGGCAGCTAATAATCCTTTTACTTTTTCATCTTCTGATAAGCCAAGTGAATCTGCCATACCTATTATTGCGCCCGGCAATGCACCACACGAACCAGCAGTAGGCGCTGCAACAATTACACCCATCGAACTTTTTACTTCCATGATTGCCGATACATACATGATGACGGTGTTATTGGCATCTCCGCCGGGCAAACGTTTCTTTTGTAACTGTTCTTTAAATTGTACAGACTGGCTACCTAAAATCCTGTCGTGATAATGCGTTCCTTTTAAACCCGATTGGATGGCAGTTTCCATGATGTGTAAAATGGTACGCATCTTTTCAAATACTTCTTCTTTTGAAATATTACCTCTTTCACTTTCGTAATCCATTGCCAGTTGCCACAGCAAAAGATTTTTATTTTCATTGTATCGCAACATTTCTGCGCAAGTGATGAACGGGACCGCAACATTCTTTCTTGCCATAATGGGTAGTACCGGAGCCAATTTTTTGATGCGGTATACTTCGCTTAAACACATTAACTCATTGCAGAAATTATCAGGCAAAAATTGCTGCGCTTTTATTTCAATAAATGAATGCTCACCAGGGTGCCATTCCAATGCATCAAAATCAAAAACTTTTTGTAAATAAGTGGTAACGTTTAAAGGTGAGTCGCAATAGATCAGTGTTTCAAAATAATCACCTGCCATGGAAACTGCTGCCCCGTCAATGGAAATCACTTCAATCATTCCGCCGCCGGTTGAAATAGCCACCATTCTCCGGCATTCATCTGTTGAACTCAAGGTAAGCTGATAGGTGTTGGGATGTTTGCTTGCAGTAAGCGGTGTTATTTCAATTTCTATTTTTATACCTGCTTTATCTATATGTTCGGCTGACGATTGCAAACGTTCATCAAAAGCTTCCCACCCTAAAAATCCTCCGAACAATCCCATATCCGACCCCTGGCTTAGGTGCGTGGTGGCAAGTGAGCCATTCGGGTCAAACTCAATTAAAATATGGTTGATTTTCCCGTTCATTAAATCACGGCACAGGCGGCCGATACGCAAAGAGGCTGCGCAATGCGAACTGGATGGTCCCCTCATGACCGGGCCAATTACATCGTTGAATATACTTGGATAGTTACTCATATATAAAATTTAAAAGCCTAATAAATTTACAGGTTATTTTTTCAATAGCCGCTATTGCTTTATGCAAATGTGCAGATGGTGTTTATTTCACCACCGCAACTGAATTGACATGATTGGAGTAATTCGAGTAACTTAGGTTGGGTAAATGCAAGAGTTAAGCAAAAGCATAATGATACAATCTTTGGCAATATCATTACTTCTGATCTGCATTTTGACTTCTTGTATTAGTCATAATTCTACTGATAGAAAATTTGCTATTGAAAGCCATCTAACACAAAAAAACGATACAGTACAAAATATGATGACAGAGACAGAAATCATCGACCATGTAACAAAAGCGATAAACCCCTTCATTTGTTGTTGGCTCAGCGCAACATCAACAACGGCTGAATCCATCAT
This sequence comes from Puia sp., assembly GCA_035295505.1. Classification (GTDB taxonomy): domain Bacteria; phylum Bacteroidota; class Bacteroidia; order Chitinophagales; family Chitinophagaceae; genus Puia. Next base: position 30,863 of record DATGIX010000121.1, on the reverse strand, counting down.
TCAAATTGCTTCTTCGCTCCTGCCTCGCTCATCACAGAGACGATGATTAGCTGGCTTACGCATGTTTCTGCACTGGCTCTTCTCCCCTCGTAAATCATTATCTTAGCAAATCAATCATCACACATATCAATTCATTTACATGAAAAAATCAGTTGTTCTTTTTGTTGCGTTATTTAGCGTCCTCATTTCTTTTGCACAGGCAAAAACTGAATGGCAGGAAATTTTCAACCGCATCAGCAATGAGGTCTCAAAGAACTCCAAAGCATACACTTCCTTGCAAACAGAAACGCAAACCATTGGGCATCGGCTTACAGGATCTCCTAATGGTGCAAAGGCAGAAGCTTTTGCATTTGATCTGTTGAAATCTTATGGCTTCCAACCCGAATACCAAACTTTCGAAGCGGAAAGCTGGAGCCGCGGCACCATAGAAGTAACCATCAATAATGTGAAATTTAAAGCAGTGACACTGGCTCATTCTCCTGTGAAAGTTGACTTAACAGGTGAACTGGTTGATATGGGAAATGGCCTTGAAGATGATTATAAAATAAATCCTGATGCAGCAAAAGGAAAAATTGTTTTTGCTGCTTTGGGAATATTGCCAGGATCAAAACAAGGGTTGCACAACCTGCACCGCTCGGAAAAAACTGCGCTTGCCATCAAATACGGCGCAAAAGGAATTATTCTTTTTAACGGTGCACCAGGAGAAATTTTGCTTACAGGCACGGCATCCGTAACAGGAAAACTGATATCCATTCCTGCAGTGTGCATTGGCAATGATGATGGGATGAAATTGAAAGAGCAATTGAAAACAACAGCAGCAACGGCTCATATTATGATGACCAACTTTTCCGGATTGGTGAAGGCGAGAAATATAATTGCTACAATCAAAGGCAAAACGATTCCCAATGAAAAAATTATCATCGGTGGGCATCTCGATAGCTGGGATCTTGCTACCGGTGCTATCGACAATGGCATTGGTTCTTTTTCTGTGATGGACATGGCACGCACTTTCAAAGCATTGAACCTACAGCCGGAACGCACAGTAGAATTTGTGTTGTTCATGGGCGAAGAAGAAGGATTGCTTGGATCGAAAGCGTTCGTTGCAAAATCGATGAAAGACGGATCGTTGACGAATGTGCGCTACATGCTCAATTTCGATATGACCAATAATCCAAAAGGATATTCTTCAGGAACAGACGAAGATTCATTGCTGATCAAATCAATCGGATCGATGGCTTCACAAGCAGACACCTCTTTTAAAAATACATTTCACTCAGGGCTTGGGCTGCACAGCGACCATCAGCCATTCATGCTGGAAGGGATTCCTACTGCAGGCGCATCAGGAAGCCTGAGCAAAGCAATCATCGATTGTTATCATGCGGACTGTGATGTGTTCGATAAAGTAAACAAAAATGAGATTGAAAATACCGTTCGTTTTGGCGCGATGCTTTTATACGGGCTCGCAGATGCATCAACATTATATGCAACACACATGAATGATGATGTGCTGAAAGAAAAATTATTGAAAAGCAATTTAAAAGAAGCATTGCAGATAGAAGGCGAATGGAGATGGAAGGATTAAACAGAGCAAATGATAAAAGAATCTCAGCTCTTCATGAAGACATTATATTTACTTATTAGTCTTAATCTGACTGTAAGTATTTCATTCTGCCAAACAGGAGTTGAAGAAAATAAAAGTTTTACGACATTATTTAAAAATAAAAAAATAGCGACTTTATTTAAGCAAGACAAAATTTGCACTATCATAAATTTTACTGATACTTTAAAAGAAGAATTTTTGCATTTTAATATCTCCGATTCTGTGTTACCTGTTTCTTATGTCATCGGCATTTTGCGAGAGTTAGTTCGAGATTCTTGCATCAAGGAAAATATAGATCTTTCCGGCATAAATTGGAAAACAGATATTAATGACCAGATAGAAACTGCTAATAAAAATACCCAACAGCAAAAGAATGCTCATATCAGGATTTATAAAGTACATCAATTAGGAAATATTCAAAGTTATATCGTTGGTAATGAAAATCATTCGATTCTTTTTGATAAAGTCAGGTTTGGAACTATCCTCTATTTATTTGTTCAAAAAAGGAAAGAAAATGAAGTGTTGGTTTTTGGCGCAAGAATCATCTATAATTGAGTCTATTGTTTGTGTCTTCACCAACCGATGACTTAACGATATACTATATCGGTCGGTGAAGACACCGACCGATAGAAAAAACATTAACAACGACGCAGTAAAACTCTGCTTTTACTAAAACAAGGCACACATATTATACGCTACCCATCACCGTTATTTTGCACGTGTGGAAATAATCTCCATTGTTTTAGTTTCTCCTGCCGCAGACACAAGAAACATCTGGTTTTTCATCGTGTTGTCATCCACATATTGAATCGTTTCTTTGATGTTGACATCCTTGCTGCTCATGGGGTCATACATTTTGCCCTTGAAAGTAATTGTTTTGGAAGCAGCGTCCCATGTTCCTTCCAGCGTCATCGTACCTGAGCCGAAATTATCAATCCATGTGCTGGTAAAAATTTTTTTAGCATTGTCGTAGCCCAATAAACTAAAGCCTTCAAAAGGCATCCCGCCATAATCGCCCGTCATTTTTGCCTGCTGGTAGCGGCCGCCCAATATCATCGTATAGACTGCAACTGATTTGCTTGTCATTGGAGCAGCACCGGGTTGCATCCACACTGAAACAGAAGAGTTCCATGTGCCATCATATTTTGCAATCATTTTATGAACATCGCCGGGCGTCATATAATCCTGCATGGCTTTCATGTCCTGCGCAAATAGATTTACGTTGCCGATGCATGTCAAAATCAAAACAATACTCAAAAACTTTTTCATATTTGTAAGTTTAGTTGATTAAGATAAGGCATTTTAGCAGCAGTGTAAAATGATTTTTTTGTTATGTTCGCCGTTGTTGGCGCCTCATTCCAACAAATGAAATTTTGCAACTTCAGCATAAGTTTACCATCAGGCTTTAGTTTCGGCTGTAAATTCAACCAGCAGTCAGCTATTAACAAGTTTCAGCTTCATCAAACAAAATTTCATAACGGGTTAATTGTACCTTTAAACAGGTTTTGCAAAGCAAGCAACTGTAACTTTTATTTTATATGAACGTGCAAGAAGAAATCAAAAACTATATTCTCAGTCAACCTGAACCAAAATGCAATGACATGCAAGCATTGCACCACATCATTCTGGAAACAATGCCCGGATGTAAACTATGGTTTCTGGATGGAAAAAACAGCGACAATAAAATTGTTTCTAATCCCAATATCGGATATGGGCTACAAACCCTGAAATATGCTGATGGAAAAAACAGAGAATTTTATCAAATCGGAATGAGCGCTAACACTACAGGGATCTCTGTCTATATTCTTGGCATAAAAGATAAAAAATATTTAGCGCAGGCTTATGGAAAAAAACTCGGCAAGGCGAGCGTGACCGGATATTGCATTAAGTTCAAAGCGCTAAAAGATATAAGCATTGATATATTCAAAGAAGCCATTCAATATGGTGTTGAAAATTCGGTCAGGAAATAACACCGCGGACAATACATGGTCCAACTTCACACATTTCTAAAGCTCTTCGATTCGATTGTGCATTTGTGATAGTTTATAAGCTATTGAATACATTAATCCACTCTTTAAATGAATCTGATATTTTTTCAACCGTATCAAAGTCGTGGTCAAAAAAATAAACAGAGGCAGTGTCATTTCTTAATTTCAAATCCTGCCTTAGGAATGAAAATATATTCCCCATGCAATCCGATGCAAAAGGTATGATGTCCGTTGCAACCTGCGATGTCCACTCATTTTGTTTATCGTAAATAATTCTCTCAATACTCCAAAATTGTTGGACATCGTGAATATCTGCATTTTGGTCAACTACCAAGTCGAGTATGTCTGGAGTCCATGCATCACCAATAGTCAATAAAAAAACTTTATAATCTGTTGGCAAAATAATTTGGAATTCATTTTCGAGTTGATCTATTTCAAATTGTGCGAAAGGTTTTAGATTGTCATTTTTATTAAACCTTTCTGCAAACTGTTTGAATTCTATCATTGTAGGTTGTTACTGATGTTCTTCATGAAAAAACCTGAAGCTGAAGTTACAAAAGTTCATTTATTCGTCACAAGCAATCAACAATCTATGCTTCAGGTTGATGATGATAAAAACTGTAATTTTAAATCAGGAAATACGCTGCTAGAGAAAATTCATTTTTTCTGAAGAAATATTCTTACTCAAAAATCCTGAGATAAATGTTAACCAACTATTTAAAACTTGCACTGCGCAATCTGATGCGCAACAAAGTATATTCTTTCATCAATATTTTCGGGCTTGCACTTGGTATCACTTGTTGCTTGCTGTTATCTCTATACATAAGGGACGAGATGAGCTATGATAAACATCATAAAAATGCAAATGACTTATATCGGATCATCACCAATTTTCAATCTGAATCTGTTGTTGACAAAGTAGGTTCTGCTTCACCTCCAATTGCGATGGCCATCAAGAACGAAGTTCCTGAAGTAGAAGCAGCGGTGCGCATTTTAAATCCTCCGGGCGTAAAAGAATATTTTACTACCGGTGAAAAAGAAAAGGCTCAGATCCTCATGCGATACAAGGATAATCTATTTTATGAAAGCGAAGGTTTTCTTGCGGACTCAACGCTTTTTGATGTATTCACTTACGAGTTAAAAGAAGGATATCCTAAAAGTGCACTGGCTCAACCAAATTCAGTTGTTCTCTCTGAAAAAATTGCTCACAGGCTTTTTGGTGAAGAAACTGCATTAGGCAAAGTGATCACCATCAGCCAGGGTGATAAGCCGGAAGATTATAAAGTGACGGGTGTGTTCAAAGAAAAATACAACAGCATTATCAAAGCAAATTTTTTCATCTCTATAAATAGTTCCGGATCGATCGAAAATGTGCTGCATGAAAATGAATGGGCTGGCCAAAATTTTGTTCCGTCTTATTTGAAGCTGGTGCCTGGATATGATAAAGCTGTTGTTGAGAAAAAAATAAATGATGTTTTACTTCGCCACGGTGCAGATGCTATGAAAGCAGAAGGTATCCACAAGACTTTGAGCCTTGAACCGGTAAAGGATATTTATCTCAAGTCTGATGTGGGGCAAAGATCCAGGATTACTTATCTGTATGTCGTCGCAGCGATTGCGCTGTTTATATTAGTGATCGCCTGCATCAACTTCATGAACTTATCAACGGCAAAAGCGAACAAGCGTGCCACGGAGATAGGTATCCGTAAAACGCTGGGCGCACATCGTTCTATGCTCATCAAACAATTATTAGGAGATGCAATGGTCACTGTTGTGATAGCCATCATCATCAGTTTTATTCTCACACGATTATCTCTTCCGCTTTTTAATCAACTGACGAATAAAAATATTTCGATCAATGCAGAAAATATCACTTTCTTTTTATTCGCAGCCCTCCTTCTCACTGTCATTACAGGTGTTCTCGCCGGCAGCTATCCGGCATTTTACCTCACCTCATTTGAGCCCGCTCAGGTGCTGAAAGGCAAATTTAAGATCAGTGATTTTTCCGGCAGGCTACGCCAATCCCTGGTAGTATTTCAATTTATGATTGCTATTGCACTGATATGTTGCATATTTATTATCACACGCCAGGTAGATTTTATGATAGGATCGAATCTTGGTTTTAATGCGAATGCAAAAATTGTGCTTCCCCTTCGCACCGAAGAAGCGCATAAACAATATGATGCACTGAAAAATCAGATTGCGCTCAACAACAATGTCAACGGTGTTTCAGGCTGCTCCTTTATTCCCGGCACACCCATTTTCAGAGACATGAATTTTTATGCTGATGGAGAAAATATGAATAAGGTTGTTGATATCAATCGGAATGTGGTTGATGTCGGATACCTTGAGCTGCTCAATATCAAAATGATTGCCGGGCGATCTTTTACAGAAAGCCGCAAAACAGATAACAATCATAAATTTATTTTAAACCGCACGGCTGTTTCAAAGCTTGGGTTCACGCCTGAAAAAATAATTGGACAAAATATTCATTTCGATTGGCTGGGAATAAGATATGATTTTCAGGTGATCGGAGTGATGGAAGACTTTCATCAGAACTCACTTCATGAAGAAATAAAACCAACCTCGTTTGAAATGGAGAACAACAACAAGCGCTATGACTACGTGATTGCTTCCGTTTCTTCTGCCAATTTTGAGCAAACGGTAAAAATGATTGAGCACACATGGAAATCATTGGTTCATGATACTCCATTTGAATATTCATTTCTGGATCAGACCATTCAGAAACAGTATGATGAAGACCGAAGGGTTTCAAAAATCATTTCCGGTTTTGGAATCGTTGCGATGATCATTTGTGTATTAGGACTGTATGGTTTGTCTTCATACATGGCTGAGCGAAGATTTAAAGAAATCGGAATCCGCAAAGTGATGGGCGCAAGTGTGCTGCAGATTGTGGTGATGATGTCTGCTGAATTTGTAAGATTGATATTGATTGCTTTTGTCATTGCAGTTCCGGTAGCATATTATGGAATGAGCAAATGGCTGGAAGGATTTGCTTACAAAATTTCACCAGGATGGTTTGTTTTTGCAATGGCAGGATTAGTTGCTCTTGCTATTGCTTTGGTCACCATCAGTTTTGAATCTGTGAAATCAGCCATAGCAAATCCCATTGATAGTTTGCGAAGTGAATGAAAAATTGATTTGGTGGGGCGGATATTAATGATTGTTATTTTTTGTTGCAATGTCTAATGTTCCTCCATCTCATCAGGAACAGCAGAAGAATAATGGTAACTTTAGATTGCATTCTGAGTTCAGTTTTGGCAACAAAGAAAATTTCATGAGAAAGTATCTCACCGTTATACTGGTTTCTTTAGTGATGATAATCGCCATTCTCGCCATCACCAACCCCGGGCGCGACGAAGAAAAAAGAATGTTTGACCACATGGAAGGAAGGCTCACACATGATTATGGTATTTTTTCAATCTACCAGCAAAAAGCGCCTGATTCGGTAACCAGTGATGGGAAATACTTTTTGTATAAAAGATACATCGGAATCGGGAATGGGATTTATGAAATCAGCCCTGTGAAAATAAAAAGAGAATAAATGCAGATTGGAAATATTTCCGTGGATTAAAAAAAACGATTTCTCATCACAGGAAATGGAACCAGAAAAACAGAAGCAAGGAATATGACAATAGTTTTACCGACACTATATCATTGCGGATGACCGCCAAATGGATCAAAAAGCAAGCCCAGCAAGACCATGCCCGATAAAATTTTTGCTCGCGCCCGAATAAACCCATTCCATGAAATGAAAAATGACAATTGCCAGAGCTGCAATACCTCTTAATCCGTCGAGTATTTCAAAATGCTGTTTAGTCTTTAAAAGGTTGCTATCCACTTTTTGCATATCCGCAATAATCATAACTAAAAATCACAAAACAAAATTTTGGAAAATGTTTTCTACGGAAGTTCAATACAACAGAAAAAACCACCCTTGCAGGCTCTTTCTTATGGGCAATTAATAAATTGAATTTTCGTTAAAGGATAATAGAAATCCAATCCCTCGATGATGAAATTCATTTTTATACTGTTCTTATTGCCCTTGCAGCTCTTTTCACAGGATCTTTCCGGAATTTGGGTGGGAACAATCGCCACTTCCGAAACGAAAATGCCTCTTGAACTGGTGATCAATCAGGATATGAGCGGTTATTCGATGATTACATTCGAATATAAAGGCGTTGAAAAAGTTGCCGTTAAAAGAATGACCATGATCCAGAAGGATAGCGTTTATAACATATCTGATGATAAAATGATCTTCAATAATTTTGCTATCCGTTCCCGCAACATAAAAACGTTTTGTGATTTATCGCTTACCACGGTTGGTGAAGTGATGGTTTTGAGCGGCCCTTTTCATACAAGAACGCGGGATCTGCGGGCGGGAGACCAGGATCTGTCATCCGGCACCATCACGCTTCAAAAGCAAAGCAATAAAGCTCAGACGAAACTGATAGGCAAGCTCGACAGTCTGAAATTGTCAAATACCATTTCATTTTCAAATCCTGAACCCATTGCAAAAGAAAATCCGGTAGCAGCAACAGCTCCAAAAAAAGATGCTACAAGTGAAAAAGTTCAAAGCACTGCGGTGTCAGGCACAGAAGCTCCTTTAGTAGCAGAAGTTCCGGACAAGGATATAGCATCTGTCAAAGTACAGCAAACAATAATTTCCGGGAAGGGGAAAAATAACACTTCTGGTTATGCTCCCAGTACGATTTCTGGGCCTGCCAATCCTGTTGAGCAAAAAATTATTGTGGCTGCAGCAGCAGACATTGCATTACGCAAAACAGAAATTATCCGCAGCATTGATTTCAAATCCGATAGCCTGACATTGGTTTTATATGATAATGGCACTGTTGACGGCGACACAGTGAGTGTTGTATTGAATGATGAAGTGATAATTCCGAAACAAGGTCTTAGCGAAAGAGCTTATCGAAAAGTAATAAGAATACCACCCGAGTTAGGTGACTCTCTGAAATTGGTGATGTACGCAGAAAACCTCGGCTCCATTCCGCCAAATACCGGACTACTGATTGTTGAAGACGGTTCAGACCGGCAAGAAATAAGGTTTGAAGGCGATTTGAAAAAAAGTTCAGCAGTGATATTAAGAAGAAAGCGGTGATGTTATAAAACCATTCCCTTTGTCACTAAAGTTCATCTGCACTAAATGAGTTTTTGGAAAAGTCAGCTATGCGTCAATTCCATACCGTTTTTTCATATCCCTTAATCTGCGTTTCTTTAAAATAAAAGGATAATTATTTCATTCAAAAATGCAACGTTTTATTTTTTGTAGCTGTCAACTTGACAAAAGTGCATGGCAAAGTTTTTTATTATCTGCTTTTTAGGAATTGCATCTTTGGGTTGTAAAAAAGATACAGCAACTGCTGTCATGATCAGAATAGAAAACAGCACAGGCTTTGCGCTTGAAAATGTGAAGCTTTATTACGATACGACTAATTATAATTTTGGGACAATACTTCCAACTCAATCCACGCCCTACTTTTTTTATAAATCCATGCCGGATGGCGCAGCAATAACGGCTGATTCTGCAAATAAAGAAATTTTTGCCGGGCACTTTATCCCGCCTAATTCATATCCAATTCCATTGCTTGCTAATGGCAAATACACTTTGCAGATATTTCCTGACTCTACTTCGTTATATCGTTACAATGCGAGATTTATAAAAAATCAATTCTAATAACAGATGATTTCAGCCATTGATGCAATTCCTCATCACCAATAAATGATCATAAGTTTTGTAATTTCATCATATAAACATTTTACTCTTTCCGATATGGACTATTTGCAAAAAATTATCGGCGATTTTGAGACACATTCAGTAGAAGGAATTAAAGAATGCTTTGAAAATGGAGTAGACCCTAATCAGATGCATAATGGCAAACCGCTTATTTATGAGATGATAAATATGTATTTGCGTGGCCCTGAATTTAAAAATTGCATTCAGGCATTTGTTGATTTTGGTTTAAAGTTTGACGATAAAGCGCTATTAGCAATATTGCTTGACGATGCAAATTCGCTTAACAGATTAGTGATTGACGATAAAGAATTATTACATAAAAAGTATTCATTAGACTGCACATTCACGCCACTTTGTGAGGCATCTCTTTTGCATATTTGTGCTGAATATAATCATGTATCCTGCGCAAAAATTCTTGTTCAGCACGGAGCAGATATTAATGTAAAAGCAGGACTTGACAGCAATGGATTTGGAGGGCAATCCCCTATTTTCCATAGCGTGAATCAACATGCAAATATGTGTATAGATATGATGAAATTTCTTGTTTCACAAAATGCGGACTTATCATTAACTGTTCGTGGGCTTATTTGGGGAAAGAGTTATGAATGGGAAACATTTATCCCGTCAGTAAATCCAATAAGCTATGCCATGATGGGATTACTTCGACAGTTTCAAAGAACGGAAAAACAGATTTATGAAATTGTATCAATCCTGATAAAAGCTAATTATGGAATTGATTATTCCCCATCAAACATTCCAAATAAATATCTAAACAGTTAATTACTGATCAAGGATCAACTGTGTATTATGTCCTGAAATGTCCACTCAATGTCCCATCGCCGTAACTACAAAGTGCTAACTTCGCTTCTTAATACTAATAGTGATGGTGCAAAAAAGAAAAATCGTATTTTTTATACCAGATAAGGTACATGTGCTTGATTTGTCCGGCCCTGTTCAAGTGTTTTATGAGGCTAATTGTTATGGAGCAGCTTATGAATTGTCATACTGTTCATTGGAAAAACAAATAACCAGTTCTGCCGGTCTTTCATTTGGTGCGGCTCAATCTTATGCAGATATGCATTTACGAGCAGGTGATTTTATTTTTTTACCCGGAGCTGATATGGAATATTTGCGCTCTCACTTATTTAAAAGCCAGAAAAAATTCTTTGAATGGCTGATAAAAAATCATCGGATCGGAGTGAACATTTGCACGATATGCACCGGCGCTTTTATACTTGCACAAGCAGGATTATTGAATTCGAAAACATGCACCACGCACTGGAAGCGGATTGAGGAATTAAAAAAAACATATCCGGCATTGCAGATCAAAAAAGATGTACTGTATGTGCATGAAGACAATATCTATACCAGTGCCGGCATCACTTCAGGCATTGATCTTTCTCTCGCTATTGTGGAAGAGCATTATGGACCTTTGTTTGCCAATAAGATCAGCAGGGAATTGCTGGTTTATTACAGGCGCGGTCCAGATCATACACAACAAAGCGTGTATCTCAGCTATCGTAATCATATTCATACAGGCATCCATCATGTGCAGGACTGGCTAATAGAAAACCTCGAAAAAAAATCTACCATCGCGAAGCTTTCCTCAATTGCGAATATGGGTGAAAGAAACCTGACGCGTGTATTCAAAAAAGCAACGGGCTTAACCATCAATCAATACACCAAGGCGTTAAGGTTAGAAAAGCTGAAAACACTGCTCAGCAGCACAGATTTGAAAAGTGATGCGCTGGCAAAAAAAATAGGTTACAGAAACACGCGCCAGTTACGAAGAATAAAAAACAGCAGTATCATATTATAATGCATGCTTTCACAAAAAATTAATCCACACATTAAAAACATAATTATGAAAAAAATACTTGTATTATTAACATTGGCATTGCTTTCAGCAAACTTTGCATTCTCGCAGAAAAAGGCTTTAGAAGATTCGGTTGTTTTTGTTTGTCCGCCTTGCGGTGGCGGTTGTGATGAAGTAGCGTTTGCTAAAGCAGGAACCTGCCCGCATTGCGGCATGGAATTAGTCAGAAAAACATTCAAAGATTTCAATGAGAAAAAAACATCACCCAATATGTCAATCTGCTTTTATTTACAGAACGGTGTTGAAGTCTTAGACTTTGCCGGCCCTTTGGAAGTATTCACTGCCGCAGGTTTCAAGGTTTTTATTGTTTCCAAAACCAAAGAAAAAATTGTGGCACAGGGAACATTGACCATTGTGCCGGATTATAGTATTGAAGATGCTCCGCCGGCTGATATCATGGTGTTCTTTGGAGGTAGCACTGATGCTCCTTCCAATGATCCCGCCTTGATATCATGGATACAATCGCGTAAAAAATCAACGGAGTATTTCTTATCGGTTTGTACAGGCGCTTTCATTATTGGCAGAGCAGGATTGCTGGATAACCTGACCGCAACCACTTTTCATTCGCAAATCGGATCTCTCAGGAAAATGCTGCCAAAAACAAAAGTTTTATCGAATGTGCGCTTTGTTGACAATGGAAATATTATTACAACCGCCGGCATTTCAGCAGGCATTGACGGTGCTCTTCATCTGGTAGAAAAATTAAAGGGGAGAGAATTTGCAAAAAATATTGCCGCCGTTATTGAATACGATAAATGGGTGCCAGAAAATGGCCTGATTGTAAAAAGCAAATAATCTTGAACGCACTAAGTTCGTATACTCATTAATTTATATTGGGTTGGATAACAGATGTCTTAGTAACACCTATTCTTTATCCGATACCATTATAGTTTGCAGCAACACATTTGCTCCATTAGCAATATCCTCAGGCTTTGAAAATTCTTTGGGTGAATGACTGATTCCGTTCACGCTTGGAATAAAGATCATTGCCGCAGGCACGATTTGTGTCATCTCTTGCGCATCGTGCCCCGCACCGCTTTGTATCAATTTTGTACTTAGCCCAAGCAATTTTGCTGATGCATCAATTTTTTGTTGCAATGATTTATCGGTTAATGCTGGTTTTGTTTCATTGGCTATATGAACAAAATTCGTTGTTGTGCCGGATGCTGAATCTATAGCCAATGCTCTCTTCTCAATATCATGAAACATGCTCCATATTTTTTCGTAAGAAAGATCGCGCAGCTCCAGCCCCATCGTAACTTTTCCCGGAATCACATTGTATGCGCCGGGGAATGCAGCAATTTTCCCAACTGTTCCGACCTGTCTTCCTTTGTAGCTGTTCACGGTTTCATTCACGGCAATAATAAATTTTGACGCAGCAAGCAGTGCATCTTTTCGCATATCCATGGGCGTTGTTCCGGCGTGATTGGCAAAGCCATTTACTGTAACATCCCAATGCACAATACCTACAATGCCTTCCACTACACCAATCTGCAATTTTTCTTTTTCAAGAATGCCACCTTGCTCAATATGCAATTCCAAAAATGCTTTTAGCTCTCCTTTCTTCCTGGCACTGAATGCAATGCTATCCGGGTTTCCGCCAATAGCTCTGATACCTTCCGCAATAGTAAGCCCACTTGAAGTGATATGTCTCAATCCTTCATTGCTTAAATGCCCCGACATAGCAAGGCTTCCGATTGTTCTGCCTTCTTCGTTGGAAAATACGATAAGTTCCAAAGGATGTTCAGTGATGATATTTTTTTCATTGAGTGTTTCGATGATGTCGAGCGCAGCAACAGAACCTACATCTCCGTCATAATCGCCGCCATCAGGCACCATATCGAGATGCGAGCCAAATGCAATTGATGGGAGCGATTGATTTTTCCCTTTTCGCTTGCCGATGATATTACCGGCATAATCGATGCGCACATCAAGCCCGGCTTTTTTCATCTGATCAATGAACCATGTTCTTTGTTCCACATCTCCTTTTGAATAAGCAACACGAAAACCACGACCGGCGCTATCTTTCCCGAATTTTGACAGATACAAAATCCTGTCGGCCATTCGCTGTTGATTTACCCGAAGATCTTTAATAATAAGATTTTGAGAAAATGAGCGAGCTGTAAAAAATAATATGATGACAAGAAAAAAATTAATCCGCATAAGCATGTGTTTAATGAATGCGAATTTACGCAAGTTGGCATGAGCACAGAGATTTATGGATTCAACTAAATCTTCTAATTGATAATAAAAGACAGAAATTAACAGCAAGAAAAATTTCAACATCTAAATTTGATAAAGGGAAACTTTAGAATGTCAAAATTTTCCACCACATTTCTACAGCATTTGCAAACATAAAAACTTTAAACATCAGTCAACATGAAAAAAAGAATCCTGATAAGCCTGACACTCCTCGGATCGTTTGGGCTTGGATTTACTTTCAAATCCCTCATTACAAAAAGCAATTACAATCAGTCATCATTTAAAAAAGCGACAAGTATCGGTGGCATTTTTTTTAAATGCAAGGATCCGAAGAAAATGAGAGAATGGTATAAGTCAAATCTTGGGCTCAACACCAATCAATACGGAGCAGTTTTTGAATGGTATCAAGGCGCAGACAGTACGAAAAAAGGGTTTACTCAATGGAGCCCTTTTAAAGAAACAACAAAATACTTTGAGCCATCCACCAAAGACTTCATGATCAACTACAGGGTTGAAAACCTAAAAGCACTTGTAGAAGAACTGAAGAAAAACGGAGTGACAATTGTTGACACCATTCAATCGGTTGAATATGGAAAATTCGTTCACGTCATGGATCCTGAAGGGAACAATGTAGAGCTTTGGCAGCCGAATGACATTGAATATGAAAAATTAGGTATCCAGCTCGGCGCTAAGACCACGAAATAATAAATATGAAAATGATGATATACGCCAATATATAAAAGTTGATAACTACTTTATTATAAGACCAAAACCCTTTCACATCCTAAGTGAAAGGGTTTTGCATTTCATTCAGTAAAAAAATTTTATCCTACCAGATTTTTATTCTCTGGTCTTCAGATTTATAATTTTTATCACCCGGCTGCACGTTGAATGCTTTATAAAACGGAGCAAAGTTCATCAGCGGGCCATTCACTCGCCACATAGCTGGTGAATGTGGGTTGGTATTTACATACGTGCGCAAAAATGCATCTCTTGTTTTCACTCTCCATATTCTGGCAACAGATAAGAAGAAGCGCTGATCAGGAGTAAAACCATCGATCTTCGTAGAATCTTTTCCCTCATCAGTCATCTTAAATGCATCGTAAGCAATAGCAATGCCTCCATTATCCGCCGTGTTTTCCCCCAATGTCAACCCTCCTTTTAAATGAACAGTGTCCAGCACAGTGAATGAACCGTATAAATCACTCAGACTTTTTGTTTTTGCTTTGAACTTTTCATAGTCCTCTTTCGTCCACCAGTTTTTTACGTTGCCGTCCTTATCATATTGCGCACCCTGATCATCAAAAGCGTGAGTGAGCTCGTGACCAATCACCATTCCTATCCCACCATAATTGATCGCATCGTCTGCAGCAAAATCAAAATAAGGAAATTGCAAAATGCCTGCAGGAAAAACAATCTCATTGGGAGATGCATTGTTGTAGGCAGTAACCGTGGATGGCGTAGTGCTCCACTCTGTTTTATCAAGTGGCTTGTTCAATTTTGCCAGGCGGAATTGATAATCATTTTGATTAAGGGAAATCAGATTTTCAAAGTATTTGCTTTTATCAATCTGTACATTATTATAATCACGCCATTTGTCAGGGTAGCCGATTTTTTTATCGATGGCGTATAATTTTTCTTTTGCTTTCTGCTTTGTGCTGTCACTCATCCAGTCAAGATGATTGATCCTGTTCTCAAAAGATTTTTGCAGGTTGTCAACTAATGCGAGCACCCGCTTTTTGGCATCTTCATTAAAATATCTTTTTACATACAACTGTCCTAAAGCTTCTCCTAAAAGACGATCAACATTTGCCGTCATTATTTGCCTGCGAGGTTTTTGAGTTGCTTGCCCGGACAATGCTTTTGAAAACTCAAATGAAGCATCCACGAATGGCTTGCTCAATGCATCAGCGTAAGTTTGCAAAGTAGAAGCTTTCAAATAAATTTTCCAGTCGCTGATTGAGATGGATTTCAACATTGCATTTAATCTATCATAATAAGCAGGCTGAGCCATATCAATTGAATCAGTTATCGCACCTAAAGTTTCAAGCAGTGATTTCCAGCCAATATTAGGTTGCGTTTTGTTGATAGATGCTACCGCCATCATGTGATAATTGGAATTCACATCTCTCAGTTCAATATTTGTTTTGTGAGATGCGGCGATTTGCTTTTCGATGCCATAGACAATATCTGCTTGCTGGATGGCAGAAGTTGGATTGCTGCCCGTTAATTGAAGCAAGCTGCTAACATATTTTTTATAAGCTTGCTGAATGGCAAGTGTTGATGAATCAGTTTTAAAATAATAATCTTTGTCAGGCAAGCCAATGCCAGCCTGAAAAACATGCGCCACATTCATATTGCCATTTTTGTTATCAGGGCCAACACCAAAACTAATAATGGAATTGTCTTTTGCTTTTATTTCCATCGCTACAAACTTCATGAGCGATGGCACGTTACTAATTGCGTCGATACTTGAAAGTGCGGGCTGAATAGGTTGATATCCGCGCTGGTTGATGGTTGTCGTGTCCATACCTGATGCATAAAAATCACCTACTTTCTGGTCAACGGTTCCCATCTCATGTTGAGATTGTGAAACGCTATCCAGAATGTGTTGCAGCAACAGTTTTTGCGGAATATTCAGGAACATGTAAGATCCTACGCCAGACTGGTCATCCGCAATTTTTGCAGTGTCATACCATTTCCCATTTACATAACGAAAGAAATTGTCGCCGGGTTTTACAGAGGGATCAAGGCCGCTTACATCAACAAAAGTTCTTTTGGGAACATCGGATTGATTGGAAGTATTGCATGCGCAGAAAAAAGCCATTGCGAAACACAAATAAAAAAATCGATTCATAAACAGGAGTTTTTTTTAAAGATAATGATCTTTTAATCTTCATATTCATTCATCGCATTGAAGAATACTTGCTTAATATTTTTAATGGGTTCAACGCTTGCATTTATTTATATGTTGTCAGTAAATGAGAAATATCCTTTTTGTAAGTCTTTGCATCACGAATGTTTATAGCTGTTGTGATGCTGCTGTGTAAGCTTTATTAATGTAGTCATCAGGCTGTCATAGGATGTTATCAAAAAAATACAAATAACAGCATAGAATCCCCATCATTTGTTAAAAATACCTTCTGGGGAACATTGATTTTTGCATGCAGCGTTAATGAGGAAGGCCGTATATCAAATAATAGACTGTTCCGACAATACCAATAATAAATATGATTAAGGCATGTTGTCTGGTAGAATCATTGTACATAAAAACACTCTTGCCATTTGCGAGGGTTTTCTTACTTGTTCTTACTATGGAACCAGCAATCAGCCCAACTATTGAAAAACTAAAAAGATAGCCAACTATCAGCCATGGCAAAGAAATATTTTCGGGAGTATAAGAATCCACATAGTTCAGAGCTGCTGTATCATTAATTTGATAATTCTTTTCCAAACATAGTTTTGCAATTTCTTTATCATATGCATTCCAATCATTCGGGCTGTTTAAAATATCAATCAATTCTTCTTTGGAAAACTCAGAAAAATAATGAGCAAACCCACTTTTGTTGAAATCAATCTTCGCTTCGTCTGCAAGAATTTGATTCAATTGATTGAATTGATCAGCCGGAATTTTGAGTGCATACAACTGATCTAATGCTTCACCAAAGTATACATTATCCAATTGATTTCTTTCATGCACCAGTTCGTACGGGATATTATTTTTTTTAAGTAATTCAACTAAATATTCTGAGTCTTCGCTGCTGTTGAATCTGGTATATGTCAGCATTTTTGAAATTGTGTTAAGTTGAGCGCCTTTGTTCAGTCAATTGAAATCTGTCCGTTCTTGATTCTAAAACTCCATAATTTGACAGAGTCAACTTCCTTCTTCTTGATTTTGCCCGGCGTCCATTTGGTGAGTGTCGAGAAAACAGCAACTATCTGATCGTCCAGCTCTTTGTGTCTTGTCTTATTGTCTATATCGCATTTCACGGCTTCACCTTTACAATTAATGATTATGGAAACCATTCCTTTGTCTTCATAGCTTGCGCTGTCTTTGAAATAAGTTACTTCACTATTAAGTTTTTTAATCAATTCCTCTTCCGGTGTCAAACATTCAGGTCCTTTTTGATCTCCCAACGGCAGCAATGCATAAACGTCTTTTGAGCAAAGTCCTTTTACAGGTTCTTTCAATTCCATTTTTGCCACAAATTGCGCTGAAGCAAAATTTGCAATGACAAGAGAAAATAATACTAATAAAAATTGTTTCATGATATTTTAATTTCAGGTTTAATGCTGTCAACGGCAAAGGGTTTTCGCAATGCTAACATTTATATACGTAAGACAATGTTAAACCCGGTCTATGATTTTATGCTGAAGTTACAATAATAGATTAATGTTCGCGCAACTGAAGACGATTATTGATTTTGCCGTTGATTGCTTTTCCGGCTGGCAGCATTACGGTAAACCTGATGTTGGTGGCTGTTATTGTCTGTCGTGCCAATATCTTTTTGAATATTCACTTTCCTTAAAAACGTTGTACAAAATTTCGCAGTCACAATATCCACCTTCATTCATTAAGACATGAAATATGTCAAACTGGTCTTCGTCTGAAAATTTCAAGTCTGTCAAAATGCTTTTTGAATGTCGGAAGTCCCCGAAACATTTTACGTTCTGTGAAATAAATTCTTTGTCAAGAAGTGTAACAAAGCCAATCTTGTCTTTTAATATTGAAAGTATAGGCTCTTTGATTTCGTCAATTGTCGCTTGGTCAAGACAATCAAGGTCATCTGGATTTTCATTAGGTGCAAGCTCAAACCATTCTGTTTCCTGCAAATTTTGTTCGTAAAAGTCCGAAGGAATTAAATGTGTCAAATAGTGGTAACGCTGCATTGGATAC
Source organism: Puia sp. (assembly GCA_035295505.1). Classification (GTDB taxonomy): domain Bacteria; phylum Bacteroidota; class Bacteroidia; order Chitinophagales; family Chitinophagaceae; genus Puia. Next base: position 12,524 of record DATGIX010000121.1, on the reverse strand, counting down.
AGAACTTCAAACTTATCGTCTATAAAATATAATTGTCTTACATTTTCAGAAGTGTCCGTAACATTAATCTTAATATCAGGATAAATCGGCTTGATAAATTCGTAAAGCTTGTCTTGAAGTTCTTGTACTGTCATTTGATTTTAAAGCTGTCACCAAGAATAGCCATCAACGACCAAGGCTTGCCGCAGTGCTGGCATTCATGTTCCTTCATCCGATGCCGGAGCCCGGTTTTGATTTTATGCTGAAGTTACAAAACTTCATTTGTTGTTGGTGAGCAAAATGCTCATTCCTATGCTCAACACCAACAAAGGCGATTTTGGCTTCTTTCGTACACAGCAATTGAAACCTACCATTTGTATGATTATTCAGTTCTCAAACTCTTTACCGGATTTGCAAGGGCTGCTTTGATAGATTGTGTGCCGATTGTTATTAATGCAACTAAAAGCGTAAGTCCGCCAGCAGCAAAAAACATCCACCATGCAGGACTAATATGATAAGCAAAGTTTTGAAGCCAGCGATTCAATATCATGTAAGCAACAGGCCATGCAACAAGGTTTGCGAGCAGTATCCATAAAACAAATTGCCGCGAAATAGTTGTGGTTACCTGAGCAATACCGGCACCTAAGACTTTTCGAATGCCTATTTCTTTTTTACGTTGCTCTGTAACGAACATGGCAAGGCCAAGAAGGCCGAGACAGGCTACCAGCACTCCGAGGGCTGATAATAACGTTGAAAGTTCGCTCACTTTTTTTTCACTGATGTATAAATTAGCAATCCTATCATTAAGGAAACTGAAGTTGCATTTTTCAAATGATGACTGCATGCGGTTCCATGCGCCTTCAATATCATTGCGCGCATTGGTGATATCGGTGCCATTGTATTTGATAGTGATATAAGTAGATGCCTGCTTAATCCCGGAAAGGTGCAATACCAATGGCTTTACAAGCTGGTGCATCGATTCAAAGTTGAAGTCTTTTGTCACACCAACAATCCGGTAAACTCTCGGCACAGAATCTCTGGAAAGCATCGTAATGCGATGGCCAATGACAGATTTTATACTGGGATCAAAGTCTCTCGCTGCTGTTTCATTGATTACTACAGCGCTACTGTCCGTAGGCATAGAGACATCAAAAAAGCGGCCTTCTTTCATTTTTATACCAAAGGTTGGAGCGAAATATTCATCCACGTCGAGGAAAGCTGCATGCAACGGATCAGTGTTCGTTTGATTCTCGTATGTATAGACAGATTCGGGCACACCTTGTGAAAACATGACCGATGAGTTGGTAACGGATTCAACAGCCCGATTTTTAAGCAGCTCTTGCCTAAATGCCTGCAACTTGTTGCCAAGCGATGATCCGTTAATGATAGTAATCAGTTGCTGCGATTTAATGCCAAGATCTTTTTTCTGCATGAAATTGAGCTGGCTTCTCACCGCCATCATGCCTATGATAAGGGCGATGCTTATAGCAAACTGGCTTACTACCAATACACTTCGCAGCGAAGTTTTGTTTTTCCGATGCAACCCTTTTAATGTTTCCACAGGCTGAAAGCCAGAGAGAAAAATAGCCGGATAGCTGCCTGCAAATATGCCCACAACAATCGTGAATGCCACCAGCAGCAGAAGCGTATAGGCGTTACCGAAAAAGTTAAGTTGCACTTCTTTGCCGGTGAGTTGATTAAACCATGGCAACGTTATTTTTACAAGGATGACCGCTGCCAATACAGCAATGGCTGTAGTTAATACAGCTTCTGTATAATACTGTATCATCAATTCCCACCTGCTCGAGCCCAGCGTTTTGCGGATACCAGTTTCTTTTGCTCTTTTGTCACTTTTTGCTGTTGCAATGTTCATGAAATTAAAAACAGCGATCAGCAGCACAAATAAAGCAGTAGCAATAAAAATGCGTACATACAAAATGTTGCCTAAGCTGGTGTTACCCCATTCAGTATTAGGATCAATGCCATAACTTTCTTTTGAATACAGATGAATGCTGGTAAGAGGCTGCAGTTTCATTGCAAACACATTTCCATTTTCTTTAGCGTTGTTATAATGAACATTAAGCATTTTTTCTATTTGCGGCCCTGCTCCTCTATCAACAATAGCTTTCAGTTTTTGCTCAACGGCATTCGCGTCAGCACCTTTTTTCAGCAGCATAAAATTGGAGTAGTACAATGCAAGCCAGTTGTCATCATTTTTTCCATGAAGTGTGCTCATAGAAATGAACATATCAGCATTGAAGTGAGAATTTTCAGGAAAGTTCTTCATGATGGCTGATACAATAAATGATGCGGTATCATTTATCAGTATCTGCTTTCCGAGCGGGTCTTGATCGCCAAAATATCTTTTTGCGGTAGCTTCTGTAATCACCAACTGGTTCGGCATTGATAATGCCGTGTTGGCATCGCCTTTCAGCAGTTGATGATTGAATACTTTGAAGTAGTTAGAGTCTGCAGTATAGGCGCTGTGTTCACGAAAAACCTTGTCCTTGTACCGCATATTGTATGATGCCTCATATCCGATGAATGTGTTGGCTTCTACCTCCGGAAATTGTGTTCTAAGTGCCAGTGCCGCGGGAGGGCTGCTTTTAGCGCTGTTTGATGCGGTGCCATTCAAATTAATGGATGTATATAACCTGTAGATGCGGTTGGCGTTTGTATAAAAGCTGTCGTAACCAAACTCACTTTGTGCATACAGGTACAGCATGATGGCACATGCAACACCAATAGCAAGACCTCCAATATTGATGGACGAAATCTTGGGATTGCGCATCAGGTTTCGCCATGCAACAATGAAATAGCTTTTAAACATGATTTGAATGTTTGTATAAATATTTACTAAGCTAATGCCATTATTCTTTTTTTTGATAATCAATCGAATAAAAGTTCTATTACTACTATGTTTGTGCGCTTTCGATACAAACCTGTTCGCTTTTATTACAGAAGTAACGTGTTGTAAAGATTATTTTGTTGGTGCAGCTAACGCACATGCCTGTGCGGAATACCAACAAAGGCGGGAGCAACAAATACCATGCATTGATGATTGCCTGTTGGAAACGAGCAATCATCAATGCATGAAATATTATTTAACCAATTTATATAAACTAATGGTGGGTTGACTATCTACACCTGCATCGGTCATTAGTTTTTTCAGTTCCGGCGAAGCTGATCTTGCTTTAGCCTTTGTGAGATCTGTTACAGCAAATAAAACATACACTGTATTTGGATCATCGACTCCTCTTGCCAGCCCACGATCTGCAAGACCATTTGCAGCTCTTGTTTCTTTTCCTTCACTGTCGTACACTTTTAACCATGCATCAAAATCTTTTACATGATGAACTATCATCAACCTGTCTTTAGTATCGATCGGGCTGTTATCATCACGAATTACTTTTATAAACGAAATCGTTGGAGGGCCTGTGACGCCGGCTTTCTGCATTGCAGCCTTCAGTTCCGGTGAATTAGTAAAGTTTTTCGCCTTTTGCATATCCTCCGACTTTGATGCAACAGTAATCTCATTGTTGTCATCTATTCCTCTTCCCAAAGCAATTTCCGTAAGCCCGCTTGCTTTTCTTGCAGAGTCGTGTGCCTCATAAACAGTCAACCATTTGTCAAAATCTTTCACCTTATGCTGAATGATGGTGACGTTGTAGGGTTGAAATGCTGGGGGCTCTTGTGCTTTGCTTGCTGCTGATGAATCAGCAACTGCTTTAGCTTCCTCTTTTGCAGGTTGATTGTCGTTACAGGAAACAAAAGTAACCAGTAATAATATTGACAGAAATGCTGAGATGTGTTTCATTGATTTTTATTTTATTTAATTAGTAAATCGTGTGCTTATTTTTTTGTTGCTTCTACAATACTGAACATTGGAGAATGTGTATGTATTACTCTTGATAGTTTTAAGCCGGCTTTTGTAAACAACGATGCAAACTCGCTCTCTGTTCTTTCTCTTCCTCCGGTCATTGCCATCATATTTATATCCATAAATTTTCCCGGATGCGGATCATTGCCTTCTGTAATGACTGAATCTAACACCAGCAACTTGCTGCCTGGCTTCATCGCTTTATGGCAGTTGTTTAATATCTGCAAACATTGTTCATCATTCCAATCGTGCAATACCATTTTCATAATATAGGCATCTGCATTTTCCGGAATAAAATCAAAAAAACTACCTGCTGCAGTTTCACACCTGTTGTTATAACCTTTTTGTGTTATTGATTTTTTTGTTTCTTCCACCACATATTCTTCATCAAACACGATCCCATTCGCTCCGGGTGCTTTATCCAAAATGGCCATCAGTAAAGTGCCATTACCGCCGCCAACATCAACTATGGTTTGGAAGCCTGAGAAATCATACACAGGTAAAACATTCATGATAACTGCTCCGGTGAGGCCGGACATGGCTTTCATAAAATTCAAACCTTCTTCAGGGTGCGTCTCATAATATTTCCATACAGGCATTCCTTCAATATTATCAAAAGAAATATTACCCGTTTTGATACTGTATACCAAATTTCCCCATGCATTATAATGATCGCCTAATTGTGCAATGGCCATTGCTTTCATAGAACCGGGCACATCTGTTTGCAACGTATTGCCAAGTGCAGTCAGCTCAAATTTGTGATCTTCACTTTCTTTAAATATGCCAACACTTGATAAAGCTCTTAATACACGGTACAATGATGGAGCATGACTATGCGTCGCTTCTGCCAGTTGAGCAGCATTCTTTGAGCCATCTTTTAAATGATCGGCTATGTTGAGTTTTGCTGCTGCATATATACAGCAGGATGTCCAGAAGCCGGTAATCAATTGCATCATTTGAGCAGGAGGCGGAGGGAGTTGGTTATTCATTTCTTTTGTTTTAATAACATAAAGATGAGATAAATGAACCCTTGCTTCCAATCACCCAGGTTAATTAGTGACTTAACCCAGGTTAAGAAATTTATTTGCAGGAAAGCCTTTTGCGCAAGCGGCTGAGCGATTGCGGCTCAATGTCAAGATACATGGCAATATATTGGAGTGGAATGCGCTGAAATATCTCGGGGTATTTATTTATGAGATTCTTGTACCGTTCTTCGGCCGAAAAGGTTTTTACTTCTTTTAACCGTTGCATATTGGCGAATGAAGATCTTCTTTCTTTCTCTGCAAATAAGATCTTTAGTTTGGGAATTTGTTCTCCCAATTTTTCCAGGTCATTCTTATGAAGACATAGTATTTCGCAGTCTTCCATGGCTTGTATATTTACAGTAGACGGTTGTTGATTATAAAAACTTTCAAGATCTCCCACCCACCAGTCCTCAAACGAAAAATATAAAATATGTTCGCCTCCCTTTTCATCTGTAGTAAAGGTTCGGGTACTTCCTTTATTGATGTAGGCTTTATATTTTGCCACCTGACCCGCTTTCATAAAGAAAAATTTTCGGGGAACATATTCTCTCCTGAAGAATGAAAGTATCAAATGAAATTCATCTTCCGTGAATTTCATTTGATTCATGAACAGATCAATAAACTGAGGCGAGACCTCAGAAGGATATATCTCCATTTTTATTAGCTATAAATATTTATGAAGCCGGTATATGATGAACCTAAAATGATTTTCAACATCCCGAAGATAAAAACGGTGGCCGTATTCTGCCTGTACAAACACGACAAAATGTAAAGAAACAATAAACTGATCGTTACGGTTCCTGTAACAGGTAATTGATGAAGTCCATATCAAGATTTACAAGTTCCATTGGTTTTATTTTCATGTAGCGGTTAAAATACCGCGTAAGGTGAGATTGATCATAATAACCATTTTGCTCGCATAAAGCATCCCATGTAAGACCAGGGTTTTGGTTGATGAAATTTACAAGGCATTTGAAACGGAAAATTTTTGCATATTCCTTTGGGCTTAAACCAATGTAAGTCTTAAAATGCCTTTCAAGGCTGCGTGCTGTAATAAAGCAATTTTGCTCTATTTGCTTAACCGTAACATTCCCTTTTTGCTGATGAATATAATCAATGGCATCTTTAACCTTTGGTGCAATCTCAAACACAGGTAACTGCTCTGAAAAAAAATCGTTCATTACCTGAATCATTTTTTCATGGTTATCTGTAGCAACCAATTTTTCAATCAGCATATCAGCTTCTTCTTTTCCTAATAATTGAGATAAAGGCATGGATGTATTGGTGAGTTGCGACATATCAATGCCGAACAACTGGTGTAGTCCACAAGGCTGAATAAATATCATCAATAATTTGTTTGGGCCTACAATATCACCAGTCATAGGTGCAGTAATTTGTCCCGTTGCGCAGTATTTATCTTTTAAAAAAAGACTGCCATTAATGTTAGCATTCATTTCACCTTCCAGAGAAATAATGAAACCACAAAGACCTAATGGCGGCGAAACATAAGATTCATGAAAACCTTCATCAACATCGGTAATTCCATAAAAAGCAATATATGCCTCAAGTGATTTTGGCGGAAGAAAATGAATCGGCAGCATAAAATATCAGAATTTGGTATTAAGGTTCGGGTGAGAAATGCTGAAGCCAGCTTTTTATCTGATGCTGAAGTTACAACAATCGCCGAATAGAATACTGTCCGCCGGAGCCGAAGGTGATTAATGATTTGCCGCTGATTGTTATTGCGTCTGCCAGCATTGAGGCAAACCTAATGTTGGCTGTAGTTTTGTCTGGCCACCTGATGAACATTGCACCAATCATTAATTTTTAAAGGTCGTTCTGTACCTTTTAAAATTGGGTCTAACAGTGAAAATTGTTTGTCAGTCAAATAAACTGCGTTGCCGTCATTCCCTCCATTTACAAGATAAAGCTGTTCGTCTTTATTTTGTAACTCTAATTGGTCGTTAATTATTTCTGCAAAGCGTTGTGCCGCTTCGCCCCAACCATAACCATCAAAGTTTTTAAAGATTATGTATTCTTTTCCATTCAAAGTGATTAAGTGGTTTAAGCCCTTTTGTCTATCCCAAGTCTCAATATGATTTGAAATCTCTATTTTGAAATTCATTTTGTCAAACAAAGTCTTCATTGCTTCGAGTTGCCAAATAAAACCACCTTCTTCAAATAAGTCCTCACCGTCAAAATGATAGTGCCTATAGTCTTTTGAGTTGAACGGGCTTTTGTCAAATGAAACATGACTTAAATAATTCAATTTCGTTAACGAATCAAGCAATTCGCCTTTAATTTCTGGAATGTCGCTCAGTGCTGCATATTTGAAATAGCCGAATTCGTCCAATTTTTCGACTATATAGTTTGGGTCATAATCTAATGGCTCATAGTCTAATTTTTGTTTGTTTGATTTTTTCTTAAGGAAGTCAAAAAATCCCATAATTATTTGTAAAGATTAAGGTTATTCAAAATTACAGCCAACGAAAAAGGCTTGGCGTTGTTGGGGGAATTAGAATTCCTTCTGCCGATAACCGAAGTTGATAATTGCAATATTGCCGTTGTTTTATTCATAAGCCAAATTTATAACATCAAGCCCCAATAATGCCAAACCTAATGTTGGCTGCTGCCTTTCTCGTCTATGGAAGTTATTAGGTTTGGCATAAAGTAAAACAGTTATTTCATTGAATGAAGTGCAACTCTGTTTCCTTCTGTGTCTAAAAAATGAGCCATAAATCCATTTTGTCCAATTGAAGTTTTTGGCATTAAAATTTTTCCACCTGCTTGTTCAACTTTGCCCAATGAAACACTTAAATCTTCTCCACCATTTAAGTATACAATTGTCCCTTTGTTAGATGGTTCAAATCCTTCGCCTTGTGCAAGTCCACCACCAACACCACCATTCATCATATCAGCTGGAAGCATACCATACTTTCCACCAGGAAAAGGCATTTCCATAATTTCTACTCCTAAAATAGTTTCGTAAAAACTTTTTGCTCTAGTGAAATCAGTTACTGGGATTTCAAACCAATTAATTGCGTTAGCCATTTTGTTTAAATTTGTGATGATTATTTAATTTTATTTTGTTCTCTTTTTTGATGATTTTGCTTTATTGTTAAACTCCAAACAAAGATTTATCCAATAGTCAAATTCTTTTTGTGTTTTCATTCCTGTGTTGGCAACCATTACATAACCTTTCATTGGTCTTTTAGTAAAGTCCATTGTTCTACAACCATTTTTCTCAAGTGCAATTTCGTGTAAAGCTGGGTCAATTCGACACATCATTTCTTCTGCGATTATTCCAATACACATTTTGTTATTATACATAAATGTCAAACCACCCATCATTTGCTTTTCTTCGATGTTTTCAAGTTCTGCAAGTCTTTGTCTAATACGATTTGCTAAATTTTGATTATATGCCATTTGTCCGGTTTATATTTAGTTATTGTGTGTTAATAAAGTTTTCGTCTAAGGTTGCCGCTAACGACCAAGGCTTGCCGCAGTGCAGGAATTTTATATCCGTCTGCCGATTGCTGAAGCCCGGTTTTTATTTTATGCTGAAGTTAATACAAATGCTCAATAGAATAATGCCCGCCGGAACCGAAGCTGATTAATGATTTGCCGCTGCTTGTTTTTCCTTCTGCCAGCATTGCGGCAAACCTAATGTTGTGCGTTTGTCATTTAGGTCAGATTAATTAACCTGAGCTGTCCCATTTTGCAATATTGAAGTCAAAATAGATTTTACTTTATTTGATTCCAGATTGAAAAAATAAATTGTCATAAAGTACGCACCTAAAATCATAATTAAAGCAACAATTGATTTTTGTCTAAAAAACCCATATGCGATGACTGAAATAAAAAATAATAAGAATATAAGTACTGCAATGTGTAATCGCATTGTCACTTTAATTTGACTTCCGGAGGCAATACTCTCTATTTTTCCTTTTACAATTGGGATAAATGAATTGCGTCCTTTTTTGATTATTTGCCAAATTGTGAAACCATTTTTGTCAATTTTACCATAAAACAGTTTATCGGTGTCACGGGCATTGTCGTACCATTTAAATGGTGTAATGGTTTTGCTTAGCACAGCAACTATTTCTTCATCATGAAGATTAGAGTCAATCGTTAAGCTGTCGAATGGAATAAATTTCATTTGATATTTGTCTTCAAATAAAAGTCAAAATAAAATGGAGCAGTAACGCACAACGACCAAGGCTTGCCGCAGTGCTGGAATTTATATCCGTCAGCCGAAACAAAAGCCCGGTCAATGATTTTATGATGAAGTTAATACAAATGTTCAATAGAATAATGTCCGCCGGAACCGAAGCCCATTAATGATTTGCCGCCGATTGTTATTCCTTCTGCCTGCATTGCGGCAAGCCTAATGTTGCCTGCAGTGCCTAATTATTAGTGCATATTTTCTGCGCACCAACTCCAAAATTCTATTTTTCTGTTAGGGTTATCTAAAATATCAAATGACTCATTCAGTCGAAAATTAAATTCGTGTGCAAAGTATGTTGCAAGGTCATAGCCGTAATAAATTATGTCAGTTTGATGTATAGAGAAAACAGGGTTGCCAACTATATCTGGCTCACTTGGTATATATCTGTGGCTATAAATAGGGACAATCTTAGGGACAGTGGCATAACAAATTTTTGCTATTGATAGCCTGTCTTCATCGATTAATGGTTTGTCGCCCCAAATAGCAAGCCATTCGCCATGCTTTATGTCCCACAATATTCCATCTAATGGCAACGCAAGCCTTTCTAAAATATTACTTTCAGTTTCCTTGTCAAGCAAGCCTTGTCGCCAGTTTACAAAACTGTCACTAACAGGAAGCTTTGTTTGCAAAAAAAGTTTTAAGTCAGGTGGAAATTTTACTTTGAATTTTGCTTCTATGCTGATAACTTCTGTATCAGACAAGCCATTGTCAAACAAAACACCTTTTTGACTGAGAAGATTAATGATTTGCTTTGTCTGAGGTACTGTCATAGCATTACAGGCAACGACTGAGGCTTGCCGCAGTGCTGGAATTTTATATCCGTCTGCCGATTGCTGAAGCCGGGTCAATGATTTTATGTTGAAGTTAATACAAATGTTCAATAGAATAATGTCCGCCGGAACCGAAGCTGATTAATGATTTGCCGCTGATTGTTATTGAGTCTGCCAGCATTGTGGCAAACCTGATGTTGTGCGTTCGTGCTAATTAGTGAAATTCTATTTGTTTACTGAAAATCTAACTGCCAACCACCAACCTAGAAGTCCAAATAAAATACCTGTAAGAGTTACGATAACTGCAACGATTATAAAAATTGGGGGAGTAATATTTATATTGCTGTCGCCAGAATTTGCATGTAACATTATTGATATTTTCCATCCGATTGTTGCGTCAAAAAGCCCTAAAAGACCACCGGAAATTACTGAAGTTTTCTTGTCACATCTTTTTGCAACAAAAAATGGAATTGCTGTGTATATCAAAAAAGAAAAAGGTAAAAGATAGCCATAACTAAAACTCAAGTGTCTTGAAGCTATTGAGCCAATACTGTCAAGAAGAGCTATTAAAAGAAAGCCAATTAAGATTGTTGGTAGTGCTTTTTTCATTTTGTCATTTTCTTTTGCAGTATGGTCAAATTTTGTCTGTAAACTAATAGAGAGCTGTCTGAGCATGACGCACAACGAGCAGGGCTTTATGCAGGTTGGGAATTAGAATTCCGTCTGCCCATAACCACTGCTGATTGAAAATATAAAATTGAATTTAAGAACTAAAGTTGAAAGTTGTTTGTCCAGCCCGAACCAAAGCTTGGATTTGCAATTGGCTGATGTTACAAGGTCAAGCCCAACTTGCATAAAACCCAATGTTACAAGCAGTACTTCTCAAAGGCTGAATTCAAAAATTTGTCTGCAAATCTCAAACTTGTTTAATCTTGTTAGCCCTTGAAAGACTGGGTTTGGGAAATTTGATGTTGAATATAAAAGCTCAAAATAGTAATTGCCGTTCTTGATGAATTTATATTTTGAACAATCTTTTTCATTAGGTGTCCAGGTTTGGGTGATTTGTCCAACTGGTAAAGGTTTCGCCTTGGAAACGGTGTCACAGTATTTTATGTTGATGTAAAGTGGATAATGTTGTGTCCAGGAATCGTTGCCGATTTCTTCATAAAGAGTACCGAAGAAAAAGCCATTATTCGGATAGCCGTAAATTTCTTTGTCACCAATATTTTGAATGTTAAAAACTGCGTCAGTACCAATTTTGGGTTTATCAATGAAGGAGAATTTTATGTAGTTTGAATTGGTCAGATATTCTATTGTTTTAATTTCTTTTATAAAGTCTCCTGTTGAGTCAGTTGTTGATATAAAAACAAATATTTCAACTCTTGACGTTGTGCTGTCAATTAACAAAGTGTCAGAAATATTTTGCTCTTTGTCGGTTTTGAATGAAATATTCATTTTATGAAAACCTGTATCAATGCCTTCATTATACTGAAAAAGGTTTGTATTTGGATAGTGTCCGTCTTTTGAAAACTTGTTAAATGTGAAATTATGTGTGGTGGAAGTCGCATTTGATATTGTGAAGTGTAAATATTTAGCTTGTCTTACACCTGGGTCAGTAATGAGAGAAACTGTCACCTGAGGTTGGGCAGATAAAAACTCTGTCAACAAAATGAGTACGATTAATATTCTGAAGTGTCGCATTAGTATTGCTTGTAACGTTCAGGGCTTGCTGATGTGCTGGCATTTATGTCCGTCAGCCTGAAACAAAAGCCCAATTAAAAAATAAAGTTGAAGTTAACAACAAAAGCCGAACAACGAACGTCGTGCCCGAACCGCTGCCGATAGAAACCCAAAAGCTGAAAACCTGTTCTTTCCGCCAGCATAGCAGCAAACCCCATGTTGTGTGCTGTGCATCAACTGGAGTAAATTTCAACAGGATATTCTTTCAGAAATCCCCATCCTGTGTCGTCCTGCATCCAATTGTCAAGATTGACTTTAAAGTCTAGTTTGAGTTTTTCAATTAATGGGTCAATGTTTTTGTCAGCCATGGTATAATAGTAATAAATTCTTTTGCCGCTAAGTGTCTCTATTAAAAAAATGATACCATCTTTTGACTTGTCGAACAATGTACACATGAAATGGTCAAAGTCCGATAATGTAGAATTATATTGTTTCTCAGGAAGTCCATTGGAATTTACCTTATCCAAAAGATGTTCTATAGCGACAAGTTTTGTCAACCTATCCTTAAATAGCCAAATATTTAAATGTTTAGGGTGTCTCAATAGTAGAGGCAGTCCTTCATATTCTATTTCTGATGTCAACCAAGTCATTTAAAAAAATTTTGTAGATGTCGAACTGTAGCAGCGCATAGCGCACAACGACCGAGGCTTGCCGCAGTGCTGGAATTTATTTCCGTCTGCCGATTGCTTAAGCCCGGCCCATGATTTTATGTTGAAGTTAATACAAATGCCCAATAGAATAATGTCCGCCGGAACCGGAGCCCATTAAAGATTTGCCGCTGATTGCTCTTGAGTCTGCCAGCATTGCGGCAAACCTGATGTTAGCTGCTGGCTTTGCCATTTATTTCGATATAGCTTTCGTTTTCAAATTCCTTAAAGTAAAAAACTTCGAATATTATCTTC
>DATGIX010000120.1:0-9655 GCA_035295505.1 Puia sp. | reverse complement strand
TATTCCTGCTGTATGATGAATAAGTTGTTTTATGAGAAATGCCATTTTCAACCAAATAATTTTTAGTGCCCGTTACAGGTGGTTGAGACATTTCCTGTTTTGGTTGATATATTTTCTCGTCTTTTCTATTTTTTCAGGGTTCGACCTTACGAGGCCTCTTGAAGGGATTGAGACCTGCCTTATTTTTACACCTGCAAATGCTATATATGTTTATGTGATTATCTACTGGCTTGTTCCAAGATTTTTAATCAAGGGGAGGTATCTTAATTTCTTTTTGCTTTTTTGTGCATGGGCTTTTATCGGGTTATTATTGAATTTTGCGACACGTTATTTTCTATTGATACCTTTTAGAGAGGGAAGGTCTACTCCAATGGTCCACATTGTTTACCGTGATATTTTTGCATTGGGAGGATTTGGCGTAATGAATACGATTGCTATGTTCGGTGCATTCATAAAATTTTTCAAATTATGGTATATTGAACAGCATCAAAAAATGCAAATCGAGAAAGACAAAATCACAGTAGAACTTGAATTGCTCAGAGCACAGCTTCATCCGCATTTTTTATTCAACACGCTTAACAATCTTTATTCATTAGTCAATGAAAAATCTGATAATGCACCGAAAATGCTCTTGCGGCTTTCCGGCTTATTAAGTTATGTGCTGTATGAATGCAAGGCTGATGAAGTTCTGCTATCAAAAGAAATAAGTGTGATAAAAGACTATGTTGCACTTGAGCAGGAGCGCTATGGTGAGCGATTAGATGTTTCATTGAATTTTTCAGGCGATATTGAAGACAGGATGATTGTGCCGATGTTGTTTCAGCCTTTTATTGAGAACGCATTCAAGCACGGAACATCAGAGCAATTAGGAAAGGTGTGGATGAGCATTGACCTTTCCGTGAAAAAAAATCAATTGTGTTTCAAGATCATTAATAGTTGTGACGTTGGTAATTCAACTAATCATGAAGGAATAGGAATTGCTAATGTAAAAAAAAGGCTTGAACTGCTTTATCCTGAAAAATTTAACATGCAAAACAGCCGAGAAGAAAATATGTATGTTGTTTCTCTTGTTATTGAACTAAAAGCGTTGGAAAAAACAGATCACATGGCTGTTGAAAATATGCTGGCACCAGGTCTTGTGTAGGTTGTATGCTTGTTTCATAGTTGAAAAATTATAAACCTATAACATCTAACTGATCAAAAAATGAAAGGCCTTTCTTTCAAAAAAATCATTTTTGAGCATCGCTACAGATGGCTAAGGCATGCCTTGCTTTGGGTGATTATTTTTTTATTTCTTGTATTTGGCATCAACGAACCGGAGGATATATCTGAAAGCCTTGTGACTTTTTTAGTTTACATACCTGTGATTGGCCTTTATACTTATGGTATTATATATTGGTTGATTCCGAGGTTTCTTCTGAAAGAAAAATATTTTTATTTTTTTATTTGTTATTGCTGCTGGTGCTCATTCGCATTAACGCTTATTTTTCTGGACACCTATTATGTGTTTTATCCTTTGTACCATCTTAAGAGGCCACATTTTTCTGCCATGGAAACTTACAGGACAATATTTGCATTAAACCGTTTTGCAAGAATGAACATGTTCGCTATGTTCTTTGTGTTCATCAAATTTTTCAAGTTCTGGTATATTGAGCAGCAACAAAAAATGCAGATTGAAAAAGAAAAAATCAGCGCAGAACTTGAACTGTTGAGAGCGCAATTGCATCCGCATTTTTTATTCAATACACTTAATAATTTATATTCTTTGGTTCGGGAGAAGTCTGATAAGGCACCGAACATGTTGCTTCGGTTGTCTGGATTATTAAGTTATGTGTTGTATGAATGTAAAGCAGAAGAGGTTTTATTATCGAAAGAAATAAATGTGATGAAAGATTATGTGGCGCTTGAACAGGAGCGATACGGCGAACGATTAGATGTTTCATTAAATTTTTCCGGAGATATTGAAGACAAGATGATAGTGCCATTATTGTTTCAGCCTTTTATTGAAAATGCGTTCAAGCACGGAACATCAGAACAGCTCGGAAAAGTTTGGTTGAGCATCGATTTATCTGTGAAAAAAAATCAATTGTATTTTAAGCTGATTAATAGTTGCGATCATAATAATCATACCAACCATCAGGGCATTGGTATCAATAATGTCAGAAAAAGGATAGAACTGCTTTATCCGGGAAAATTTGAATTGCAAAATGGAATTGAACAAGAAGTTTATATTGTATCGATGAGTATTGAGTTGCACACTGTGCCGATTGTAAAAAATTTGCCGGCAGAAAATATGCTCATACTAAATCATGCATAAATGAATATACGCTGTTTGATAATAGACGATGAGCCGCTTGCTGTAAGGCTGGTGAGTTCTTATATTCAGCAAGTGCCCGGACTTGAAATTGCGGCAGCATGCAATAGCGCCATTGATGCGTTCAAAATTTTACAGGAACAAAAAATAGACCTCATTTTTTTGGATATAAAAATGCCGAAATTAATCGGCACTGATTTTCTGCGTAGCATTCCCAATCCGCCCAAAGTTATTTTCATTACTGCATATCGTGATTATGCATTTGATGGCTATGAATTAGATATTGTTGATTATCTCCTGAAACCGGTTTCATTCACGCGTTTTATGAAAGCTGTTGCTAAAGCAACCAAGCTCATTTCAATTGATAATAATTTCTCATCTGCAAACACTGAATATAAAGACAACAAAGATTCCTTTCTGTATTTTAAAATTGACCGAGAAATGTCGAAAGTGTTGCTGCATGAAATTCTTTTTATTGAAAGCAATAAAGAATATGTAAAGCTTTATCTTGAAAATGGTAAGTCGCTTCTGGTGAAGCAAAGCATCAGTTCATTGGAAAAATTGCTTTCGCCTCACAGGTTTTTGAGAGTACACCGCTCATATATTGCAACCATAGAGAAAATTTCATCTTTCAATTCAACGCATATTTCTATTGGCGAACATAAAATCCCAATCGGAAGATTATACAAGAATGAAGTGGAAACTGTTCTGAAACATTAATCAACGACATCATCACTTTTCAGCTTTTTTAAAATCATCACAACACCCGGAACTTGCTTCGGTTCAAAAAGATAATCATTACTGTTGAAATATTTTATTGCATGAATTTCTGCTGAAGGTGATGGCATTTCATTCATTTCATATAAATAACAATCCTGCTCCATGATAATTCCGTTTGCTTCACCAAAAGCCGGAGCAGTAACATGCGTATAAAATTTCAACTCTTTTTCTTCGATTTCGAGATTCAGTTCTTCTTTGATTTCACGGATCAATGCTTCAGTTGCAATTTCATTATTGTCAATTTTTCCGCCGGGTAAATACCATGCTTGCTTATTCTTGCTGAATGCAAGTAATAGCTTCTTATTCTTTATGACTACTAATCCGGCAGTGAACATTTGTGCCATTCAAATTTCATTAACTTTGTTTTGCAATAATAAGATTAGCTTGTCATAAAAATATAAAATGCCATTCCACAGAAACTTCACTTATTGGATTGATAAAAGAAAATGGAAATTTTATTTCCTGATGCTTTCGCTTGAATTGAATAAGTGAATGATAAGTTCTTCAATCGATCTATTGAGCGATTGAGTTATTTTCACATTGAATAGCTCTCATTCGCACATTTTCTCATTTTCAAATCCGCAAATTTCTATGTCTTATTATTATAAACTCGGCAACATTCCGCATAAACGCCACACGCAATTCCGCAAATCTAACGGCGAGCTATATGCGGAGCAATTATTTTCTACTGAAGGTTTTTCAAATGATTATTCATTATTATATCATTGTCATCCGCCAACAGAAATCATTAAAACAGACAAACCGGTTAATGTTGCACCGAAAATAGCTGAAGAAAAAATGCTAAAGCACAGGAGCTTTGAAGGGTTTAAAATTGCTCCTGAAAAAGACTATCTGCAAAGCAGAAAAACTGTTTTAGTAAATAATGATTGTCATATCGCACTTGCTGCGCCGCAGGAAAGCATGAAAGATCATTTTTTCAAGAATGCAGACGCTGATGAAATTATTTTTATTCACGAAGGAAGCGGTGTTTTGAAAACGATGTATGGAACTTTGCCTTTCAGTTATGGCGATTATCTCGTCATCCCTAGAGGAACTATTTATCAGATCGAATTTTCAGATAACCATAACCGTTTGTTTATTGTTGAATCTTTCAGCCCGGTGCGCTTTCCAAAAAAATACCTGAGCAAATACGGGCAATTGCTGGAGCATTCTCCCTATTGCGAAAGAGACATTCGTCCACCACAGGAATTGATAACAATTGATGAGAAAGGAGATTTTCTTATTAAAACAAAAAAGAAGGGAATGGTTTACGGCATTCATTATGGTCATCATCCTTTTGATATTGTAGGATGGGATGGATGTTGTTATCCATTTGCTTTTTCCATTCACGATTTTGAACCGATTACCGGAAGAGTGCATCAGCCGCCACCGGTTCACCAAACTTTTGAAGGAAACAATTATGTGGTTTGTTCTTTTTGTCCGAGGCTTTTCGATTATCATCCTCAGGCGATTCCTGCACCATACAATCACAGCAACATTGACAGTGATGAATTGATTTATTATGTGGATGGCGATTTCATGAGCCGCAAAAATGTGACAAGAGGAATGATTACACTTCATCCGAGTGGAATTCCTCATGGGCCGCATCCAGGCGCTGTGCAAAAAAGTATTGGTGCGAGAGAAACAAAAGAACTTGCTGTGATGGTCGATACTTTTCATCCGCTGATGCTCACGGAAGATGCATTGAAAATCGAGAACCCGGGATATACGATGAGTTGGGCGGAATAGAAAATAAGAAATTAGAAATGAAGAATGAAAAATAAGAAAGTCTGCAAATTGCAGCTCTCCATACTTTCTAATTTCTGATTTCTAATTCCTTATTTCTCATTTTCAAGCTCCATACGCCTGAAATCGATTCTTATACTCAAGAGGGGAGAGCCCGGTAATTTTTTTGAAGGTCGTTCGGAAAGCTTTGTTGTCATTATATCCTACGGCATACATCACCTCGTTGATATGATAACGTGAACTTTCCAATTGTTTTCTGGCTGCTTCAATTTTTAAATACTGAATGTATTCCGCAGGAGAATAATGCGTTGCTTTTTTGAATCGCCTTTCAAAATTTCTTCTGCTTAATGAACAATGATTAGCAAGTTCATCCACACTGATTTTTTCTGCATAATTTTTTTCTATGAATTCCTGTGCCTGCATCACGGCAGTATCTGCATGCATTTTAAAACCATTGAAAATAGTGAACGATGCCTGATTGTAACGGTCAATTTCAATTTCAAAAATTTTTGAGCAATACACAGCCATTTCACGATTCACATATTTTTCAACGAGGTGCAAAATCAAATTCAGAAATGAATAAGCGCCGCCACTCGAGCACATGCCACGCTCTTCGTGCACAACAGATTTTAATGGTTCCACATCTGGATACATTGCTCTGAATGCATCGAATGCAATCCAGTGCGTGGCGCATTTTCCGCCTTTCAATAATCCGGTTGCCGCAACTAAAAATGCGCCGGTACAAAGGCTTGCAATTTCAGCGCCTTGTTTATATTGTTTGATAATCCATGGAAGAACAGCTTCATTGTTTTTTACTTCTGCAGCATAATCACCGAAGATGGCGGGAATGATAACGAGGTCGCTTTTTTCAACTTTATCAATAGTCGTGTGTGGCTTGATGTTGAATGCACCGTCATATAAATTCGTTTCTTCTTTCAACCCAACGAGCCGGATATTGAAAGGCATCGGACTGTTCGGGTTTTCTGCATGCAAGGTTCTGTTCACCTCAGAAAAAACTTTATAGGTGCCGATGATGCTGCTGAGAATGCAATTTCCTGCCGGAACAAAAATGGAAATATTTTTGGTGGAAATTCTTGCAGGTTTGTTTTTTGGGAGCTTATTTTTTTTCATACGCGTATTTTTTCGTGAATGGAGAATGGTCAATCGTCAATGGTGAATTGTGAATGGATAGAGTTTGGTTTTATAATGCTGTTGCACATTGCTCAATAGAATTTCTTCTGTACAAGAGTGCGACGCAAGAAAAGTATAATAGTAGCAATGCCGATTGGTGCATAATAAAAACATCTGTCAAAAAAGTTATTGCAATTACTCATCCATTATTCACCATTGACCACTCACCATTCACCATCAAAGTTATGTTTTCCTTATGGCGCAAACAACCCCTTAAGTTGCCGTATCGACACACCCTGTGGTATTTATTATGAATCTACATTTGTTAGCGATTGTTCACCATAAAAATTTTAATCATGAAAGAATATTTATTACTGCTCAGAGGCGGAATACCTGTGAGCCAAAAAACAGAAGCAGAAAACAAATCTGAAATGCAGGCATGGGGCGCATACATGGGCAAGCTTGCTCAAGGCGGAAATTTGGTTGGGGGATTGCCACTCGTTGGTGGAGGCAAAACAGTTTCTTCGAAAGGAATTTCTCAAGAGGCAGTGACTTCAGCGAAAGAAGGAATTGTTGGCGGTTACTTAATCATCAAAGCAAATAGCCTTAACAATGCTGCCGAGCTCGCAAAAGATTGTCCGCATATTACGAATGAAGGAAATATTGAAGTGAGAGAAATGGCACCGATGCCGGAGATGTAATGTAGAATTAATAATTATTAATTGATAATTATAGTTGCTGCTAACGGTAATGCGTAATCGAAAATCTCACAAGTAATTGACCATTCACCATTCATCATCAGATATCATTAACCTATCCTAATTCATCATCACAAATCATTATCATGTCATCCATTCAAATTATTGCCAAACAGTTTGCGTTGCACTCAAGACTTTTTAACAATGTGCTTGAAGGTGTGGAAGAATCGCAGGCAGGCAAGCGCCTGACCGAAGAAGTGAACCACCTGCAGTGGATTGCAGGGCATCTTGCGAATGCACGTTATAACTATGCACCAATGGTTGGATTGAACGATGTTTTTCCTTATAAAGATTTATATATGGATTCGACCGCACCGCCGCCCGGCAACAGAGCAATAAGTGCCACTATAAAATATCCTTCATTAAGTGAAATTTTGAAATTATGGAATTCGTATTCGCCTTCTTTTGTAGAAGCAGTTTCGAAATTGAGCGATGCACAGCTTTCTGCTGAAATGCCTTTCGGCACGCCCATCGGAGATAAAACTATGCTTGGCTTTTTCGGTTTTTTAACGAGCCATGAAAGCTATCACATCGGGCAAATGAGCATCATCAGAAAATATCTCGGCCTTAGTGCGATGTCATATAAGTGATTCAATTGTTAATCATCGAAGGGCAATGTGTAAAAATTCTAACTTACATATTGCCCTTTTTTCATCCTTAAAACACAATTTATGAACAACATCAACTGGAAATTAATTTTCCAACTCTCGCTCTTTGGTTTTGTCATGTCGTTTGCAACAGTATGGCTCGTTCCAGAAAAATTGGAACCTGTATTTTGGCTTGCTATATTTGTTATCTGCGCTTACGTTGTTGCGAAGCAAGCGCCGTCAAAATATTTTTTGCATGGATTTTTGATAAGCATTTTCAATAGCGTGTGGATTACTATTGCGCATGTGCTTTTCTCAACGGCTTATATTGCCAATCATCCCAACGCGGCAAAAATGAATGCGAGCATGCCTTTATTCAT
The DNA here is from genome assembly GCA_035295505.1 of Puia sp. Taxonomy (GTDB): domain Bacteria; phylum Bacteroidota; class Bacteroidia; order Chitinophagales; family Chitinophagaceae; genus Puia. The sequence goes on along the minus strand of DATGIX010000120.1, from coordinate 1,959 downwards.
GCAGCAGCATCAGCGAATAGCAATGCTCTTAATGGGTTTGCCGTTCGGGATTGCATTTGGGATTGTGCTGGGCTTGTTTTGTTTTATCGCATCGAAGATTGTGAAGAAGTGATTTTTTGTTTTGACACCGGCATCAGTTTTCATAGCATCATCGTTGCGTCGCACACTTCATCTGTAAATCTAAATTCATCTTCAGTTTTATAATTATAATCGTTGATTAAATTTTATCATCATGACAGCAGCAGAGAAATATTATCACGAAATTGAAGACAAGATTAAAGATGCAAAGAAGAGCAAAATGTTTGGAACTCTTTGCATGAAAGCTGCAAATGGAAAAGCATTCGTGATGTTCTGGAAAAATTTTATGGTTTTTAAATTGCCTCCTGACGAATTAGAAAGCACATTGAAATTAAAAGGAGTTATCATGTTCACTCCGATGGAAGGTCGCTCCATGAATGGCTGGGCACAAGTTCCATTCTCGCTAAAAGCAGAGTGGGAGCGGCTTGCAAAAGATGCGTATGATTATGTGAAGAAGATAAAAGCGATGTGATTTCTGTTTTGCTATAAACCTAAATTGTATCTTCCTGTCAACTTATATTCAGATTTTAAATTACCTATTGTTACAATGCAGTCGCTCTCATACATAGTTTCATTATCTTCTTTTTTCTCAGAGTCGGTTATGGTCAAATGATATTGTTCTCCTGCATATTCTTTGATATTCAAATTTCCAGATTTGGTTTCTTTCATCTTTGTAAGTATAATCTCTTTGTTATCTATTTTAATAATCGCTGCATCTATTGGAGGCTGTTCATCTGTTGTATCAATCAAGCCTGTCTGAATCAAAATCTCATTTTCTTCATACAGTTTTTTTGCGTTGTTTCCGTAGCAAAGTCTTGCATGAATCAATTCCGAAGTTCCTCTCATTGCCTGAAGGTTAATATCATTATGCTTGCACGAAATTATTTGCACAAATACCAAACAGAAAATCAAAAATTTAAGCATCGAGGTTTATCATTTCTTCCGGCTAAAATTAAGAAGTCAACTCCTCATACGCAGCCTGCAATCCACGCTCAATGCCATCTCCCTGCCATTCAGTAACTCCGGGAATTGCTTTTTCTTTTAAGATTTCATCTTTCGATTTTCCATCTTTAATTTCTTTGCCAACAAAATCGAGCAGTTTTGTAAGATAATCCTGCATCGCTTTTAAATCTTCTTTGTTGCCTGTTACCTTTTCCGGGTCGAAAGCATGTCCGAAAATAAAAATAGTGTCGTTGTCGAATGTGGTCAATGTTTTATCCAAACAGGTTATCCAGCTTTTAATATTTGCTCCGGCGCTTCTGTCAATGAAAGCCCAGCGGCGGTTGAACATCAAATCGCCCATGTGCGCAATATTTGCATGCTGGAAATGAACGATGCTGTCGCCATTCGTGTGACCTGCGCCAAAATAATATGTTTTGATTTTTTCTTTTCCTACTTCAAAAGTTTGCGAATCAACGTATGTAATATCAGGATATAATTGTTTGTCTTCTATTTTTTGTTGAACAGCTACACGCTTTTGATTCGTAAGAGAATTTTCATGTGCAGCAACATTTTTTACAATTCCTTTGAAAGAAATATTTCCTGCAGTGTGGTCGCCATGATGATGTGTATTGATTAATATCTCAAAAGGTTTGTCTTTTAATTTTTTCAATTCATCAATCAGGTGTTGTGATTGCTCCGGAAATTCTGCATCCACCACTGCAATGCCTTTTTTAGAAAGCAGATAAGCAATCGTACCGCCTTTTTCTGTGAAAATGCCAACATCATTTCTTAGCATTTTCATTTTCCATGGATTTTGCTGAAAGAAATTTCCAAAAACATTTTTATCAGATAATGTTAATGCTCCAAGAGCAAGAGAAGCATTACGAAGAAAAATACGGCGTTGCATGTGTAGTTGATTTATGAAGTAAATTACAAAAT
>DATGIX010000119.1:0-17271 GCA_035295505.1 Puia sp. | reverse complement strand
TGCAGCAAATCAAAGATGGGAAATCAGAAGAAGAAATCAGAGAAAGCTGGAAGCCTGCATTAACTGAATTCAAAAAAATCAGAAAAAAATATTTGCTCTACGACGATTTCGAATAAGAAAAGAATTTTAGAATGGAAGAACTGAAAACTGAAAACTGGAAACTGGAAACTCTCAAAATCATCTTCATGGGCACACCCGAATTTGCCGTGGCATCACTCGACGCTTTGGTGAATGCAGGTTGCAATATTGTTGCAGTCATTACCGCGCCGGACAAACCTGCCGGCAGAGGAATGAAAATGAATGAAAGCGCCGTTAAAAAATATGCAGTTGAAAAAGAATTGAAAATTCTGCAACCTGAAAAATTAAAGAACCCTGAATTTATTAATGAACTGAAATCATTGAATGCTGATTTGCAAATTGTAGTGGCATTTCGAATGTTGCCTGAAATTGTGTGGAACATGCCGCCGATGGGAACGATTAATCTGCATGGCTCATTGTTGCCGCAATATCGTGGTGCTGCACCAATCAACTGGGCGATTATCAATGGAGAAAAAGAAACAGGCGTTACAACTTTCAAACTAAAACATGAGATTGATACCGGAGATATTTTGTTGAATGAAAAAATCCCGATTGGTGAAGACGAAACTGCTGGCGAACTGCACGATAAAATGAAAATCATCGGCGCAAATCTGTTGGTGAAAACGGTGGAAGGTTTGGCAGAAGGAAATTTGGGAGAAAAGCCGCAAGCTGCGTCAATGGTGAATAGTGAATGGTCAATAGGGAATCCATCAATATCAGGCAGCCATTCACCATTCACCATTGACCATTCACTCAAACACGCTCCTAAAATCTTCACCGAGACTTGCAAAATCGATTGGAATAAATCTGTTGATGAGATTCATAATTTAATTCGGGGTTTGTCTCCATTTCCCGGAGCTTTCACTTATCTGGATAATAAATTATTGAAGATATACCGCTCACAAAAAGAAACTGCCTCAATTTCAATTTCTGAAGGAAATTTCGAAACAGATAATAAAACATATTTCCGTTTTGCTGCTTCTAACGGATATATCTATCTGAAAGAAATACAGCTCGAAGGGAAAAAGAAAATGTTGATTGACGATTTTCTTCGCGGATATAGAGTGTGAAAGACATCCGAAGTTTTTAAAACTTCGGATGTCTGCGGTTTGCATTATTTCAGGATGGGCAATAAAACTGATGAGCTATTCACCGCATCATGAAACACTTTAATCGTTGCTTTCTGAAAATCTTTGTCATCGCAACTGTAAATATTTACGTATCGCTGCGGGTTGCGGTCCACAAGAGGGAACAAACTGCTTTGTATTTGAATCATAATACGATGACCTTTTTTAAAACAATGTGCTATTGAAGGCAGCTCGAATTTCACCTGTTCAATTTTACCCGGAGTAAACGGCTCAGGGTTTTCAAAGCTCTTGCGATATCTTCCCCTGAAAATTTCTTGTCGTACTAACATTTGGTATCCACCCATCGGATATTTTTTTTCAGGATCTTTTTCTGCATAAATATCGATATCATTGAAGCTCAGTTTGTCGGGGAAAACATCAATTACTTTCACCACAAAATCTGCGTCTGTTGTTGATATGCTTGTAATAATATTAGCGATAACATTTCCTGTTACTGTAATATCGTTGGACAATGTATCTGTTTGAAAAGTGAGCACATCAGGTCTGCGTGAAGCAAATCGCTGGTCATCCGTCATATAATTTCTCGTTCTATTGAAATGCACATCTTCAGTATAAGGAACAGGATGTGCAGGATCGCTTACATATTCTGAAAACTTATTAGAGGCGGCAGGTTTGTCCCAACTGAGTTTGCCGTTTGGTTGCAGATATAAATTTTTGTCTTCTTTTTCTGCAGGAGGCCACTGACTGAATTTTCTCCATTCATTTTGTCCGGTAATAAAAATATTCGCTTCGGCAATTTGCGAAATATCGCCTTTGCCTTTTAAAAAATAATTGAAGAAAGGGACTTCTATATTTTGCTGATACCATTCTGCTGTGTTGCTGCCAAAATAAATATTTCCAAGATGCGTTCCGTCAGCACTCGCCCATTGACCATGATACCACGGCCCATCAACAATTTTATTAAATGCTTTACCGGGATTATTTTGCTCCGCTGCTTTATAGGCGTTCCATGCGCCCCAGCAATCTTCAGCATCAAATAATCCGCCCACCCAAAGCATGGCAGGCTGCAAATTTTTTGTTGCGTTTCTCGCATCACGTGCCTTCCACCATGAATCGTAATTTGGGTGCGCATATAAATCTTTCCAGAACTGAATACTATCGCCCATCAATGCTGCAAGATTTTTTAATGCTCCTGTCTCCAAATAAAATTTATAATTATCGTGTGTGTAATAATCAAATCCTGTCGGACCTTCTGTAGTTGGCTTTGGCCGCGGCTTTCCGAACGATGAATAAAACGAAAACCCATCCATTTGAAAAAATGCGCCATTGTGATGAAAGTCGTCTCCGATAAACCAGTTGGTGACGGGTGCCTGTGGACTTACTGCTTTCAACGCAGGGTGATTGCTTGCTGCAGCCATCGTTGAATAAAACCCGGGATATGAAATTCCTTTTACTCCAACTTTGCCGTTATTGTGAGGAATGTTTTTTATGAGCCAGTCGATTGCATCATAAGTGTCGCTTGCTTCATCAGTTTCGCGATTTGTTTTTTTGTTTGGGTTAAATGGGCGGATATCCTCAAACTGGCCATAGCTCATCCATCGCCCACGAACATCCTGTGCAACGATGATATAATTTTCTTTCGCATAATAGCTCCAGTAAGGGCTCCATAGACGAGAGGAAAAGTTTTGCTCGCCATAGGGCGCACATGAATAAGGTGTTCTTGTTAATAAAATCGGGTGAACTTCCGTTGTGTCTTTTGGGATATATATTGACGTGAAAAGCTCTACACTGTCGCGGGTGAGGACATAACGTTCAATTTTATTATAATGGTCACGAATCCATGTGCTGTCCTGAGCATTTGTTTTTATAAAAGAAACAATCAGGAATAAAACAATAAGCTTTTTCATATTAATTGTTTTTTAAAACGATTCATTGAAGTTATAATATTTTACATCAGAATTTCAAATTGACTAAATTCGGTTTTCATTTCAACCCTTATAATATGTTCAACAGAAGAAAATTTTTGCAATCCTCTTTGCTTGGCTCCATGGGTATGGCGTTTGGAAGAAAGGGTATCGCAGGAGAAAAACTTTATCCGGCTATTACAGGCAATCCGATTGTGATTTCAACATGGGACGCAGGTTTGGAAGCTAACAAAGCTGCGTGGGAAGTTTTAGGAAAGGGAGGCAGAGCGCTGGATGCAGTGGAAGCAGGTGTGATGGTTACAGAGTCTTCACAAAATTGTTGCGTCGGTCTCGGCGCAAACCCTGACCGTGATGGATTTGTCACGCTCGATGCCTCTATTATGGATGAGAATTTCAATTGTGGAAGCGTGGCGTTTCTAGAGCGCATCAAACATCCGATATCTGTAGCGAGAAGAGTGATGGAAAAAACGCCGCATGTGATGCTTGTTGGAAGCGGCGCACAGGAATTTGCAATTGCCGAGGGTTTCCCGCTTGAGCCGCAGAAACTATCAGATGATGCGGAAAGAAATTATAAAGAGTGGCTGAAGAAATCGGAATACAAACCCGTTATCAATATCGAGAATTCCAAAGGCACTGCATTTATGCCATCGAAAATTAACGGAGAATGGAATCATGATACCATCGGAATGGTAGCCATGGATGCGAAAGGAAACCTCAGCGGCAGTTGCACAACAAGCGGCATGGGTTTTAAAATGCGCGGCAGGCTTGGCGATTCACCGATTATTGGTGCGGGATTATTTGTCGATAATGAAGTAGGCGCTGTTACTGCAACCGGGCAAGGAGAAGATGTGATAAGGATTTGCGGTTCGCATGCAGTAGTTGAATTTATGCGGCAGGGAATGTCGCCGGAAGAAGCATGCAAAAAAGCAGTAGAGCGAATTATGAAAGTGAAAGGAGAAAAAGCAAAAGAAATTCAGGTGGCATTTTTAGCACTGAATAAAAAAGGTGAAGTCGGTGCTTATGCGATACAGAAAGGATTCAGTTATGCCTTGAGAAATAACAATGGAGAAAAATTAGTTGCGGCAAAAAGTTTTTTGCATGCAGATGGAAAATGGTAATAGTGAATTGTCAATGGTGAATGGTGAATGCCGTTGGAAAAATTGAACTTGACTGAAGCCTGAAATATTTTGTGGCTTTCTATGAACTACCAACTATTAACTATGAACTCACATCTCGAAATATGTTCCTTCAATATTCAATCTGCATTAATAGCGCAGCATGCCGGTGCGTATCGTGTTGAACTGTGCGCTGATCCTGTAGGTGGAGGAACAACGCCAAGTCTTGGGTTGATAAAAACAGCGAGAGAGAAATTGCATATTCAATTATATCCTATCATTCGCCCGCGGGGCGGAGATTTTTTATTTACTGATGAAGAATTTGAAATTATGCTCAATGATGTTTCATTATGCAAACAATTGGGTTGTGATGGGGTGGTCATTGGAATGCTGAATGCTGATGGAACAATTGATAAAAAACGTTGCGAGAAGTTAGTTCAGCTTGCTTATCCGCTCGGCGTCACTTTTCATCGTGCATTTGATTGGTCCATCAATCCGTTTGAAGCACTTGAAGATATTGTCAGCGTTGGTTGCGAACGGATCCTTACATCAGGACAAAAACCAACCGCACCTGAAGGTGCTCAACTGATTAATGAATTGGTTCGACAAGCCGAAAACAGAATTGTTATCATGCCGGGTTCAGGAATTCGTGCAAATAATATTATTGAGCTGAAAGAAAAAACAACGGCAGAAGAATTTCATACTTCAGCAAGAACATTAGTAAAAAGCAATATGCAATTCATTAATAAAAATATGGATGAGGATTTATCTTCGGTTATTGCTAACGAAAATGAAATCACTGAAATACTCCGATTGCTTGCCAGTTCATAAACCTTTCTGTGAATTTGTAATATCGAATTATTATTCACTCATATAAATCTCAAATGAAGAAACTCCTTTTGATAATTGCTGCAACAATTATCAGCGTTCAATTCACAAATGCACAGCAAAAGAAATTTACGGAAGAACAATTAAACGACATTATCACTTTCGCAACGGTTGACCCTTTGCAAAAAGTGTTTAAGGAAACTGCATTTTTTGAAGAGACAGAAGCTGTTGCGGATGTTGCCCGCGGAGAACATGCAAGTTTTCAATTTGCGGTCAGAAGCACAAAAACATTAAAACATGTGAGCGCTTCTGTTAGTCAGTTAACGCGAAATATGGATTTGCTTTCCAAAAATAGTTTTGTCGGTTTTGTTGGCTACACGAGAGTTGGCAGACCATTACCCAATCCATCTAAAGACAAACTGAGTCCTGTCTCGGGATTTTATCCCGATCCAATCCTGGATACAACGTCAATGGACATACGTAATTTCACCACACAGCCAATTTGGGTAACAGTTAATATTCCTGTTGATTTTCCGCCGGGAGATTATACCGGTTTGCTCACGATTAAAGGCAACTTAGACGGAGGAAGTTTTTCATTGAGCAAAAAATTTACAGTGCGAGTGTATAATGTTACAATTAATAAAACCAGTTTATTGGTAACAAATTGGTTCGGTCTTGGCAGAAATCAACTGAAGCAATTAAGCGGCGGGAAAGATTCTGTTGAATTTGGAGACGGTTATTGGAAATGGCTGCATGTTGCTGCGAAGAAAATGAAAGAATATGACCAAAATGTGATTATGACTCCTGTGTTTGCGCTTACTGGAATCACCGTCAACAAAGACAAGTTTTCTTTCGATTTTTCCAGGTTCGACAAATTCGTTCAAACCTTTATTGATGAAGGAACGCTCGCCAGAATCGAAGGCGGTCATATCGGTGGAAGAATGGGAAATTGGTATGCACAGTTTGGCGTCTATACTCCATATTTAAAAAATGATTCGCTGAAATTTAAAAATATTGCCATCACTGATGATGAAGCAAAAAATTTTTACAGCCAGTTTATTCCTGCACTGATTGCACATCTGAAAGAAAAAGGATGGGATAAAATTTATTTGCAGCATGTTTGCGACGAGCCTGAGCCGGGCAATGAAAAAACTTATGCGGATATCGCATCTTATATCAAATCCATTTCTCCTGACATTAAATTGATTGATGCAGTACATTCTCATGGAGTAAATAATACAGTGGATGTTTGGGTGCCAGAATTGGAAATGTATGACAGCAATTATGTGTTTTATCAGGAAAGACAAAAGGCAGGCAATGAAGTTTGGTTTTATACTTGTCTTTCTCCACAGGGTGAATATGCAAACCGTTTTATTGAATTGCCTTTGATCAAAACCCGGATTCTGCATTGGATAAATTTTCGTTTCGGGGCGACGGGCTATCTGCATTGGGGCTGGAATTTTTGGAGCGATAATTGTTTCAACGAAACTGCGGGCATTATTCCGGAGGCAGGAAATATTATGCCCGGTGGAGATGCATTTATCACCTATCCTGGCAACGGAAAAATTTTAAGCTCTATCCGATTGGAAGCAATGCGTGACGGGATTGTTGATTATGAATTATTAAAAATGCTCGAGGAAAAAAAGCCTGCCATCGCAAAAGAAATTTGCCGTCAGGTGGTGTACGAATTTGCAAAATATGACACAGACATCAAAAGTTTTCGTGCGAAAAGGAAATTCATTCTGCAACAATTGGCTGAGTAGGGGAATGGTGAATCGACAATGGTGAACAGAACCCTTAATTTATTCATTCACGATTCACCATTGACCATTCACGATTCACAAAATTATTATAATGCAAAAAAGAAAATTAGGAAACACAGATTTGGAATTTGCCCCGTTGGCATTAGGTGGTAATGTTTTTGGCTGGACGATCGATGAGGCGAAATCATTTGAAGTGCTTGATGCTTTTGAAAATGCAGGATTTGATTTTATAGATACAGCAGATGTTTATTCTCGTTGGGCTCCCGGAAACACTGGTGGAGAATCTGAAACCATTCTTGGCAAATGGATGAAACAAAAGAATAATCGCAATAAAATTATTATAGCTACAAAAGTTGGCTCGGACATGGGACAGGGTCATAAAGACCTCTCCAAAAAATATATCCTGAAAGCGGTTGAAGATTCATTATTGAGATTAGATACGGATTATATCGATTTGTACCAAACGCATTGGGACGATGATGCTACTCCTGTTGATGAAACACTCGAAGCATATTCTCAATTGATGAAGCAGGGAAAAGTAAGATGGATTGGTGCATCAAACCTTTCTGCAGAACGTTTGAAAAAATCTTTGGAAGCAAGCAGAAAACATGGTTATCCTTCTTATCAATCTTTTCAGCCGGGGTATAATTTATATGACAGAGCCGGATATGAAAAAGAAATTGAACCAATCTGTGTAGAAAATAATATTGGTGTCATCACTTATTATTCTCTGGCAAGCGGATTCCTCAGCGGCAAATACCATTCTGAAAATGACTTGCATAAAAGCAAGCGTGGCGGCGGCATCAAAAAATATTTGAATGAAAGAGGATTTAAGATTTTGCGTGCGCTTGATGAAGTTGCAAAAGCTTATAATACTAATCCTTCTTCTATTGCTATTGCCTGGGTGCTTTCACGTCCAGGCATAACCGCACCTATTTCAAGTGCTACTTCGCTTGAGCAATTAATGGAATTGATAAAAGCAACTGATATAAAATTGGATGAACCAGCGGTTGAGTTGCTGAATAAGGCAAGTGCTTATTAAATGCATTATCAAAAATGTCTGTCAAATATTTACTACTTGTTTTTATACTGACTATTTCAAATCTTGCTAATGCACAGAACACAAATTTGCAAAAGACTAAAGACTCATTAGCAGTTACTGAACAATTAAAAAAGTTTGTAGAAGCTTTTAAAAATTTAGAGTTTGACAAATTCCAAACTTTTTTTTCTGATGATGTGACTGTATTTTTCCCGCCATCAGCATTGGTTGCAGACAGGATTAATGGAAAAGAAAAAGCAATGGAAGTGTTTAAGAATTTTTTTGACAAGGTGAGGAAATCCAAAGCAGCTCCGCCTTATCTTGACATCAATCCGCAAAAATTGCAGATCAATATTTTTGAAGAGATCGCCATTGTTACTTTTGAGCTTGATGATAAAGATGCATTAAGCAGAAGAACAATTATTTTTAAAAAACAAAATGGACAATTTATGATTATCCATCTCCATGCTTCGAAAATTGATAAATAAAAAACCCTTTGCAAAACTTTTAAGCAAAGGGTTTGACGAAAAATCTTATTAATCTTATTTCACTTTCACTTTAATTGTTGCAGACAATTTAGCTCCGTAAGAGCGATGAATGCCGTCTGCATATTGAAGTGTGAGCTTGTGCTCGCCCGGAGCCAATTTGATTTCAGTTCCTGTTTGAGCTTTGCCAAAATGCAAATGCGTTGAATCTTTTGGAACAACTGTTCCTGCCATGATTGAATCGCCCGCATCTATTAATAAATGATGATGTCCTGATGCTGCTTTGATTGCTCCCGCTGTGTCAAGCGCAATTCCATCCACGCCGAATTCTACTTTCAATGGCGATTTCACTGTTTCGCCGTCTTTCAAATTTTTGAAATAAACTTTTGCTCCCGCAGGCACGTCTGGTAATGGTGTTATCATTTGCGTTGTGTCCGCTGCCTTGTGCGTCGTGTCTGCGCTCACTGTTGCAGTCGTGTCTGAAGTGCTGCCTTTGTCACCGCCACCGCTGCATGCAGCAAATCCGAGCATCAATACCGCAGGAATGAATCTGATTTTTTTCATGTTGAATTTTATTTTTTAGAATTGAGAATAAAGAATTAGTTACAAAGTTTATACCATTGATTATTTTGATACCAGCTAATGAACTCCGATTGGACATCGTTGCGAACTTGTTCTGTTATAAAATTTATTTCCAGTGGAAATGAATTTTATAACCAATCCTTTCATCGGTAGTGCTATTATTAAGCTTCAGTTTTATAGGCGGCAAAATCAGGAGTAATATAAAGTTACTACAAAAAATTATTAGTAACGAAGCCTGAATCAGAACTTACGACTTATAACTTTCCACTATCCTTTAACCCAAACAGTTTTCTCTTCAACAGCTCCGCGCTTTCCCGCAACAGATGGTGTTTCTACATAACCGAGATAAAAAAATCCGAGCAGCTTGTCTGCTTTGCCAAGACCAAAAAATGTTTTTGCTTCTTCATCAAATGTTGCTCCGCCGGTTGTCCAGTAACCACCGATTCCATATGCTGTTGTTGACAAATATATATTCTGCACAGCACATGAAACTGCAGCAATCTCCTCAAATTCGGGAATAGGGATTTCAATGCTGCGCTTCATGCCGATGGAGATAATATGAGATGCCAGAAGAGGCGTTGCTAATAATTTTTCATATTGCATTTCTTTAAATTTATCTCCGGCATTTTTTTTATATAAAGAAGCCTGAAACTTCGCAAATTTTTTCAAGCCTTCTCCGCTAAAAACAGTGAAGCGCCATGGCTCAGTGAATTTGTGTGTCGGTGCCCAGTTTGCATTTTCAAGTATTTGCAAAATAATTTCATCAGGAATATGTTTTCCCGGCACAAATTGTTTCGGAAAAACGCTGCGGCGGGATTTTATCAATTCGTTGAACTGTGCAGTGTCGATTGTTGTGTTGTTGATTGCATCCATTTTTATGATTCTTCTGTTCGATTAAAAAGATGCAATTTATATCAAATCAAATTCAGTTTGCTCATATATACGAAGACACGAACAACAGCAAAAGACCTGTCAGGTTTTAAAACCTGACAGGTCTGGCAAACAATGATTACAAAATTAATTTTGAAGCTGGATATACAGACTAAAGCTCAATTGTAGCAGAACAGATGAATGGAGCGTCGCAATCCGCCGCGGCGGACTTAACCGGAGTTGTTCTGCTGAAATCTTAAAACTAAAAATTCTGCGTCATCGAGCGCTGCAACGTTGAAAGGCTCCAATAGCCCGGAACAATCATGCGGCGGATGGTATAGAGCGGATCTTGTTCATCGCGTTTGGTGATGAGCTGAAATGCTGCAGAGAAATTTCTTTTTTTCAATTCAGGTATTGCCTGCGGGTTCCACAATCCGAAAGGGTAAGCAAAATAACGGATAGGCTTGCCTGTTATGCTTTCCAATTGTTTGGTTGGTTTGTCAATTTGAATTTCCCAATCCTTGCCTTTGTATTGCTTCACGTTGTGATGGTCCCATGTGTGTGAGCCAATCACGTTGCCGGCATCGCTGAGTTCTTTCACCTGGTCTTTGCTCATATAATTCGGTCTGTTCAGCGAAACAGTCATGATAAAATAAACTGCTTTGAAATTATATTTCTTCAATTCAGGATACGCGACGGTGTATTGACCTAAATCTGTATCATCGAAAGTGAGCATCACTGGTTTTTCAGGAAGCGGCGTTCCGTTTGAAAGATAGCTATACAACTGATCAGGAAGAATGGTGTGATATCCATTATCAGCCAGCATTTTCATTTGCTCTTTAAAAGCATTCACCGGAACGATATAATCCTTCGCCCTTTTTGAGTCAGTCGGCTTCCAGTCACGAATCTGATGATAGCACAAAATCGGGATTTGCTTCCTGTTTAAAATTTCGGAAGCTTTGGCAGTAACAGGAGTCTTGTTGTCGGAAGGTTCAACTTTTGCGACAGCAAATTGCGCAAGAGTATTCGGCTCGCTTGCTTTTTCAGTATCTGCAACTTTGGGTTGAGAAGAATGGCAAGCAGCAATAGTCAATAATATCAGCAGGTTGGGCCTGAGGTAAAGGCTTTTCATTTTTGTTACGGATTTTTTCTTTTTGTGTAAACGCTTCACATGCGTTTTTAGCGTAGCAAAACTAAAAAATAATTATCCGGAAAACAAAGTAAATATCCACCGGGTGTGACTAAAAACTGAAGCGGAAGTTCATGCGGATTATATTCGTATAATCCGCATGAATTCATAATGAGTTTTCTATTTACTATTTGTGATAAAAGCAGCAACTTCTTTTTTGAATTTTGCCAGTTCAACCGGGCGGATGTACATCATGTGGCCTGCTTCAAAATATTTATAAGTGATATTGTCCCTGATTTTCTTTTCAAGGCCAAGATGCTCCATTGTATACTCCATTCCATAGAATGGCGTTGCCAAATCGTAATAACCATTTAATGTCATCACTCTCAGATTTGGATTCTTTGACATCGCATCTGCCAAATCCACGCCTGTGTTAGGTGTTGAAGGGTCGCCGTTATTGCCACCGCGCTTCCAATCCCATGTGAAACCTTCAGCTCCATACGCAGAAATATGATAATCATAATTCTTATTCACTTTCAATTCGCCATAATAATAATTCATGAATAATGCCGTGTAAGCCGGGCTGATAGAGGAACTTTGCGGGTCGTAGCTTGAAAACTCACTGAGCAAATCCTGATTGACGCCTTTATATCTTGAATCGAGACGGCCAACTGTCTGATGCTCGTTGCGCAATAATTCCTGCGTGAATTGAGGTTCGTTCACGCGAAGGTTTGCTTTGGTGAGATAATCTTTGCTAAGCCCGGTGTACGCAGATAATTTAGTAAGCACCTGTTCCTTTTCTGCCGGATCAATTCTATCACCTTTTAATAAAGCAGATGCATATTGGCCGCTTGCAAAATCACGAACCTCTTTCAAAAATGCATCAAGGTTTGCTGGTTTGCTTGGTAGTTTGTTGTGAAAAGCAGCAACAGCAGCGTAAGTCGGCAAATGAAGGATGTAAGAAATATCGTCGCCGGTCTGGAAAGTCAATGTGCGCAAATCAAGAACTACAGAAACCAGAATAACACCATTAATTTCCATGCCCATTGTTTCCTGCAGATAATCTACAACGCCTGCGGAGCGCATCGTTCCATAACTTTCACCGAGCAGATATTTCGGCGAATTCCATCTGTCATTATCAGTCACATATTGTTTGATGAACTGGCTCACAGATTTGATATCCTGATCAACGCCCCAGAAATCTTTGTTCTTTGCTTTTCCCACAGCGCGGCTAAAACCGGTGCCGACAGGGTCAACAGTCACGATGTCGGTAACATCCAGAATCGAACTGTTATTATCTTCCAATTTATAAGGAGGCGGAGGAGTTGCATCCGGGTCATTCAGCACCACACGGCGAGGGCCGACTGCGCCCATGTGAAGCCACACTGACGAAGAGCCGGGACCTCCATTATAAACAAAAGTCACAGGTCTTTTTGAAAGATCAGTCTCACCATCTTTTGTATAGGCTGTGAAGCCGTACAAAGCAACGGTTTCGTCTTTTTCATTTTTTAAAAGAAGCGTTCCGGCAGTTGCAGTGTAGTTAATAATCTTGTCACCAATTTTTGCTGAATGATGTGTAACTGATTTATCAGCTTTCGGGATTGTATCGTTCGCAGCCGGTGATGGTGAAGGCTGTGCGAAGCTGCTGACAGCACTTGCAGACAAAAGCGCTATTGCAGCCGTTTGAAAAATGTTTCTCATAATGCAGTAGTTTAAAATTTACAAATCCAGTGAAAAAAATGCAAGGCTTATTTATTTTGGTTGTTAAAAAGAGCCGTAAAGATTGGTATTTATGATTGTTTGACAAAACCTTTTATTATTCAAAATTCTTCTTGTCTAAAATATATTGAAAGCTCATTCGTCTGAAGCATCGGAATGCTTTCAAAACATTAGCTACATTTATTCCTAAAACCAAAAGAATGCTAAATAGAAAGTTATTCTTGTTCTTGATAATGATTGTTCCTTTTTCATTATACAGTCAGAATGCCAGATCAATTGAAGAATTAAGAACTCAGATTGATTCTTTGCTGCATCTGCAAAAAGGCGAATTTGCCGTAGCCTTCAAAAATTTGTCGAACAACGAAACTCTTTTTATTAATGAGCATGAAATTTTTCATGCAGCAAGCACCATGAAAACGCCTGTGTTGGTTGAAGTGTATAAACAAGCAGCTTCAGGAAAATTTTCTTTGGATGATTCTGTTGTGATAAAAAACGAATTTAAAAGTATTGTTGACAGTAGCACTTATAGTTTGACCGCGGATGATGACAGTGAACTTGAGCTGTATAAGAAAATAGGGCAGAAGACTACGATTAATAATTTGGTTTACCTGATGATTACCGTTAGCAGCAATTTCGCAACGAATATGCTGATTGATTTGGTCGGTGCAAGAAATGTGACAGCGACGATAAGAAAAATGGGATTGAAAGATTTGCAGGTGCTTCGTGGAGTGGAAGATGATAAAGCTTATCAGAAAGGATTGAATAATGTGATCACTTCTTATGATTTAATGCTGTTGTTTGAAAAAATTGCAAAAGAAAAAGCTGTCAATAAGAAATCATCGGAAGCGATGATAAAAATTTTGCTCGACCAGCATTTCAATGAAATAATTCCTGCAAAACTTCCTAAGGAAGTGAGAGTGGCGCACAAAACCGGATGGATAAAAGGAATTAATCACGATTCCGGAATTGTTTTCTTGCCTTATGGAGGAAAATATGTTCTCGTGCTGCTTTCAAAAAATACAGAAGATGATGAAGCTGCAAAGAATGCAATGGCAACAGTTTCAAAAATGATTTATGATTATGTTACACGAATCAGCGCGAATTAAAACAAACGAAGAACTTTAGTATAATTCTGTTCATGAAAATCCGATGCAAATGATGATTTTGTTAATAATCGCAGCTATTATTCTTGCACTGATAATTATGGTTTATGTTTTTGTTCATCAGCCCAAGTTTGGAACATTAGCAACCGGCGAAGCTTTGAAAAGAATTCAGCAGTCACCGAATTTCAGAGACGGGAAATTTCAGAATAAAAATTTCACGCCGCCCATTTCAGAAGACACGACCTATTACAAAGTGATGAAAGAGTTTTTCTTTGAAAGAAGAAAAGATACAAAACCGCCATCAGCGCTTCCTTCAAAAAAAACGGATTTGCTGAACTTGGATTCAAATAAAAATGTGATTGTATGGTTTGGGCATTCTTCTTATTTCATTCAGGTAGATGGAAAAAAAATATTGGTTGACCCGGTTTTTAGCGGTGCTGCTTCTCCGGTGAAATTTACCACAAGAAGTTTTCCCGGTTCTGATGTTTACACAACTGATGACATTCCTGAAATTGATTATTTGTTTATTTCTCACGACCATTGGGACCATCTGGATTATGAGACTGTGACGAAGCTAAAACCAAAAATCAAAAAAATGATTTGCGGTCTTGGTGTTGCTGCTCATTTTGAGGGTTGGGGTTTTGATAAAAATATAATCATCGAAAAAGACTGGAATGAAAAAGCAACTTTGGATGAAGGTTTTGAAATAACAGTTTTCACAGCCAGGCATTTCTCCGGCAGAGGATTTAGCAGAGATAAATCAATTTGGGTTTCTTATTTTCTGAAGACACCAACGATGAAAATATTTTTGGGTGGTGATAGTGGTTATGATGTCCACTTTGCAGAAATCGGAACAGAATATGGCCCATTTGATATTGCCGTTCTCGAATGCGGGCAATACGATAAGAACTGGAAATATATTCACATGATGCCGGAGCAAACGTTCCAGGCTGCGGAAGATTTGAGGGCGAAAAAATTATTAGCCGTTCATTGGGCAAAATTTGCGTTGGCAAATCACGCATGGAGCGATTCGATTAAAAGAGTTTCAGTTGCATCAGTCAACAAAAGCGTTCAACTTCTGACTCCGATGATTGGAGAAGAAGTTGATTTGAAAAGTGATTCGCAGATTTTCAGCAAATGGTGGGAAAGCATTTAAGTTTTCGTTTGCTGACTTTAAATTGTATTTTTTGAATCAGTGGTTAGCATTAACTTTTCCAAAGCTTAAGCTTACACTCCTGATTCATCAGTTATTTTAAGCTTTGGAAAAGTTTAATCCTTTTGCAATTTGTGTCAATAAATCCAAGCCTCTGCGTGAGATTTGTATTAATAAATGAGCAAACCTAAGCCATATAAAACTTCCGATGAGTTCATCATCAAAGTGCCGCGATTCAAAGAGGAAGAAGGTTTTTATGCATCAGCAAAAAGCTCGGCGGTGATGAGCCGCATTCTTGCGAAAAACACAAAAGCGGAAGTGCTGCTCCGAAAAGCTTTGTGGAATTATGGTTTCAGGTATCGCCTGCATTCAAAAAAAGTGTTAGGAAATCCTGATATTATTTTCTCAAAATATAAATTGGTGGTATTTGTTGATGGCGATTTCTGGCATGGATACGACTGGCAGAACAAGAAGAAAAAAATTGGAACCAACAAAGCATACTGGATTCCAAAAATTGAACGGAACATGCAGCGTGATATGGAAGTGACACAGACATTAATCAGTCATGGATGGAAAGTGATTCGTTTCTGGGAACATGAAATCAAAAAAAGTCTGGAAGGATGTGTCGCGGAGGTGATTGTTGAATTGAAAAATATCAGTTAGTGATAAGTCGTAGGTCGTAAGTGTTTTCATGGTTTTGGTGTTTCTGACTTATCACTTACTACTTACCACTCATTTGCTCTGAACTCCCAACTCCCGACTAATTCCTATCTTTGCCATCTTTTCGAAAGTATATGCAAAGAATCTATTTTGACAATGCGGCGACTACTGCGCTCGACCCGCAAGTGCTGGAAGCAATGATGCCTTTTCTCACCGAAAAATTTGGTAATCCTTCTTCAATTTATTCGTATGGTCGCGAAGGCAGGCTTGCCATTGAAACAGCCCGCAAAACAGTTGCGAAAATTTTGAATGCGCATCCCGCTGAAATTTTTTTCACTTCAGGAGGCACTGAAAGCACGAACACTGCTATTCATGCGGCTGTGCGTGATTTGGATTGCAGGCATATTATCTCTTCGCCCATCGAACATCATGCAACGCTTCACACAATAGAACATCTTCATAAAAAAGGTGAAGCTGCATTGAGCTATGTGAAATTATTGCCTGATGGTCATGTTGATTTGGATGATTTGAAAGAGCTGTTGTCAACAAGCACTGAAAAATGTTTGGTAACGCTCATGCATGCCAATAATGAAATTGGCAACATCCTCGATATCCATGCAGTTGGAAATTTATGCAAGCAATATGGAGCTATTTTTCATTCGGATACAGTGCAGACTGTTGGTCATTTCCCTTTTGATTTGCGCAATACGCCAGTTCATTTCATCAATGGTGCTGCTCATAAATTTCACGGGCCAAAAGGCATTGGAATTTTATATATCAACGAAAATGTAAAAATCAATCCTTATATACATGGTGGCTCTCAGGAACGGAACATGCGTGCCGGCACTGAAAATATTTACGGGATTGTAGGTTTTGCAAAAGCGCTTGAACTGGCAACAAAGAATCATGAAAAAGATAGTACTTACATCAATGATGTCAGGATGTATATGATGAAGCAGTTGCAACAGCACATCAAAAATGTTTCTTTCAACGGTGATGTTACAGGAAAAAGTTTGTACACCGTTTTGAATGTAAGTATTCCAAAAACTGAGAAATCAGAAATGATTTTATTCAACCTCGACATTAATAATATCTGCGCATCCGGTGGAAGTGCATGCACAAGCGGTGCTGACCAGGGCTCACATGTTATCCGCGCTATCAAAAACAATCCCAACGAAATCGCCATCCGTTTTTCATTCAGCACGCATAATACTAAAGAAGAAGTGGATATTGTGGTTGAAAAGTTGAAGGGATTGATTTAATTTATTCCGGTCACAGAGAACCACAGAGCATTGTTGAGAGCCGCAGAAAAAACCTTTTCTTGCTTTGCGTCTTCGCGTCTTTGCGTGAAATATTCTCTTTAACTTTCCGAAAATGTTTTGCCATGCACAAACAAGTTTTCATTTTTTTATTAATAAGTATTTTATCGCTCACTCATTCATTTGCAAATAATTTTGCTGACACCTCTCGCCACCCTTCATGGAGTTATCAGTCGAATATTTATGAAGTGAATCTTCGTCAATATACAAAAGCAGGCACTTTCAAAGCATTTGAAAAATCATTGCCAAGATTGAAAAAGATGGGCGTTGAAATTTTATGGTTCATGCCCATCACACCGATTGGTCTCGTCGGCAGAAAAGGAACAGAATCAGAAATGGGAAGTTATTATGCAGTGAAAGATTATAATGCAGTGAATCCGGATTACGGAACAATGCAGGATTGGATTGCATTGGT
>DATGIX010000118.1:0-16952 GCA_035295505.1 Puia sp. | reverse complement strand
ACGAATATCTGTATAATGGCGGCGGTGTAGCTGTCGGCGACATCAATAATGACGGATTGCCTGATATCATGTTCACCGGGAATATGGTCTCTAATAAATTGTATCTCAACAAAGGCAATTTCCAATTTGAAGATATTACTGCGAAATCCGGTGTTGGCGGGCGTTCCAGATGGAAAACGGGCGTTGTGATGTCAGATGTAAACGGCGATGGCTTATTGGATATCTATGTTTGCTACTCGGGACCAGGTTCTGACGAAGACAGAAGAAATGAATTGTATATCAATCAGGGAATAAAAGATGGAATTCCTTCTTTTAAAGAATCTGCAAAAGAATATGGGCTTGATGCACCAGGCACTTATACCACCACTGTTTCTTTTTTTGATATGGATAATGACGGCGACCTTGACATGTTCATGGTGAATCATGCAGATATGTTCTTTAATCCATTTTTCAATACTAATAAACTCCGCACCACACGAAATGCGAAATTTGGCAATCGCTTATATCGAAATGACAACGGGCACTTCACGGATGTGAGCGAGCAGGCTCATATTGACGGCAGCGGATTGAATTTCGGATTGAGTGTTTCGATAAGCGATATCAATAATGATGGTTGGTCAGATATTTATGTTACGAATGATTATGATGAAAGAGATTTTCTATACTTAAATAATCATGACGGCACTTTCCGTGAAGTGCTCACAAAAGCAACAGGTCACATTTCAGAGTTTGCCATGGGCAGCGATATCGCTGACTATAATAATGATGAGCGAACTGATATCATTGCGCTTGACATGTTGCCGGAAAATAATCATCGGCAAAAATTATTGAAAGGAGCAGATGGATATGATAAATATATGATGCGCCTCAACGCAGGGTTTCATAAGCAGCAAATGCGCAACACACTGCAACTGAACAATGGCAACGACAGCAGCGGCATTCCTATATTCAGTGAAGTCGGGCAAATGGCGGGCATTTCAGCAACAGACTGGAGCTGGTCGCCACTGTTTGCAGATTTTGATAACGACGGATGGAAAGATCTTTTTATCTCAGATGGCATTTTGAGAGATATTACTAATCTTGATTTTGTAAAATATACATCCGGCTATTCGGCACAATATGTTCAACCTGCTAATAATAAAAATGAAATGTGGCAGCTTGTTCAGCAAATGCCATCGACAAAACTGACAAACTATCTGTATAAAAACAATCACGAGCTTGGTTTCACCAATGTTACAGAAGATTGGGGCGTCACAAAAAAATCAGTTAATAACGGTGCCGCATATGCGGATTTGAACAATGATGGAAGCCTCGATTTAATTATTAACAACCTGAATGATAATGCAACTATTTATAAAAATAATTCGTCGCGAAACAAACACGCTCATTATTTAAAAATAAAATTAAAAGGAGAAGGAAAGAACACTTTTGGTATTGGCGCAAAAGTGTATGCGCAAACTGCACACAATCATCAAATGCAGGAAGAATATACATCCCGCGGATTTCAGTCTTCTATTGACCCGGTTATGCATATCGGTTTAGGAGATGACAGCATCATTCAATCACTCAATATAAAATGGGTTGGTGGAAAAGAAACTTTGTTGAAAAATATCAAAGCTGACACTTTATTAATAATCGACGAGAACGAAGCTGCATTAGCATCTCCAGGAAATACTAACGCAGACGCACAACCGGTTTTCAAAGATGTGACTCAAAATTCCGGAATCAACTATTTGCATCAGCAATCCTCATTTGTTGATTTTAAGATTTCTCCCTTATTGCCTTATCAATTATCGAAGACCGGGCCTTGCCTTGCTAAAGGCGATGTTAATGGCGATGGTTTGGAAGATCTATTTATTGGCGGTTCTGCAGACTATGAAAGCATCTTATATCTTCAAACAAAAGATGGAAAGTTTATTGCTGCTCCCACGCAGCCTTGGAATAATAATAAAAAACCTTCAAACAGCGATGCACTTTTTTTTGATGCAGATGGCGATGGCGATCTGGATTTATATATTGTGAGCGGCGGCGCTGATTATGCATCAACCAATAAAAATTATCAGGACAGATTTTTTGAAAATGACGGGCATGGGAATTTTAAAGAATTGATTGATGCTTTGCCTGCAGAAACAATAAGCGGTAGTTGCGTGCGTGCAGCGGATATTGATAAAGATGGCTTACAGGATTTATTTGTCGGCGGTGGCGTTAAACCAGGTTTCTATCCTGCGCCGCCTGAAAGTTTTATTTTAAAAAACAAAAGTGTTCCCGGGAGAATAAAATTTGAGAAAGATGTTTCACAATCTGATACCACTCTTGCGTTTTGCGGAATGGTCACTGATGCATCATGGATTGATATTAATAAAGACGGATGGAAAGACCTCGTTATTGTCGGTCAGTTCATGCCGATTACCATTTTTGAAAATCACAATGGCAAATTATCAAACGAAACAAAAGCTTATGGCTTAACTGAAACAACCGGATGGTGGAACCGCATCCTCGCTAATGATTTTGACAATGATGGCGACACAGATATCGTTGTTGGCAATCTTGGTCTAAATACAACGTTCAAAGCCACAAATCAAGAACCACTTACGATCACCTATTCTGATTTTTATGGAAATGGCATCAGCGACCCGATTCTTTGCTACTACAATCAGGGTAAAAGCTATCCTTATTTTTCCAAGGATGAAATTGTTTCGCAAATTCCTTCATTACAGAAAAAATTTCTGCGTTATGAAGATTATGCAGATGCACAATTAAAAGACCTGTTCACAGATGAACAATTGCAAAACGCAAAAACAGCAGAGATAAAAACATTGCAATCCGTTTTTCTCAGAAATGATGGAAATAAAAAATTTACACTTTTGCCTTTGCCATCTTATGCCCAAATGAGCGCAGTGAACGGAATGTTTGCAACAGATTTTAATAAAGACGGGAAAAAAGACATTATCCTTGCAGGAAATTTTTATCCCTTTCGCTCGCAGATGGGACCGCTTGATGCAGGCATTGGTCTTGTGCTGAAAGGCAATGGAGACGGCAGTTTTGAAACATTGGATTATTCTAAAACCGGTTTGTTCATTCCCGGTGATGTGCGTAATCTGATAACTCTGAAAACAAACAACGGTTTTTTAATAATAGCTGCAAAAAATAATGGCAACATTCAGGTAATTAAACCAGGCTTTTAAATTTTATGCAACAATTGCTACATCGCATACAAGATGATAATGACGAAAACGCTTTCAAAGAGTTTTACAAAGAAAATGTTTTCAGGTTATTCCAGTTTGCGTTTGCATTTGTCCGCAACAAAGAACTTTCTGAGGAAATTGTGAATGATGTCTTTTTAAAATTCTGGCAACAAAGAAGCAAAATCTGTGACATCAAAAATATTTCTGTGTACTTATATGTCTGTGTAAAAAATACAGCTTTGAATTACCTGAGAAAAAATGATTCAAATAAAAATATTGGTATCGATGATCTTTCAGCAGATCATTTTTACCTCAGCCCCGATCAGGAGCAAATATTGATTACAGACGAGCTCAAAAGACTGATTGAGCAATCCATCAACCAATTACCGCCAAAATGCAAGCTCATTTTCAAAATGGTGAAAGAAGACGGGCTCAGCTCACAAGAAGTGGCAACCATACTTGGAGTTTCGTATAAAACTGTCACAACTCAAGTTAGTATCGCATTAAAAAAACTGGAGCAATTGCTTCAGCCCTCCCTGAAAGAATATTTTGTGAAAGCATAGCAAGACCTACATAAATATTTTCCTTAAAAAGACTCCTCCCCTTTAAGAAAAAAGGCAGATAGCTGTGTCCTTCTCGTCAAGGAATCAAAAATGGCATGGTAAAATCAAGAATAACAGAATTGATATCAAAGAAACTCGGCAAAGATGCATCAAATGAGGAACTGGATGAATTGTCGGGCTTATTGGTGAAATATCCTGAGTATGCTTACCTGCACGAGTTGTTGTATTCCCTGAAAGGCAGCAAAAGCCATTTTGAAAAAGACGTACCTAAAGAAGAATTGGTGAACCACGGATGGGAAGACCTCGCCAACAAGTTAAATACCAAACAGGAGTTCTTTGAAGAAAATGAAAATAGCAGCAAATCAAATGGCCTGATTAAAAAGATAAACAACTTCCGTAAAATCTGGATTGTAGCAGCGACAATAACTCTGTTAATAGGATGTAGCATTTTTTATTATAAAGAATATTTTATCAAACATCAGTTAGCTACAGACAAAAAAATTGAAGAAGTTCATTACGGTAGCACATCAAAACTAACCCTGTCAGATGGAACACAGGTTTGGCTGAATGCAGGAAGCAAGTTGACATATCCCGAAAAATTTTCGGGCACAAAAAGAGAAGTGACACTTGAAGGCGAAGGTTTTTTTGAAGTGACCAAAAACGCTCACCTGCCTTTTTTGGTGCATGCCGGAACAATAACAGTAAGAGTTCTTGGCACCAGGTTCAACGTGAAAGCGTATAATGAAGATGCAGATATTGAAACAACATTGATCAGCGGCAAAGTGCAGATAATAATGGACGATGACCCTGAAAAAGAAATTATATTATCGCCACATGAAAAACTGACAATAAAAAACCAGGCAAAGAGCGAGTCAAAGAATTCAGCCAATGAGCAAATCAATAATGAGCTGAAATATCAGGTGCAATCGCTGCCTGTCAACAACAGCACTGCTGTTGCAGAAACAGCATGGGTTGAAAACAAGCTAATATTCAACAATGAAAGTTTTGACAATGTTGCAAGAATGCTTGAAAGAAGATATGATGTGCATATTACTTTTGACAATGAGTCATTAAAAGATGAGCATGTTACCGGAGTGTTTGAAAAAGAAAACATCCTTCAGGCACTGCAAGTGCTGGGGATGACAACACATTTTAATTATAAAGCAGATGGGAATAATATCCATCTTTATTAAATAGCTGAACAATTGCTTAAACACTAAAACGATTGCTATGAAGCCAAAAAATGTTTTTTCCGATTCATGATTTATGCATAAAAAAGAGAAGAGGTGACGCTCTTCCCTTTAGATGAAAAACAAGGAGCAAAGAAGCTTGAGACCATTTGCTCCTATTATTAATCAACCAAAACAAAATTATGAAGAAATCCAAAAAGGCAAGAGCCTATCATGCCTTAGCTCCATGCCTCAAATTTCTGTTGCTTATGAAGTTAAGTTTCGCCCTCGTCCTAATTACCTGCCTGCAGGTTTCAGCAAGAACCTATTCACAGGAAACATTCAGCCTTCATTTCAAACAGGCTGATGTTTCCAAGATTTTTACTGCTATTCAAAAGCAAAGCAAATACAGGTTCTTTTATAATAATGGCTATATCGACAAGCTCGGGAAGGTTGATTTAGATGTCAGCAATACGGGTCTTGAAAGCATTTTAAAAATCGTGTTGCGCGACAAGTTCAACTACACGATCAATGATCAGAAGACGGTGATTATATCGCCTGCTAATATTGAAGATTTTAAAGAAAATGCTGCAGATACTTCTGTGATCAAAGGAAAAATAGTGGATGAAAACGGCAAGCCGTTAAGCGGTGTTACTGTGAGATTAAAAAATTCAACCAAAGGAGTGGCAACCGATGAGAATGGAAATTTTTCAATCAATGGTGCTACGAATGCCGAACTGGTGATCAGCTATGTTGGCTATAAGGAACAATCATATGTTTTAAAAGGGCAAAAGTCAATTTCCATACAACTGCAGCCAAATGCATCTGGCTTGAATGAAGTTGTTGTAGTAGGTTATGGAACACAAAGAAAAAGAGATGTTACAGGATCTATCAGCCGTGTTGGTGGAGAAGACATTAAAAATCTTCCAATAAGCAATCCAGCTGAAGCCTTGCAGGGTAGGGCGACCGGAGTTAATATTGTGAGAGACGACGGTTCTCCCGGAAGCGTTCCAAGCATCCGAATCCGCGGAACAGGAACAATCAATAACTCTGATCCGCTAATCGTTATCGATGGTATTCCTTCAGGTGGCTTGAACGACGTAAACTCCAATGACATTGCATCTATTGAAATATTAAAAGATGCTTCTGCGTCTGCCATTTATGGTTCCCGCGCAGCAAATGGAGTGGTGCTGATCACAACCAAAAAAGGAAATTATGGCGAAGGATTAAAAACTAACATCAACCTATATACGGGATCTGATAAGCCAGTAAAATTTATTGACGTATTAACGGCACCCAATTTAGTGATGCTGAAGAATGAAGCATACACAAATGATGGTCTTTCTGTGCCTACTATCTGGGGCAATTCTTATTACGCTACACAGCGCACCAACTGGCAAAAAGCTTTGATGACCTCAGGGAATACACAAAATGCAGATTTCGCACTTCGTGGAGGCAATGCTAATTCAAATTACAGTTTTTCGGGAAACTATTTTAACAGTAAGGGCATGATTGAAAATTCTTATTTCAGGCGCTATAGTTTCCGTATTAATTCCGAACATAAAATCGGCAGCCGTATAAAAGTTGGAGAAAATATTTTGTATTCCAACACAAATGGAAATGCGCCGAACACAAAATCTTCTCAAACGGGATTGGTATGGACAGCCATTCGTTTCAATCCTGCATTGCCTGTGAGAAACCCTGATGGATCATGGGGAAGTTCTCAGGCAGACAATCAGCTTGGTGATATCAACAATCCTGTTGCAACTGCCAACGAAACAGACGCATATAATAAAACAGATCGCATATTAGCAAATGCTTATGCTGAAGTGGAAATTATTAAAGGATTGAAAGTTCGCGCAAACTATGGTTATGATCATAGCATCGGTGACGGCTATAATTTTAGTGTCGCGTTACCAGGTCAAACCCGCGGGCCTTCTATTTCTTCACTGAGCCAGAATTTTAGTAAAGGCACAACATTCCTTGAAGAATATTTTCTTACTTACAATAAGACGTTCAACGATGTTCATAGCCTTACACTCACCGGAGGTTATTCTGCACAATCCTATAATGGCAATTGGTTCAATGCCGGAAGAAACGGTTATAATGATACCGCCTATGATCAACGTGTGCTGAGAGTTGGGAACCTGTCTTCAGCCGGCAATGATGGCAATAATTACAATGGAGCTGGCCTTCAATCTTATTTCGTTCGCGCCAATTACGCGTTCGATAATAAATATCTTTTAACAGCAACGATGAGAGCTGACGGATCCAGCAAATTTGCTCCCGGAAAACGTTGGGGATATTTCCCTGCGTTTTCTGCAGGATGGAGAATTTCAGAAGAGAAATTTTTTGAAGGAGCAAAAGACAAAATAAATTCTTTAAAAATCACCGGTGGCTGGGGCCAATTAGGAAATCAGAATGTAAAGGATTTCCAATTCCTTAGTATCATCAGCACTGGTGGCGGTGGCCAATATGGATATAACCTTGGCGCAACAACGACCAATTATAACGGTGCTTATATCACGACTCTCGCAAATCCAAATATCACCTGGGAAAGAGCTGTGATGACTAATATCAGCGTGGAATTGTCAACGCTGAAAAATCATTTGAACGCCGTCATTACTTATTTCAATAAGAACACGTCCGATATGTTGATACCGCTAAACATTGTTGAAACTTTTGGGGCGCAAACAAATTTGCCTGATGATGGCGGAAACATCACACTTCCTGATTATAATCTCGGAAAGCTCAACAATCATGGTGTCGAAATAGAATTGAATTACCAGAACATAGCAGGAAAATTTAATTACTCAGTTGGCGTCAACGGAACGTTCATGAGCAATAAGGTAACAAGGCTTTATGGAAATTCTACTTATATCGCGTCAACACCTTATGGCAGAGAAAACGTAGATATCTCACGCACTTATGAAGGGCAGCCGATCGCTTCTTTTTATGGTTATAAAGCAAATGGCCTTTATCAAACTCAGGCTGATATCGACGGTGATCCGAACATTGCTAATGACCCAAATAAGCCAAATATCAAACCCGGCGATGTAAGATTCGTTGATGTCAGCGGCCCGAATGGAAAAAAAGATGGAGTCATCACTGATGCTGATCGCGTGAACCTTGGCAACCCAAATCCAAAATTTGTTTTCGGTTTGCATGGTTCACTCAATTATATGAATTTTGATTTCAATTTCAACTTTGCAGGCGCTGCAGGTTTTCAGTTGTACAACGCAGACCGTCTTTCCGGTTTAGATGCAACACAGGTTTACAATTGGTATAGCGAAGAATTGGGCAGATGGCACGGTGCCGGAACCAGCAACAGCATTCCAAGAATGAGCATCTTCAACAAGAACCAAAACTATCGTTCATCAAGTCTTTGGGTACAAAATGGCTCATATGTTTCTTTAAAAAGCCTTTCAATAGGTTATACTTTGCAAAGAATCAAAGTGAGCGATGTATTGTTGCCACAAATCAGGATTTACGTAAGTGGATATAATCTTTTTATGATCACTGGCTATAAAGGTTATACTCCTGAAATCGGATATACAAATACTGATCCTAACGGCAATACACCACCGAACTCGCAGCGAGGTGTAGATCTTGCGCAATATCCATCGACCCGAAACCTTACCATAGGCGCAACATTAAATTTTTAGTTTTTAAAAAAAGACATTATGCAAAAGAAGAAAATAAAATTCATCATCTTTTTAACTTTGCCGATTGTTGCAGCATGCGTCTTGTTCGGCTGCGTGAAGCATCCGCTTGAACAAAGTCCGACGGGACAATATACAACGGCTAACTATTGGCGTAACCAGAATGACGTGATTGCCGGCGTATTGGGAATTTATAATGAACTGATGATTGAAGACTGGATCGGCCACGATTTATATGCTTTTGATGATCAGTCCGATGACATTTCAGTAGATGGCGACCACCCTGATTTTAAGGTAATAGAAAGTTTCAACGTAGACCCGTCTCAACAATTGGTCTACATCACGTGGCCTTTTGCCTACGAACAAATTGCCCGGGCAAATAATGCGATTATCTATATTCCCAAAGTGCCGGTAATGGATGATTCTATCCGAAGCCGCTCGCTGGGTGAAGCATATTTCTTAAGGGCCTACGCATATTATATTCTCAGCAATATTTATGGCGAAATACCGGTAATCACGGAATCGAATGTGCTTACCGGTACTTATAATGTGCCAAAATCCAGTGTCGATACGGTTCGCGCATTGGTTGAATCTGATTTATTGCAAGCAGCAAATTTGCTTCCCGAAACTTATGGCGCTGCAGACAGAGGCCGGGTGAGCAAAGGCGCTGCATGGGGCATGCTCTGCAAATTGTATATGACAGAGGCAAGATATCAGGACGCAATCACCTACGGATCTAAAGTTGTCAGCGATCCGAACTACGCGCTTGCTACCAGCTATTCAATGAATTTCACATCAGGACAACAGGAAAATAATACTGAAATACTTTTTGCTGTTTGGAATGGCAATGGTGAAGCGAACCTTCCTAATTCGCCGATAAGCATTTATTTTTCTCCGAGGCCATGGCAAGGCTGGGGCTTTCATCATCCTACAGAAAATTTTGCTGAAGAGTTTGAGTCTGGTGATTCACGCAAAAGTGCCACGCTTATTTCAGTAGGCGATACAATCCCTTATCAAACTAATCTGGCTAAAGTTTCAGCATCAGATGCAACAAGCCCATTTTTTACAGGAATGACAGATCAGCAAACAGGCCGCTTGCTTCCTTCCATGTCAACAACCGGCTATTATATCAGAAAATACACTGCATATTTAGCAAATGGCGACGGTGGTTTGGATTTCAATCTTAAACAGCCATTGTTGCGTAGTGCAGATGTTTATCTGTTGGTTGCTGAAGCAAAAATCATGGCAAGTGGTGCGGGTGCAGGAGATGCTGAGATCAATGCAGTTCGCCACCGGGCAGGATTATTACCAGTTTCGGGTGCAACAATTAATCAATTAATACATGAAAGAAGGGTTGAGCTAGGTGGTGAAAACATTCGCTGGCAAGATTTGTTACGTTGGGATAAAGCCGGTGTGATCAATCTTGATACGATTGTGAGCAAACCAAAAGCAGCTTCTCCATTAGCGCCTTATAACGGAACAGTGATCATCCCTGGAAGGACATTTACAAGACCGAAAAATTATTATATACCGCTTCCGCAGGAAATTATTGACGAAAGCAAAGGTGTGATCACACAAAATCCGAATTATCAATAGGCTTATAGGAATTTTAAGAATTTTTCTTGGCAATGATTAATGTTAGAGAACCCGTAAAGCCTAAAAACTTTATGGGTTTCTTTTTGTCATGAAACTAAATTTGATATGCAGAATCATGTTCGCTATTTCACAATGCTTCTAATAAATAATTTTAAACTTATCATTATTCAACATGAAAAAAAGAAAAACATTATTGCTCTTATTTCCTGTATTCCTTTTTCAGCATGTTTTCGCGCAGCTAAATAAACCTGCCATCGAATCCTTCATGCAAAGAATTGTGAAAGAAAAATCTTCTTCATTCATTGAAGAATATATCCCTCCTCAAAATGGAAAAGATGTTTTTGAAATAGAAAGTAAAAAAGGGAAAATAATACTTCGTGGCAGCAATGGCATCAGCATCGCCTCGGCACTAAATTATTATTTAAAAAATTATTGCAACTGTTTAATAACATGGAACGGCATTAATATGAACATGCCTGCAAAGCTTCCATCTGTAAAAGAAAAAATACACAAAGCAACTCCTTATCAATATCGCTATTATTTAAACTACTGCACGTTCAATTATTCTATGAGCTGGTGGAGTTGGGAAAGATGGCAAAAAGAAATTGATTGGATGGCACTCAATGGCATCAACATGCCTTTGGCAGTAACCGGTGAAGAAGCAATATGGCAGCGGGTCTACAAACAAATGGGATTTACTGAGAGCGAACTTGATAAATTTTTCTCTGGTCCTGCATATTTTTCCTGGTTCTGGATGGGCAACTTAGATGCGTGGGATGGTCCGTTATCACAACATTGGAAAGATGAGCATGAAACATTGCAGAAAAAAATTTTAGCATCAGAAAGAGCAATGGGAATGAAACCCGTGCTGCCTGCATTCACAGGACATGTGCCACCTTCATTCAAAGAAAAATTTCCTTCTGCAAAAGTGAAAAAAACAAATTGGGGCGCAGGCTTTGATGATGTTTATATCCTTGATCCGTCTGACCCGATGTTTGAAAAAATCGGCAAAGTCTTTATTCAGGAACAAACAGACTCATATGGCAGTGACCATTTTTATTCTGCAGATACCTTCAACGAAAATCTTCCACCAACAAATGATTCAACGTATCTGAATGATATCAGCAAAAAAGTTTTTCAGTCAATGGCACTTGCAGACCCTAAAGCAGTTTGGGTAATGCAGGGCTGGATGTTCCATTATCAATCTGATTTCTGGAAACCCACGCAGATACAAGCTTTGCTCAATGCTGTTCCTAATGATCACATGATCATGCTTGATTTGTACAGCGAAAGCCATCCTGTGTGGAACCGTACAAATGCATATTATGGCAAACCATGGATATGGAATATGCTTCACAATTTCGGTGGCAATATTTCTTTGTGGGGAAGAATGAATAGTGTAGCAGAAAATCCGGCAGCATCATTGCATGATAAAACTTCCGGCAAGATGCTTGGCATTGGCTTAACACCGGAAGGCATCGAACAAAATCCTGCGCTTTATCAATTGATGCTGGAAAATGTTTGGCAAGATGAGCCCGTTAATTTATCTGAATGGCTAAAAGCGTATGCGCATCAACGTTATGGAATTGAAAATGAGGATATCAACAAAGCATGGAAAATACTTTCTGAAACTGTTTACAATGGAGGCTTCGGTGAAGGTGGCCCGGAATCAATTATTGTTTCGAGGCCAACAACGGAGTCTTGGGGTGACCGAGTAAGAACAAAGCTTGATTATAATCCAAAAGATTTACTGAAAGCCTGGGATTTATTTGTGAAATCAATCCCACAATTACAAAACAGTGATGGCTTTCAATATGATCTTGTTGACATCACAAGACAAGTACTTGCCAATTATGCAACCACCATACATCAAAAATGGGTGCTCGCATATTTGCAACATGATATTATTTCCTATGATACATATTCAAAACAGTTTATTGAATTGATGGACGACATGGATGAATTATTATCAACCAGAAAAGATTTTTTATTAGGCAAATGGATTGCCGATGCAAGAAGTTGCGGCGCTGATGAAAAAGAAAAGAATTTGTATGAACTGAATGCAAAAGACATAGTTACTCTTTGGGGCGATAAGGAAAGCGAATTGCATGAATACTCAAATCGCCAATGGGCGGGGCTTATCAAAGGGTTCTACAAGCCGCGCTGGGAGCAATTCTTCACATATATGAAACAAAAAATGCTGAATGGCGACAGAATGGAAACAACTGTTTTTGAAAAAGCAATCAAAGATTGGGAATGGAATTGGGTAAACGCCCATGATCAATATTCCTCAGAGCCTTCCGGGAATTTAATTGAAATTGTTAATCGCGTATATCTAAAATATTCGGCAAAAATTGCCGAGAATTAAAAGTCTCAGAAAACGATTTTTATTTCAATCGCACACCATAAATGTTCACTAATTATAGATTGCGATTTGTGCCACGGTTTCGAAAGGGAGGGGCAAATCGCAGTTTTTTTATGGCTTATAATTAATCCTTGCTTTCTTATCTCCTATCATCAGATCAAAATCTCCGGACTCTGTCACTGTTTTAAGCTGCGCATTTACAAAAGCGAGATCATTTCTATCGATGAAGAAACTGACTGTTTGTTGCTCTCCAGCTTTCAGAGATATTTTCTTGAATGCGCGAAGTCGTTTCATATTTGGAGTAATGCTTGCGTATAATTGATGGGAATATAATTCCACTGTATGCTTTCCTTCGCGTGCGCCTGTATTTTTAACGCTGATGGACACCGTAATTTTTTCATTAGCTTTTAAATTGTTTGAACTGAGCTGAATATCTCCATATTGAAATTTCGTGTAGCTCAAGCCATAACCAAAAGGATAAAGCGGATCATATCCGCCACTGATATTATCATTGAAAACTTCTCTTATTTCTTCAGTTGGCTTTCTGTCATACAGAACCATTTCGCCCATGCTTTTTGGATAACTGAAAGGAAGTATTCCATCAGGATTGTAATCGCCGAACAGAACATCTGCAATTGCTTCAGCAGATTTTTTTCCACTCCAATACGACATTAATATCCCGTTCATTTGCGGTTCTATGTTTGTAATAAAACGTGGGCGACCTTCTGAAAGCACCAATATCACTGGCTTCCCGGTGGCTGCCGCAGCTTTGGCAAGATTAATTTGCTCATCAGGCAACATCAGGTCACGTGTATTACCAGGGCTTTCTGCATAAGCGTTTTCTCCAAGGCATAAAACAATCACGTCTGCACCTGTAGATGCAGATTTCAATTTCTCCGCATCAAAATTTATCGGATTATCAAAACCTTTTCCGGTGCATGTGAGAACGTTTGTGCTTCCGACTTTATCAATTATTGTTTGAAGAATTGTCTTGCTGTCTTTCGGATACCATTGCTCGTCTTTTCCCTGCCAGGTATAGCTCCAGCATCCATTCAATGCGCTTATGCTTTGCGCTGCCGGCCCTGCTACCAATACTTTTTTATTTTTCGCAAGAGGTAAAATATCATTTTGATTTTTAAGAAGCGTCATCGATTCATGCGCTGCATCAAGCGCTAAAGACTGATATTCTGTTTTGCCGAAATTTGCCGCAGCTATAGTTTCAGGATAAGCATTTTCAAACAACCCCAATTTTAATTTCAGCACTAATATTCTTTTCACAGCATCATCAATTCTGCTCATAGGGACTTCGTTTTTCTGAACAGCTTCTTTCAATAAATCAAAGAAAGAAAAATCAGTTGGCACCATGCTCATATCAATACCTGCATTCACAGCCATTGCGACTGCAGCACGCGGTGTTGGAGCCACGTTATGTCGATCATGCAGACGTTTGATATCTTCCCAATCAGTAACAATCACGCCTTC
The DNA here is from genome assembly GCA_035295505.1 of Puia sp. Taxonomy (GTDB): domain Bacteria; phylum Bacteroidota; class Bacteroidia; order Chitinophagales; family Chitinophagaceae; genus Puia. Next base: position 2,930 of record DATGIX010000118.1, on the reverse strand, counting down.
GAATCCAAGTTCCTTGCGCAATACATCCGTCAATAAATATTTGCTTGCATGAACAGGTGTTCCGTTTATTTCCCCTGAGTTAATCATGATTGACGAAGAACCTGCTTTCACTGCTTCGCGAAACTGAGGAAGATAATACTCCCTCATTTCAATTTCAGGCATATAAATCGGCGTCCTGTCTTTTCCTGTTCTTGACGCAGAATAACCGAGATAATGTTTCATACAGCTCGCAACTGCAGTTGGATTTTTTAATCCATCTTCTTCATAAGCTTTGATAACAGTTGCACCCATTGTTTTTCCGATATAAACATCTTCGCCATAGGTTTCTGCGAAGCGGGACCATAATGCCTGTCGGCCGCAATCCAGCACCGGAGCAAAGTTCCATCGAACGCCGGAAGCACGCAATTCTTTAGCTGTAACTTTTGTAACAGCTTTTGCAAGCTCTGGATTTCTCGTTGCAGCCATTGCAATATTTTGGGGGAATAGTGTTGATTCAAGTGTATAAGTCTGGCCATGAATGCCATCGAGTCCGTAAATAACGGGAATGTGTAACCGCGTTTTCTTTGCTTCATCCTGAATTTGAGTAATTACAGTATGCCACTGTTCCACTGTCAATGCATGATTGGTAACATTTAATAATGAACCGACTTTATAATTCTGTATTGCCTTTCGCAATGCTGATGTATCAAGAACTCCATCTTGCTGAGTGCAAACAACTCCAAGCGTCACCTGTGTCATCTGACCGATTTTTTCATCAAGCGTCATTTGCTTTAAAAGCGCCATTGCTCTTTGTTCATCAGACAAATTAGCTTGAGAAAAAGAAAAGTTTACAAATAATAATGCGGCAAGAATCGCTGCAATGTTTTTCATGATGTTCCTGAATTGATGTTAGGTTAAAATAGGTTGATAAAAATTATTTCTCTTTCGGAAAAATATCAAACAATAATTGTGAATTGCTCACGAAAGCAATGTGCTTGCTATCCGGCGACCATGATGGTGTGTTAATAGTTCCCTGTCCACCGTAGAGATAAGCGATCACTTTAGGGGTTCCACCACTTGCAGGCATCATGCGCAAATAAACGTGCTTATAAAACGGATGGTCGCCCGGGCTCACATCTGTGTTGAAAGAAATAAAGACGATCCATTTTCCATCCGGCGAAATATGGGGGAACCAATCGTTCAGGCTGTCGTTTGTTATCCTTTCCTGATCGGATCCATCCGGTTTCATGCGCCAGATCTGCATCATGCCGGAACGCACAGAATTGAAATAAATATATTTTCCATCGGGAGTGTACTCAGGTCCATCGTCAAGACCTGGCGCATCAGTAAGCCTGATTTCTTTGCCACCTGATGAGCTTATTTTATAAACATCAAAGTCATTATTTCTTTGACCTGTGAACACCAGATCTTTTCCATCAGGAGACCATCCATGCATATAAGATGGAGCTGTTTCAGTAATCCTTTTTGGCTCGCCACCTTCAATCGGCACAGTATATCCAATTGATCCGCCTTTGTCTGCTGCACTTTGGCTACTAATAGTGAGCATTTTTCCATCGAAAGAAATTACATGATCATTGTTATTACTTTTTGCAGATCCTGTATTCATTAATTCCGGTTGATGCATGGCTAAATTAAATTTATATAACAGTCCCTCACTATTGTATAAAAGCGATCCGTCATCTTTCATCCAATTCGGCGCCTGCAACGATTTTGGCGATTGATAAACAACCCTGCAGTTATCATCTTCAATATTCAATATCTCAATGGCGCTTCCGATATAATCTTTATAAGCAACATATCCTTTTTTAGGAGGAACAACAATGCGAACATTATTGAACAAAGCCCTTTCAGAAACAGAAGCATTATGAGAACAAACAAATATGCCCACATACACATCATCGCCAAGATTAATATCGGCGACTTCATTTTTCACAAACAAATCTCCTTTGCGGGCAACGGACATGATATAAATATTTCCTCGTCTTTCAAGTTGAATGATGTCTGCGCCGGTAATTGAAGATTTGATTTCTTCTGTTGTTCCTTTTATTGTTCTCCTGAATTGCAAAGAAGTGAGGCCATCCCCATGAACCACTGCATTCACGTGCGGCGAGGATGAATCTAAGGATGAGCGGATCATCCATCCGATTTTCCGATGATCTTCTATGCCTTTACCAAGAAAAGCTGCATTGGCGCGCAATATGAAATCACCTTTTATTTTTTTCCAGACAAAATGAAACTGATCATGATCTGCCCATATATTGCTTCCGGAACCTGTTACCGAATAGTATTGTGTTTTATTATCAAACACAGTGCTGCCTTTGATTACAGGATTGCCAACATCTGTTTGCCCATCGAAAATACCAATGGAATTATTTTGTGCAAGAACATCAGCAGTATGAAAAAATGTTATTGCTATTGATGCAGGGAGGATCAGATAATATTTGAGTTTGTTTAGTTTTAGTTTCATATAACTATTTTAAAAGAGTTAACTATATCAAATCTGTTTATTTAAAATTGTATCAAATTGCCTGAATTTTATTTTCAGGTTAACATTGAAATTCTTCGAATGATTTCCAAACATGCACGGGAATTATGATAAGGGCATTTCCAGAAACCTGCTTTATCATGACCTTGCATGATGGAATAGTCATCATTCACGCCCCAAAACCATTCTCCTTTTTTATTGTCCTTAATATGTTGCTTCACAAATTGCCAGCTATGATAAGAATACAAAAGGTATTCTTTTTTTTCGCTTATTTGATATGCATTCATAAAACCAATCATTGCTTCGGACTGAGGCCACCAATGTTTTTCTTTGATCAATTTATTTGTTGCTAACTCATATTCATACCAAAGTCCACCGTCTTTATCTAATCCCTCTGTAGCAGCATTGGTAATTTTTTTTGCGTTGCTTTTCATTTGGGTGACCC
>DATGIX010000117.1:0-36810 GCA_035295505.1 Puia sp. | reverse complement strand
CAGGATCTTTTGCTAACAACTCAGGGCTTGCATGAGAAGATTGTTTATAAGTAGAAGATGTGACGATTAATTTTTGCATTGCTCTCACGTCCCAACCTGATTCGCGAAAAGTCACCGCAAGCCAATCCAATAATTCAAGGTTAGAAGGAACAGAACCCTGGTTACCGAAATTATCTGCGCTTTTCTGAATACCTGTTCCAAAATAAGCTTGCCAGTAACGGTTCATAATTACCCGTGCGGTTAACGGATTTTTTGCATCCATCAACCATTGAGCAAGCCCAAGCCTGTCGCGGCGCAGGTTTGCGGGATATGGCATAATTGCATTCGGTACATCAGCATGCACTTCTGCGCCGGGTACATCATAAGCTCCGCGAAGTAAAATATGTGCCTGCCGCTTTTGCTTCATCTCTTCCATTACCATCAACTCAGGAATATTTTCCATCAATTTGTTTCTTTCCTGTCTTACATCCTGCAGTTCTTTTTCTTTTTGTTGGTACGCATTTGAAACAGCAGAAAAATAATATTGCTGAAGGTCACGGTCAGGCATAACCGATTTCATTTGCGATGATGATTTCAAAAGCATCGGCACTTCAGAAGGATTAAGTTCTCTATCGTAAACATAAATATCATCCACCAATCCATTTTTAAATCCCGTGCCACGCCAATCCGCGCCTACTTGTAATCCCGGTTCATCTTTCCTATCAAACAAAATATCTTTGAACAAATTATCTTTTTCCGTGATCATGTTTGCTTCTTTCCCATCCACAAATAATTTTATTCCATCTGCTTTTCCGGATCCGTTATAAGTGAGCGTCAACTGTATCCATTTTTCTTTTGGCAATTCCTGATCGGTCACTTTCAAAATATTATCATAAGGCCAGGTATGTGCCATTAAGAATTCAACTTTATCATCTCGCAGGCGAAGGAAATAACCGCGGAAGCCGTAAGTGATATCGCCATCTCCTTTATGAAAAATGATGCCTTTATTAATATCCTTTGGAATATTGATCCACACGCCAATGGAGAATGGTTGAAAGCGATTGAAGATTCCCACCTTTCCCAATTTCAAAATATCATCTCCGTTTGATTTGAATGCATTGCCAAATTTTCCGGGAACAAGAACAGGATCCGCAACTCCGCCTTTTATTTTTGGATTGATTTCATTGATAAAAGAATCTTTCACCAGCTTATCAAAAGTATAATGTGCCTGCATTCCTTTTTTCAGATCAAAAGAAATACTATTTCCATTTTTTTGTTTCCATTTTTCAAAATCCGGTTTTTCTTTTTCAACAATTGCATTCTCTTCATTTATTTTTTCTTTCTCTTTATTAGTAAGATAAACAATGGTGGAATCTTGTTTAGCATCTGTCATTAATATAGTAGGACCGGGTGCAGAATTATCAAAAGAAATTTGCCCGGGCTCATCCACATTATTAAAAAAACTATAGAGGCTGTAAAAATCTTTTTGAGAAACAGGATCAAATTTATGATCATGGCAGCGGGCACAACCAACAGTGAGACCAAGAAATGCAGTTCCGAATGTGCTCGTTCTGTCAATCACATATTCATTCCTGAATTCTTCATTGATAATTCCACCTTCTGCATTTTGCGCATGGTTGCGATTGAATGCGGTTGCTAATTTCTGTTCACGTGTTGCATTCGGCAAAAGATCGCCAGCTAATTGCCAGGTAACGAATTTATCGAACGGCATATTATCATTGAATGCTTTGATCACCCAATCTCTCCAGGGCCACATCGGGCGATAACGATCAACCGTGTAACCATAAGTATCTGCATAACGCGCAACATCCAACCAATCCACCGTCATCTTCTCTGCATATTGCGGAGAATGCAACAATTTGTCGACAACTTTTTCGTAAGCATCGGGAGATTTATCTGCGAGAAATGCATCCGTTTCTTCAATCGTTGGAGGAAGGCCGGTAAGATCTAAAGTCACTCTTCTTAATAATGTTTCTTTATCCGCTTCCGGCGAAGGCTTCAAATTATTTTCTTCTAATTTGTTCAGCACAAAATAATCGATGCCGTTTTTCGGCCACGCTTTATCTTTTACTTCGGGCAAATTCTTTTTTTCAGGAGCAGTAAATGCCCAGTGAGGTTTATACACAGCTCCCTGCTCGATCCATTTTGTTAGAACAGCTTTTTCATAATCCGTCAATATCCTGTTCGATGCTTTAGTTGGCATTGATAAATCTGCATCATTAGTAATGATGCGATTGTACAATTCGCTTTTGTTAAGATTGCCCGGAACGATGGCATGTGTACCATCTTTTAATTCCGCTGTAGCGCCTTCACTGTTGGAAAGATTTAATCCTGCTTTTTGCCCATGATTTTTATCAGGGCCGTGGCATAAAAAACATTTATCAGAAAGAATGGGTTTTACATGCAGGTTGTAGTCGATTACTGCAGGAAGTGATTTATCGAACTTTGCAATGGCTTCAGGCTTTTTGACTGTTCCGGCTTTTACAAAAATGAAAATGCATACTGCAATAAACAGTATAACCAGCGTGATTTTATTAAAAAAAAATTTGCGCATGTGCCAAGACCCAATGAAATGTAACGTAATTGTTTAGAGTTTTAAAGGTAACAATTATCAGGCGCTTTGGCGGCAAATGGTGAAAGTGTATGGCATCGGCATTTTGTGATGATAAATGATTGTTTCGGTCAATACTGATGACTGGGCAAGCTGCAACAATGACAGCATAAACTGTTTCGATGTTCCCCGCCTGATGCCATAAAATCAATTGTTGTTGGCCTTTGATTGAAAGTTGTTGCTCATTGATCAAAAGTTTTTGGCAATTGTTCAGTTGTTTTTGGCCTTTGATTAAAAGTTTTTGGCGATTGCTCAGTTGTTTTTGGCCTTTGATCAAAAGTTTTTGGCAATTGCTCACTTGTTATTGGTCTTTGATTGAAAGTTTTTGCTCATTGATCAAAAGTTTTTGGCCTTTGATCGATTAATATTGTCGATTGTTTGGTTGTCAGCGCTCATTGTTTTTTGGATGATATGAATGATGACACCAACCAAGGCAAACGGCAAAAAACCAACGTTCATCCTTATGTGAACATCATGAATTCTAAAACATCACCTTAATGGCTTCATCATCTTTCCCACAATCGGCAGGTGGCACCAGGCTGCAGATCCTTTAATGAGCCATGCGCTTCCGAAGCACCACAATGATGTTGTTTCAAAAATAAATGTGCTGTACACAAACACTCCTTCGGCGGGCTTAATGATGAAGCTGAACAGTGCGATCATGATGATGCTGACTGCAATTCCCCATCCGCAAAATTTATAGAATGCTTTCCTGCGCTTCCATTTTATCTCGAGGTCGCCGGTATACACTGCGTCAGGCTTTTGAAAGAACCAAAGACAAAAAAGAATGAAGCAGAGGAACAGCGATCCAGCAAAAGCGAAATGCATGCCACCCCAGAATTCATTCGGCGGATCAAGCAGATGGATGTATTGGTTAGAACCTCCTGACGGAGGCCTGAAGCCATCGAAGCCGGTGGGGAATGAAGCAATGCCAAAGGCACAAACCCCGGCGATATTTGAAACCCTGTTCTCCCATGGGTTGCCTGCTTTGTGGGCAGTGCCCCTGTAGGTGATGAGAAAGCCGCCGAGCACACAAAGCGTTCCCACAAAAATGATGTGCATTTTGCTGTAATAAAAATGGCTGATGGAATGCTGCCAGGAATAATTTCCTGCGCTGAATAGAAAAGAACCGAACACAGTCAGCAAAGGAAGAAGGATGCCTGTGATCCCAATAAAAGTCCTGAGCTTTTGGTAAGAAATGATCTCACCTTGTGTGCCGGAGTTTTGTGTGGTGCTCATAACATTGGATTTGATTACATATAAATTTCGTTGCGGTTGAGAAATGATCTTTTATTCCGAAATTATTTTTTTGGGGTTATTGATTGATGAGATGACCAGTGCGATGCCGCAGAAAAGCAGCGCTACAATAGCACGCACAATCTCAGCCCCGCCGGATTCTTTGGGATGTGCAATGGCATCAGGCACATGAAAAAAAAGAAAGAAAAGAAAAAGCATGATTGCTAATAAAAGAGCAATTGTCTTTGTCCATATTTTGAAAATAATGGCAATGCCTGAAGCGATCAGCAATGATCCAACAAAGTAAGTCCAGAACATCGGCAGCCCCAACCATTTCGGGACCATCGTAGACACAAAATCAGGAAAAACAAAATGGCTGCACCCAAATAATATAATAAGCAAAGAATAAAAAATTCTTCCTGCAGGAATGAGTTTTTCTAAGAACGATATAAAAAAGTTTTTTTTGCCTGAGCTTACATTATTCGCAGGGAATGAGCCTGCCATCACGAAAGCGCCTCCGCAATAAGCAAGCTCTTCACCAAGACCAAACCAGCCATCCAGACGAGAAGCATTATTGCTGCTGATGATCAGGATATTCAGCAGTTGAAAACCGATGATTAATATGAGAAAACAAAACCCAAGATAAAGACAGATATTTTTTGTGCTGATTGTTTTTATTTTCAACAGGCCTGAAATGATAATACCTGCGATTATTAAAGCAATGCCCGCAAAAATCGGGATAATAGTATATGAATGAGCCCATGTTGGAAAAGGAGGCAAGATCTCAGGGCGAAAATCTTTAATGATCAATTGATGTACACCTAATGCAGCAATGCCTATGCCGTACAATAGACGCCCGATTTTAGCAAGGTCTTGCATGAATGATTTTTATTCAAGAGTGTGAAAGAAGAGCAAGCTGAAGTTACAACATTAGTCTGATAAGATGTAGTTGTTGCAACCGAACGATTATTAATATCTCTATCTCTGATTTAGTTTCATCGTTTATTTTTCGTACCAGACCCTCTCTGCATTCTTGTATTGTTCCGGAATACTATCGATTGCACCTTGAATTGAGTTTTCTTGCGAATCATTAACAACCTCCCAATCTTTATCACAGCTAAACCGGTACATGGAATTTGACTTCTCATATATACAAATAGCGAGGCCATAAACTTTGATGGGCTCAAGATTATCTTTATTATCGGAATATTTCATAACCCCGAAAGGCTGGTCGCCTGACCATGCCCATTTGAGCACTTTTGCACCATCTAAATAATCAGGAGCCGGTTTGATGCTGAAGGAAGACATCTTAGAAAATTTTTTTTGAATGGTATCATCGCTAAAAATAAATGAGCAATTAATTAACTGATAATTTAGCTCAATTCATTGGAAAACGAACTACACCCATCACAATGTAAACAATGCCTTTTTTGCTTTGGACAATCTTGCACAACAATACATCGTTGAGAATTGGAGCCTTTAATTACTTGAAACCAATTTACCAGATAATATGCTCAAGTTACCTGCAGAATCTCTCATTTGGATATTATTGAAAACAGCTGTTGCTTTACCATCGGGGGCAATCGTTAATACCACCGAGTCCCCATCTCTGCCTGTTGCTACATAGTAATTGTCTGTATGACCAGGCGTTGGGTTAGGCACCCCCACGCCTACTGATATCGCACAACGTAGATTGGGGTAAGTGTTCAATAAATATATCGAATCGTAATAAACAGCGTATGTGCCGCTCTTGGCAGGAGTAGTCAAAAAACCGATTTCTATAAAATTGCTGTTAGATGCATCTCCGTTCAATTCGTCTAATTGAAAATCGACATAAGTAGGTTTATAAGTATTCCCTTTAAGAATCCAATAAGAAGCTGGTGATGCGGTAGAACTTTTTTTGCAGCCTACAAATAAAAGGACTGTTGCGATTGATAGATAAAGTATGGCTTTCATAGTGCGAAATTATATTTTAAGATCTAAAAAGTTATCAGGGAAAAAACTCAGTGTCAATCTCAGTCAATTGTGATTTTTCCCAACTTGATGCACACGCTTTTTATTAGTATACCATTCATTTGATTTTATACAAAAGAAAGCAACAACTCACATGTGTTTTCAAGTAAATTTATTCTATGCATATTAATAATTCGGTCTCCAATTTTGTTTCATCATTTGTCCAATGCCCGTAAATTTCAATATATGGAAAGATCGTCGTGAAGCCTTTGGTTTTTAATTCATCTCTCATCTCCTGTCCCACTTTCTTTAACTGATGATATGGCCCGATATGTTTATAGTAAGCATACTTTATCAGATTGATTGTTTTTTGTTCAAGATTTGTATCCTGATTATCTGTCTGATTCAATTCAACGCCTGCAAATATTTTTTCATCGGGTTCATACACCCAGATATTAAGGCCTTTGTGAGTTAATTTTTCTGCTTCGATAGTCTCCCACATTTTGTCCATTAATCCGAATGCTGTCCGCATATATTCTTTATTGACTGCGATGCCTGAAAATCCATGTATCTGTTGCAGGTAATTGTTATTGATGATTTCTATTTCCATTATAGGTTAGCATTAAAACTGTTTTGTGAAATATCAATGAAGTTAGCATTTTCATCATCAACTGAAATTAAATCTGTCTTTGGCAATCGTCAGTTACCAATGAAAAATGCAGCAGAAACTGATATCATCATTCACATTAATTCGATGGTTTCGTCACACCAATAATAACTCCAAAATCACCACCCGTTTGTGCCCAGTTTTTTTCCGGCAAATATGTTCGGGAAACAAATCCATCGAGGTATAATGCGTTTTTGCAACCAAGGCTTAAAAAATAAGCGGCAAAGTCATAAAAGTTTATTTCCTTTTTGGACATTATGAAAACCGCATCGTTATTTGGCAAAATGCCAACACCATTTCTGATGTTTACATTCATTGATCCTTGTTTAAATGCAGGATGGATTTTTCCATCTATGACCAGCATCGGCCCGGATTGTGTGGCATATTTTATTTTTCCATTGTCGACAAACTTTGCGGTTTCACTGATTATTGGAATGTTATCCGTCGTAATATAAAACACTCCATTAGGCTTTAGATAAAAATTTCCATTCGCACTTGCTTTGTTCAAAGGTGAAAATCGTTTTTTATTTTCAACATATAATCCTAAAGGTGAGTTATCCTGCTTGTACATGCCGGCATTCATCGCAAAGACTAAAGTCTGATGATGATTTTCGAGCCAGCTTTTTAAATTTTGAATGCTCCTAAAGTTCGTATTACTATCATTTTTCCAATATAATCTAAGGTCGCTTTTCCGGGGATTTACTTCATAAGTTATAAAGCGATCATCATCATTTTCGTGTTTGCTGGCAGATATAAAAAATATTGTTACAGGCAAAACCAGAACAATAAAAATTCTAAAGCGGTTCACAATTTTCATAGTCTTAAAATGGCTATTGTAAATACTAATAAAAGTTGTGCTTCGGATTTTATGCTGAGCGCTTTCGAGACATCCTGATTAATTTCAGAATGAATGACCTTATAAATTTATAGATGATAAATCCAATGGCTGCTATTATTAAGATGAAAGCAGTTGGCAATATCGCCCCAAAAGTATAGGACATGCCAAGAATAAAGCCTAGCATAAATTCAGAAAAAAATATCGGGATGAAGAAGCTGAGGACTAAAATAATATAAAGAACATTGTCTAAAAAAGGTTTGTAATCATTCACAAATGAAAATGAAAGCAGCATTGCGAAAATTAATCCGATGGCAAACCGCATCAAAATATTTTTCACCAATAATTGATACTGGCTATCGGAAGTTGTTTGTTTTTCAATCCTGCTTTTAATCCTGCTTAATAAAATCCATGAGAGAACAGGCAGCAAAATTGCTCCCCACCAATTTGAGATGGCTGGTAAGTTTTTTTGATTAAGAAGATGATGACGCGGAACACCGCCGTGAAAATAATCCCAGATGAGCAAGCTAAAAATCAAAACAGAAATAACAACAGTAATAATCAGCCTGATTCTTTTTAAGTTTGTAGATTGAATTTTATCCATTTGTATTTTTTACTTCTTTAATTCCGCCTGAATTTTATTTTGGAGTGCCGTTGCTTCTTTTTCAGTTTCATCAATTGCATTCAGCAAAGCCTGAGTTATTTGTGCATCTACAATAATTTTTGACCTAAATATTTTATTCGACAATGGATTTTGATCACCTAAAGCATTGATCATTTCCCACAATTCCAGATGTTTTGAATATTGATATTTATAAGTGTCATCAAGGGTTGTGAGTGATTCCTGATAATATTCCAGAATAAGTTTTTTCAATTCTTTATTTTCTATATAACCAATTTTTCCGCTCGATTTAAATCCTTCATAGTCGCCAATACCGGCTTTAAAAGTGCTGAGAGAAAAATTGATGCTGAAATTGGTGACGGTGTCTAATTCTTTAGGTGATAATTTCAGGATTCCTGAATACGATGACAGCATGTCGGAGAGCATTTTTTTTTGATCGGCCATGCTTTTAATATCTTTCCCTAAGTCCTCGCTTATATCTGTTAAGAACTCTTTGGCTTCAGTTTGCTGATGATTGCGCTCACTCCAACTGTGCAACCAGATAGAAAGAGTAACTGCAAAAACAATAATAAAAATCTCTATCAGAATATCTTTTATTTTTTCTCCGGGAGTTTTATGCTCACTTTTTAATGTGGCATAAATTTCCTTGCCATGTTTTGCGACTTCATCCTCCATATATAAATTTTAATTCCATTTCTTCAGAAGCAAAATCTAATTTGAGATTTCAGGATGAAGTTACAAAACATATCATCACTTGTTATTAGCAAAACATACAAGCGGCAAAAAATGAATGTAGCCAAAAGAGTTTCATCCTCAAGTTTTATTATTCCGCATCAGGCACTTCTTCAACACTATAATAAACTTTTAATCCTCGTTCTTTTGCTATCCGTACATCTTCATCAGCGCCTTTCGAAGCTCCTTTCATGCGAAGCACTGCATCACATTTTTCAAGAAGACGGTGAGCAACCGGATACTGAACTTCTTCCCAGGCTTCATCACCGGGTTTTGATGAACCAGCAAGATGAATGAGTGGCAGCGCTACCCATTCGCCGATCATCGGGATATGTCCTTTTCTGAATAAAGGCAGCGCTATTGATTCAAGGTTGTTTAAATTTTGTTGCATTAAAACCGGGTCGTCATTTGTGCCGCTTCTGTAAGGGCCTGCAATCAGTATCATCATGGAAATAATTTTTTGTTCCTGCAAATGAAGCAAACAATTTTCTGACAAGAGTTAAGGTATCTTAAGAAATTTATTTTTTGCTTTTGCTATTTCTGATAGCGCTTAAAAATTCAGGCGTGATGCCTAAATAAGAAGCAATTTGTTTTTGAGAAACTGTTTTTGCGATGTGAGGATATTTATTCAAAAAACTATCATATCTCTCTTCTGCTGTGAGAGATAAATTTTCAATCACTCTTAATTGTTCTCTCGTATATGCATTCTGCATCAGTATCCTGAAGAACCTTTCAAACTTTGGCACTTTTTGATATAACTTTTCCAGACGCTCTTTGCTCAATTGAAATATAATGCTATCCTCAATCGCTTCAATATGCATCATCGCCGGTTTCTCATTCAAAAAACAATACATATCCGTCACCCACCAATCTGCAATCGCAAACATGATCGTCGATTCTTTGCCGTCTTTGTCAATATGATAAGCTCTTAATGCTCCCGAATGAACGTAACTGATGTATTTGCAGGTCTGCCCTTCTTGTAAAATCAACTTCTTTTTTGCAATCTCTTTATATGTAATGAGAGAAGTAAAAAAAATTATTTCTTCCTGATTAAGGTCAATATATTTTGCAATGTTTTTGAGGATCAATTCGTGAGTCATATATCAAATCTAATATCGGCAACTCGCTGTTTATTCTTCTTCCAGTAATTGTTCAAAAAAAGCACCGATTTTATTTTTTCGATCTACAAAATGCAATTCCAGCATCCAATGCCTTTTATTGCCATGTTTATCTAACTGAAGAATGTCATTATGATTATCCGGATGCACATCTAAACAAAGATCATTAGGGTCATCGGGTTGTTCGTGTGGGTAATAACCTATAATATGTCCGGCAATGGCATTTCCAAATTCATAGCCATATCGTTTTGCGAGATCTGTGACATAATTAAAAAATGCTGCGCCCGTGAGTGTAGATTGATTAAAATACCAGACATTACCTTCATGCCATGCAGCTTCAACATCGTTCTTTATTTTTTGTTTTAGCGGATCGTTGCCTAAAACATATGTTCTTCCTAAATCAGATTCCCATCCTTCAAAAACAGGATGAAAATCAAAAAACAAAATATCATCTTTCTGAATAATTAAGTCTGGTGGATCTGCGATATAAGGTTGTAACGTATTAATGCCTGTTCTTACAATTTTTTTGCCCCAATGAATTTCAGTGCCAAAATCTTCATTTGCAATTTGTACAATTTCATCGCAGAGTTGCTTTTCTGATTTTCCTGAAACTATTAATCCTCTGTCTTCAACAATTTTGAATAAATCTTTTGCTTTTTGTTGTGAAAGAAAAAGTTTTTGTCTTGTCTCGTCCATTTTTTTTCTGAAGTTACAGAAGTTCATTCATGATTATTGAAAAACGCCGACAATGACAATAAGATTAAAAAGGCTGCCTTTTGCAAAGCAGCCTTGTAACTATTGATTGTTCTTAGAGCTATTGTTTAACCACTTTCAGCACTTTTCTTTCATTCCCTTGCACCACTTCAATGATATAAATTCCCTGCTTGTATGTTTCACCGAACCGAACGATCTCTCCGGTCGCAGCGCGTTTCGTATCCATCGCACGGCCAAGGATATCGAATATCCTTATTTCAGCCACCTCAGTGCGCTTGCCTTTCACCATCAGGCTGAATGAAGATTCGGTCGGGCTCGGCCAGGCGATTGCATCCATTAGCATTGGTGTGTCCTCACCTTCCTGCGTTCCTGCTTTTGCTTCCGTTGAAACGACCGATACTGCAGCACAATTTTGTACAGTGATCTTCATCGTTGTTGTGGTTGCGCACTGTCCGGGAGCAGGAGTAAATGTGTAAGTGGTAGTTCCTGTATTAGCCGTGCTGACTGTCGAAGGGCTCCATGTTCCTTTGATCCCATTGTTCGATGTCAGTGGCAACGTTGGTGCTTTGGCGTTCTTGCATTGCGTTCCAATTGCCGTGAATGTTGGTGTTGTATTCGCAGTAATCGTAACAGTTTTTGTTCCTTGCGATGCACATCCACCGCTATTGGTCACCGTTACTTTCAACGAAACAGAACCTGAAGAACCGGCTTTATACAAAATGCTGTTTGTTGTACCACCAGAGGTGATCGAACCATTCGTAATGCTCCATGCATATTTTGCACCGGTTCCTGCATTCGCAACAGAAGCAGCATTGCCTGATGATCCTGCACAAACAGAACTGCTTGCTGTAATCGTGCCGACCGGAAGAGCAGTGATCGATATGGTTTTAGTTGGCGAAACTGTTTTGCAACCGCCGATACTTGTAACTGTAACTGAAAGGGTAATATTTCCGCTTACCCCTGCTTTATAAGTAACAGAAGTTGAATTGCCACCCGATGTAATCGTTCCACCTGAAATGGCCCATGCATAGGTAGCGCCGATGCCTGCATTTGCCACCGAAGCTGTATTTCCCGTTGAGCCACTGCACACAGACGCCTTCGCATTGACGCTTGCTGTTGGGTAAGGGCTGATATAAACATAGTATGTACCTGATGATACTGTACACACTCCACTTGCATTGGTCACTTTTGCAGAGATCTGAACGAAATTATAAGAGTTGAAGAAAGGTGTTTTGCCACCTGCTCCTGCAGTGAACGTAACAGATGATCCTGTTGTGCCGGAAGTAGGTGTTCCATTCACAATTGTCCAATTATACTTATCGTTTGTTCCTCCGCTCGCATCTGTTAAAGTAGCAGTGTTTCCGGTTGAGTTGCTGCAAACTGCAATGGGCACTTTAATACGTGGCTCTGGACATTTCAGGGCAGTGATAGGAATCATTACGGTTCCGGTTACCGGTCCGCAGTTGCTGCTGCTGGTCACACTCACATTTAATGTTACTGATCCGGATGAACCTGCAGTATAAGTGATAGGATTTACATTTTTGGCACTTGTAATGGTTCCGTTAGTAATCGTCCAGTTGAAAATGGCGCCGGCATCGGTGCTTGATACAGATGCAGTGTTGCCTGTTGATACAGCAGTAACCATGGAAGCTGCGGTGATCGCTGCGCTGGGCAGTGGGTTCACTGTGACTGACACTGGTGACAGTGCTGTAGCACAAGCTGGCACACCATCAGCAGCAGAAACATAATAAATAGTATTAGCGCTTAACGCAGGAGTTATGAATGAAGAAGACGAACTTTGCTGTAATAAACTTTGTCCTCCTGCATCCGCATACCACGCATAAATGGGATTGATAGCAGAAGAGCTTACCGTAATGGTTGCAGTGCTGCCTGAACAGGTTGCTACTCCTGTTGGAAGGTTAAAGGCTGAAGGCGATGTATATACGTTCACATCATTATCATTGCAATCTCCGGCTATTTGTGTAGTGAATACCACATAGCCTGCACCAGGCGATGTACACTGAGTAACAGGATTGCCTGTATAATAACCATCGCCATCTGCATCCAGCACCCAGACAGTAGCAGGATTAATTGTTGCATCGCCATCGTTGCAATCACCACTCGTTGCGATTAGTTCACTCGCCAGCTTAAAGCCTGCAGGCCGGGTGCATTGTATCCTTACGATTCCATCGCTGTAGCCATCATTATCATTATCCTTATACCAAAAAAGCCCAAGCGTAATGGAAGGATTAGTATCATCACAATCACCGGCTATCTGTGTTGTCAATATCACATAACCCGTGCCGGGAGGAGCACACTGGGTGACTGGTATTCCTGCATAATAGCCATCGCCATCTGCATCCAGCACCCAGACAGTAGCAGGATTAATTGTTGCATCGCCATCGTTGCAATCACCACTCGTTGCGATCAGTTCACTCGCCAGCTTAAAGCCTGCAGGCCGCGTGCATTGTATCCTGACGATGCCATCACTATACCCATCATTATCATTATCTCTATACCATAAATGTCCAAGCGTATTTAACGGATCGCCATCATCGCAATCTCCCGCTACCTGCGTTGTCAATATCACATAACCTGTACCAGGCGAGCTGCATTGAGTAACAGGATCACCAACATAATAACCATCACCGTCAGAATCCATCACCCAAACTGTTCCCGGATTAATCGTTGCTTCATTATCATTACAATCACCTGCTTGTTGTGTTGTAAGTATCACATAAAGATTGCCGGGCGAAGCACACTGAATGACAGGTGTGCTTGTATAATAACCATCACCATCTGCATCCAGCACCCAAACTGTTCCCGGATTAACTGTTGGGTCACTATCGTCGCAATCACCGGAAGTCGCTTTTAGTTCAGAAACAAGTTTGTAATCTGTTGGCCTGGTACATTGTGTTTGAGTATTGCCGTCACTGTATCCATCATTGTCCGCATCTTTATACCAGATCGGACAGGCTCCTCCAAACGTGGCGGTCACCGATTTGGGGGCATCGAAAGTCAGGTTTTGAGGATTGCCGGTTCCTCCCAAATCATGAGTAAATCCTGAAAAAAGAAAACCACTATTCGGGTTCGCCTGAACACTTACAATACTACCTGCGTCAAAGAAACTTGCTGAAGCTGGTGTTACGGAACCACCATCTTGCGGATTTGAAATTGTAGTGAGTTGATATTGGGTTTTGAAATGAGCAGTATATGTAGTTGGCGAAAATACAGATACGAATCGCGAAGACGCCGTAGAACCGCTCCAGTCTGTGAAAACATACTGTGTTCCTGCCGTTCCGGCTTGCGTAGTGCTGACCGATATAGAATGAATATCCCCCGGGAACCACCCGAAAGTCTGCGTAGTGGTGTAAACGGTGCCATCCACATTAAAGCTCAGGCCAGGGACAGATGTGCCAATGGTTACTATTGTGGTCAGAGATAATGCGTCAAAATTGGCGCTGACAGTTTGAGGGGCAGTCATCGTCACGGTCGTGGTGGCTTGGCCACTGTTTGCAACGTTTCCGGTCCAGTCACTGAAGTGATAACCTCCGAGCGGCGTTGCCCCAACAGGCACTACCGTTCCCGCATCGTAGAAGGCGTTTGTAGCAACAGGATAAACAGTTCCGCCATTAGTCGGGTTAGCACCTACGGTCAGCGCATACTGTGTCCTGAAGCTGGCCGTATACACCGTTGCGGCGGAAGGCGCTACGATGTAAGAGTTGTTTGAGCTTAATGTGTTTGTCCCGTCTGACCAGTTTGCGAACACATATTGAGTGCCCGTGGTGACCCCGACCTGGGTCAAGGGAGCCGCAATGGAATGGCTGCTCCCGGAGACCCAGTCGAACTGTTGGGGGCCGGAATATGTTATCCCATCCACGATAATGCTCAGGCTCGCAGGGGACGGGTCAACAGAAACCTGCACGGTCTTCTGAAAGTTGTCCATGGTAAAAGTATTTGTGCCCATTCCTGGTATGGAAGCAATAACAGCGTAAGGGCCTTCAATGCCATTTGCTGTGAATGGCCCCGAGTCAGCAATCCCAACAGATCCGGATGCGCTGGTGTTTACCGTGATGGTGTTCGTGCCATTGGAGAAAGTGCCGCTTGGCCCAGTGGAGGGTGCCGTAAAAGTAATCGGTACACCATTCGTAAAGGCTGGGTTGATATTCATGATATCGAACATGATATGATATGGAAATACTGTGTTCACTGCTGTACTTTGCGAACTGCCCAAGAAATTTGAGATGTCAGACC
Organism: Puia sp.; assembly: GCA_035295505.1. Classification (GTDB taxonomy): domain Bacteria; phylum Bacteroidota; class Bacteroidia; order Chitinophagales; family Chitinophagaceae; genus Puia. Next base: position 22,068 of record DATGIX010000117.1, on the reverse strand, counting down.
CAACGGCACCTATTGTCTGGGTGAAGCTTTTCGTGCTTCCTCCATAATATCCATCTCCGGTATACGCTGCATTGATAATATGAGTACCAGGGGAAAGTGAACTGATTTCAAAAAAAGCTTTTCCGCCATTCCCATAAGTTTGAAGAGGTATTGGAGTTTGAGCAACACCATCTATGCTGAATGTAACTTTTCCTTTCATACCAATGCCTCCAACCGACGGAGCCTTTGGAATGACAGTAGCTGTCAGCATAATATCCTGACTTGCTACAGATGGATTCAGGCTTGAACTGATACTTGTTTGTGTAGATGCCGCCACTACAGATAGAGATACATTCTTGTGGTCTAATATCCCATTTTTAGCAGATGTTGCAGGAGAATAACTATCATCTCCACTATAAATTGCATATATTAAATGAGATCCTAAAGAAAGTGGTGATGTCGTAAATTTGCCGCTGCCTGAGGCATCCAAACCTACAGTTGCGAGCAAGATTGGGTTCTGTGGGTTGGCACTGTCGATAAAGGAAAGATTGCCGGTTGGAATACGTGTTCCATCACCTTGTGCATAGGCCTCAAATGTAATCAGTTCTCCATAGGGATCTTGTCCAACGTCATTTGCCTTTGCTGAAGAAGTTATTCCTACATTGCAGATGAATATGCTACCGAACCCCTTTCCAAGTGGCAAGATCGAATTGACATTTAGTGTCAAAACACTGCTTGTTATTGAGAAATAACTTGCTGTTATATTATGGCTGCCGGGGGTAAGTAAATTGGTTGTAAAGGTTGCCACCCCTGAGCCATTTAATGAGCCATATCCAAGTAAGTTGCCGCCATCGGCAAATGCAACTGTTCCTGCCGAAGCACCTACACCTGCCGATACCGTTGCAGTAAACTTTACATCATAACTCCAATCTACCGGATTATTATTATTATCTGCTGCAACCGTAACCACTATCCCCGTCTCTTTATCCACAATATGCTGAGTAAGCGTATTACTAATGCTTCCCTGATTATTTGCATCTCCAAGATATCCGGCTACGATGTTCAGATCGCCGGGGAGTAATGAACTTGTTGTAAATGTTGCTGCGCCATCCGATAGGGTTATTCCACCGGGAGTCAGGTCTATTTGGTCTGTCTGATCATAAAAATCCACCTTCCCTGTAACATTAATATTTCCAAAGCTGCTCACATTAGCAGTAAATGTAATCGGAGACCCGGCAACCACAGGATTTACATCCGAAACAAGTGTTGTATAGCTGGCAACAGCACCGGGGATGATAATCGGAGGCTGATTGACAGTCTGTGCAAAAGCGGCACTCGTGCTATTCAGGTTTGCTGCGTCTCCGCTATATGTCACCGTAATGCTGGTATTATTGTTAAGCGCTCCCGTATGGTAGGTAGCGCTTCCATTGGAAAGAGCTATCCCCCCCGGAGTGAGGTCTGTGTTGGTCGTATTGTTGTAAAAGTCTACCGTTCCTGTCGGAGCGATGTTTCCCTGAGTGGTGACGATTGCAGTAAGAATAATCCCCTGCCCGGCTACCGATGGATTTGCACTTGAGTTGACCGTTGTGGCGGTGGGTGCTAAAATAACTGGTGGCGGATTGATCTGCGTAAAACCTGCTTTGCTGCCCAGGAGACAGAGCAAAATAAAAAAAGCCCTTAGCATGAATAAAGGCTGCTGGAATAAATAAGTAAATACTTTTCTCATAATGGTCGCTTTTAAAAGTTAGTTTAAGATTAATTATAGCAAGATGTTGGTTTTACTATTATTCTGTAATCAATTCCGTTGTTCGAGGTTTTCAATCTTTATATGGAACATCCAGATCACCACAGCTATCAGCACAAGTGCTAAAAAGATGACGAGGATGGTTGATAAATTTTTTTTGAGCATGGTTCATAAACAATAAACATTCTCACATCTGGCAAATTAGCCTTGCCGCATAGCAAAAAACAAATTTTCAGCATGACAAGTGGTGACAGGCATGAAGACAAATTGTGACAAGGATGGTGACAAAAAGTGACAAAGAAGTGAGTAGCTGATAGTCAATAGTTAATAGTCAGGAGTCAATAGCCGGTAATTAAAAATCAGAAGAAGTAGTAAGATGATATCAATTACAATTTGGAAATGAATTCTTCCATCTGATAGCCGGTTGGAAGATCAAACCGCTGGCGCAGCCTTTGTTTTGCTTTTATAATGCTATTGGAAGATATGCCCAGCATGGCAGCCATTTGTTTGGTGGTTAATTGCAGGCAGGTAAGTGCGGCCATACGTTGTTCTGCAACTGTAATATCTTTTGCCTGTTCTTTTAGTTTTGCAAAAAAACCAGGATGCGTTGTTTCGAAAAGCGTTTTGAACGTCAGCCAATCGTCTTCAGTTAAGATGGTGCGTTGGCTAAGTTCAGCAATGATAGCCTGCTGCCCCGCTGAAGTTTCTCTGTCCTTCAGTTCTTCTTCCAGTTGTTCAATAAGGTTTGTTTTTTCAATAATGTTCTCAGTGAACATTTTCAATTGCGTTTGTGCGGATGCCACCTCCTGCTCCATGAAAGTTTTTTCTTTTTCAATCCGCTCCATTTTCATTTTTGTCTTCAGCCTGTTTCGGTTCAGGATTAATAATATCAGCAAAGAAATAAGTGCAATACCTGCAACGATGAAATTCCTTAATACTATTTGTGTTTGTTTTTCTTTATTTAATTTTTCGATGTTAAAACGGTTAGTCTCGACATTTAATTTCACTTTGGAAATAGCCAGGCTGCTGGTAGCTGCTTCTTTTTCGAGTGAGTCGTTGAGTGGTGTATAGTGATCATTGTAAAAAAAAGCACTGTCATAATTGCCCAAGGCGCGAAAGATCTGCGTAAGTGTATAATAAGTGTCGCGCAGATAAGGCCTGCTTGGCCAAAGCCCTAAAAGGCGCATAGCTTCTCTCGCCTCTGCCAAAGCAACTACTTTATTTCCCTTAGCCAGCGTTGCTCTTGCAGCCCACTGCGATGCATTGGCCGCATCATCGTAAATACTATCATGCCTGCTGTTTTGATAATTGGTGATGAACAGGGAGCAAGCTGAGTCAAATTTATTTTGCGTGAACATGATCTTGCCGATATTGCCTAACAGCTTTCCTCTCCACAACGAATCTTTATTTTCATTTGCCAATTGCAATGCTTGTTGATAATAAGCAATTGCTGAATCGTACAGGTTCTTTTGATAAAATGCAACGCCAATTATGTTTAGTGCTCTGATTTTATATTTATAATAAGGATCCTTGTAAGCATCTTTATAATCTTCTGTTTCCCACGAAGCCATTCCTTTTCTTGCATAGAATATGCTTTCTTCATATTCTGTCACTTCATACAACAATTCTGCAAGCTCAATGTACACATGAGGTTCAACTTTATAGTTAGCTTTTTCAAGAAGGTCCACCCCATTTTTTGAATACATGACCGCCCAGCCTGTTTCCCCAAAAGTGCGCATTCGTCTTGCAGAATAAAAACATGCCCATCCAATTGATCTGTCGTTTTCAGAACGATAAGCAGCATCAATTGCATCGGTATATAATTTCATCATCTGTTCCTTAATCGGCTGCAGCTCCTTTAATCCACGGTCTTTATACTTATCGTAACTCGCGAACCTGTAATATAAAAAATCTGCCTTGACCATGCAGAAAAATAATCGAAAATTATATCCGCTTGCCTTGTCTGATGCCTGCAGTGAATCTAAAAATTGAAGTGCCCGGAGGCTATCGGCTTCAATCAATTGTTCTGTAAGGCTTTTCAAACTGTTTACCTCATTCAATTTGGCGCTACTTAATAAAGCCGCCCAGTTATCAGGTTCCAGTCCCAGTTTTTTTTGTGCAGAAACAGTGATGCATGTCGGCAAAAAAGCAATAAGGTAAAGAAGTATTTTTCGCAACATGCAGTCAGGCTTTGAAGTATTCAAAAAGATGAGTTCACAAAGATTTAAAAAATTATCATCAATTATGTATTGGTTTGATAAAATTTTTCAATCTGGTCGAAGCGTGAATTCAAAAATTATAATCTGGAAACAAATTCTTCCATCTCAGAATCAGATGGGAAATTAAACCGCTGGCGAAGCCTTTGCTTCCCTTTGATAACACTATTAGAAGAGATGCCAAGAACAGCAGCCATTTGCTTGGTGGTCAAACGCAAGCGTGTTAGCGCAGCCATTCGCTGCTCTGCCAGCGTGATATCGTTTGCCTGTTCTTTTATCTTCGCAAAAAAGCCTGGATGCGTTTTTTCAAAAAGCATCTTAAATTTAATCCAGTCATCTTCTGTTAAGATGGTTTGATTGGAAAGTTCATTTATCAATTGATGTTCTTCAGTATTATTTTCATTGGCTTTCAACCGTTGTTCCAGTTTTTCAATCAGGTTTATTTTCTCTACAATATTCTTTGTGAACATTTTCAGCTGTTCTCTTGAAGACTCCATTTCCTGTTCCACTCTTTGTTTATCCTGCTCGAGCAGCTTTTGCCTGTATTGTAATTTCAAACGCTGCCTGTTGATCACCAATAAAGCAATAGCCGCTAAAAAAAATATTCCAACAATGATCAGATTGCGTTTCTGCAACTGCGCTTGTTCTTCACGCTGAAGGTTCACAATATTATACCTGTTCTTTTCATCTTCAACACGCAATTTGCTGATGCTTACACTGCTTTGATAAATTATTTTTTCAAGTGAATCATGTAGTTTATTGTATAAGCCTGAATAATAAAAACTGCTGTCATCATTTTTTAATGTTTTGAAAATTTCTGCAGCCGTGAAATATGCATTCTGCGAATAATTAGGTGAAGGCGCTTTTTGCAATAGCATGAAAGCTTCTCTAACCTGCTGAAGAGCATCATCTGTTTTACCCAAAGCGAGATTTGTGCGGGCAGCCCATTGCAGGGAATTGGCAGCGTTGTCATAATAGCCCATGCTGTCACTGATTTTATAATCCAGTTCAAATAATGGAAGCGCTGTGTTATATTTTTCCTGTACAAAATATATCTGCGCCATATTGCCAGAAATAATTCCCTTCCATACGATAGCGCCATTATCCATTTTTTCAGCAGCAATCAACCCCTGATTATAATAAAAAAAAGCCGAATCATATTGTCCGATCCTATGAAAGGCCAATGCCATAGTATTTGAAGAGAAGGTTGCGTATGCCTTTCGATCGTTATCACTCAAAGTTTGCAGCAGTCCAATTGCTTTGCGGGTGTACTTAATGCATTTCTCATATTCACGCACTCTCCACAGCATTTCTCCCAATACCACATATATCTTGCATTCAGCGGAAAGCTGTACTTTTTCAAACAAATCAACACAGTTCATCATATACATTACTGCGGCTTCTGTTTCACCAAACACTGCCATATACCTTCCATATACCCCGCTCACAAATGCTGCGAGATAATCATCATTGAGCTCATAAGATTTTTGTTTTGCATCTTCCAGTAAACTGATAATTTGCTTTTTAACCTGTTCATTAGAGAAGCCAATTGCGTTGGGGAAGCCGGGAAGATTTTTAGTGTACAGCATTTCAACCTTGATACAATTAAACCGGGCAATAAAATAATTTCCTTTTTCCTCAGCGTCGCTGCCAAGCTGATTTATAAAATTAAATGCGCTAACACTGTCAAGCTTTATTAATGCAGGATATAAATCGTAATACCATTTGTTCTCTTTATCGGCAGGATCAGATAATTTCTTTGCCCATTCCCCCACTGAAAGTTGACGTGTTTGTGTAAATGCAGTATTTCTTGTTTGCAAAAAAACAAACAGGCATATAACAAGAAATGGCATTCGCACAGGCATGCAGTTAGCAGTTTGAAAGTTTCACAAAGCCTTTGAGAATTTGAAAGATAGAAAATTAATTTTTAATGTATGGCTTCAATATGAAAAACCTTGCGGATTACAGGTAAGTCAGTTAAAAATTTATATTTCTTTTTTGTTAGTTAGCAATGCTTATTTTAGCGGCTGTATTTCTTCATCGCTTTAATGGCTTTTCTATTGGCATTAATAGCTTTTGATTTGTTGTTTGCATGCCAGTACCATTCGGCCATTTTATCATAAAGCCTGGGAGTATTAGCAATTTCCGGATAAGGAAAATGATCAATTTCAACCTGATAAGCTTCAGCACCAAGTTCATAAATTTCTGAATGAAGCGTTATTTTGTATGACCACGATTCGATAAGATAAATAATCTGGTGCACAGTAGAATAGTCATAAGTTGGAGTTGTCAATATTTCTTTTCCATATTCATAAGCTTTGTGCTGGTCTGTTTTAAGCAAAGAAGAGAAAGTGTTATTGACCACATTAAAATTGTATTTTAGTTTCGGTTCTTTTTTGATCCATTCATTAATCACTAAAAGCACAGAATCCGGTTGACCGAAATCACGGTAGATTTTAGGATCTTCACTGTAAGGCGTTAATTGATGACTTAGAGAATCGCCCAGTTCCTCTAAATGCTTATCCGAACTGCGCTTGGCCAACTCTTCATTAATATCCCAGCTCTTATTTAATATTTTAGGCAAGGTTTCATGAAGATACATGGGATGCCCAAACCAGGCAACTCGCCCATCTCCATTTACTACAAAAGTGACAGGGATACCTTGCTCGTCTGAAGCAATGAGCCAATCTGTCTCCATAAAAATGCTGTCTTCTATAGCCACAGCATAATTCATCCGGCGTCCCATGCTGTCAACAAAATCTTTTATTTGATTTATATTTTTTCTGTAGGCAACAGGAATCTGATTTTCATACACATCAACACCTATAAAAGCAGCTTTGTGCTTGTATTTGCGGGATAATTTGGAAAGGCGGGGCATCGCAGCTCTGCAAGGCGAGCACCATGTTGCCCAAAATTCTATCACATATATTTTTCCCTTTTCAAATTTTTCGATTGGCTTTCCTTTCAGCCATTCGCTTACCCGCAATGCCGGAGCACTATCACCGAGGATTAATGATGGGATCTTCTGTTCTTGTCCATAGCTGCTGACTATGATAGCAAATAACTGAATTAAAAAACAAAAATTCAGTTTTCTGAAATTTCCGTAAATAAGGATTTTTTTTAATTTCATAAATAGGTTCAATTTTAAAAAGATTCAGATATCGGGCACATCGCAGCAATTCAACGTTATGGTATTTATGTAGTCATTTTAAAATTTACAATCATTTGTCACTACCGGCTACCAATTGCTTAATCTCACTTATTTGTACCACAGGCTGAATATTCGTATACTTTTTGATGTCGGTGAGAATGTTGCTGATATTTTGCCCGATCACTTTATTGTATTCAGCAACATCATAAACATAAAAATAACCGATGGCAACAAAAGGTGCTTTCTCAGTGGGTGTTCTGCCGGCGATGCCTTTATCAATTTCATAGAACTTTAAATTTTTGCCCAGCAATCCAGCTACCATCGGCATGTGGCTTTTTTCATAATAGTCCATGTCGAAAGTTTTATCATCTCCATTCGGATAAAGTATTGCTACTTTGAACATGCCAATTTCAGGAGCGGTTGAGTTTTTTTGTCCAACTGCTTTGTAGTTTATTAATGCGACAAAAGCGAAGCATAGCGGAAGGAGTTTTAGTCTGGTCATAATTGTTAGGTTATTAATTTGAAAATGATTTTTAGATAATATTAATATTTTTAGTTCTCGGGCGAGTCTCGGCATAGAAAATTTAAAATAGCAAGGATATGCGCGGGACTCGCAGCAAACTAAACTATTCTATAAATTTACGGCGAGTCCTGCAAAGACAACGAGATAAAGTAAAGTTTGCATGGCAGAGACTCGCCTGAGAAACTAGCCCCTCAAATATTTTTTTTAAATGGAATATTTTCGTTTTTATCAAGGCTTAGGAAGCCAGAATGAATCAAATTTCTTTTCTTCAACAACGAGTTCAGTTGGCTTGTTTGAATATCGATTTCGGTTTTCTGAATAGGCGAGATTGTCTATAATTAAACAAAAAAATGATTAACTCGACATCGCCATCTTCATCTGATGTAATGTTATAACTGTCTCCTTTGAACCATGTCACTGCTTTCTTTTCCCATCAGGCAATTTGCCCTTTGTTTTTAAAGATGGAATATCTCCTTTTTTCGTGATGATAAATTTCATATAACTCTGACTCGCATTGGCATTTAAAAAAATGAGAAATATGTATCGGCCGATTTAAATTCATACCCTCTGTTGATTAAACGTTGAATAGTATATCTGGGTTTAAAAAAAAGAGCTTTTTCCTGATTATTATTTTAGGTTCGTCCTTATTGCCTGCTTCAAACAGCTTTATTTTTGCCAGAAAAAGGAATAGGGATTTCGTTGCAGTATATGCCACTTGACCATTTATGAAGATTTGGTATTTGTCTCCAAAAGAAATTTTATTTTACATGACTTCAATATCCATTCTAAAATTTGAAAAAGTTAACACCAACGATAAAGTATTGACGCAGTCACGCAATCTACTCATTCTCGCCATACCCTATAAAACCCTGAAAAGACATAAAGAAATCTCCTGACTTTGCATCTTCATCCAGGGCCTTCCACCAGTTATCGATTGCTTCCTGCGTAAACACTTTGTTGGAAACACCTGTTTGCAAAATTCCTTCGTACACTCTTTTCGTGACACTCAACAGTATTTCGCTATTGCCATAATAACCTGATGGCCTCACGCTCACATTTTTGAACCCGGCATTTCGCAACTGAAGATATAAATCGGCACCAATACGCCCATGAGGAAAACTGTAGGAGGCATATCGTATGATTTGACGCGTAAGTTCTTTGTCTTTGTGTGCTATCAAAATACCGTCCCAATCAAAATCGAATATAACAAGCCTGCCTCCTGGCTTGAGCAGTCTTTTGAATTCATTGATCGTTTTTTGAGTATCGGGAACATACATTAAAACCCTTTCGGTGCGCACACCATCAAATGACTGATCCGGGAACGGCTGCGAAGCTGCGTCGGCAGTAAGAAATTCAAGGGGAAGACCCGAATCTGACGTTCTGCTTTTCGCAATGTCGATCATCACCGCACTGATATCAGTGCCCACAACTTTTCCTGTTTTGCCTGCAAGTTTCGCCATCGCCAATACCTGAAGGCCGATACCGCAGCCCACATCAAGCACGTGGTTGCCCGGCTTTATATCAAGGAGCTTCAATTGCAATCCGAAGCCTTCTGCGACTACAGGAAGCGCTGTCACATCTTCTAAAAACTTTGCCAGAAACTGATGTTGAGAATTATCGACCTGCTGAAAACCGGTTGTGATGTTTTGCTTTTCCATTGGCATGTTAATTTTGGAGAATTAAAAATAAGTTAGCTGATTTATTTATTTGGTGATACACAAGTGTAAACTGAAGTTACAGAATTCGCTTAATAGAACTATTTGTGAAAAGATTTTTGTAGCTGCCGCCTCGATTCATGCTCTTACTTACCGATGCGAAGATGTAAACGCAATAACTAATTCCTTATATTCTCAATAGCTCTTAGTTCCCATGCATAATTAAAATTTAAACCACCATTTTTGTAATCTTATCTGTGTATGCAATCTGCCCTTTGCTGCCGGCTACGCCAACACGGAGGCTACATTGCTTCATTGCTGAAGTCTGGTGAATAAATAGCCTGGGTGTTGAAGTCAACGCTACCACGCATAGTCGTTGGCGACTGCGCATAATGACGACCACCAACAACTCAAATTATACTGATCACGTAGAAAATCAATAACGACTCTATCCCGGGCTAACCCCTGCAAATAAAAGCCTGAATTTTCCATTGGTGAGTTCTTTGCCACCTGCTCCATCATCAATCTTTGCATGGAATTCGCCGGTTATTTTATAAAAATTGGTTGTGCCGAGGACACTATCGTTTTCTGAATGATCAAATGCAATTGATGTTATCATTAAATAGTAAGCAGGAAGCGGGTTTGATGTGTCGTCTGTGAATAAGGTCTGAGAATTTTCACTTAAAGAAATACCGGCTGCTTCTCCACACCCACGGCATGAGTTCAGTTGTAATTTTTTGTTCAGCAAGGCAGAAAATTCTTTGAGCCCCAGGGAGTCATCATCCACCTTAAACTCAATATCAATTGTATTAAAGTTCAGTACACTTGGTGACGACACCGAATAATATTGAACATCCTGCCCGTAATTTACACTACACGAAGAAGAAGAGACAATGGTGTCTTTGCCATTCAACGTAAATGATATAAAATAGTTTCCTTGGCCCTGGGAGTTAGTTTCTTTTTTGCAGCTAAATAATATTAAACAAGCTGCAAGCAGTGGGAGTAAAATTTTTGTTTTCATATTTTGTTTTGGTCTGTGAAAATACATAAAATTTCAGGAAACGGCAAAGCATTTGTGTTGTGGCTATAATGCAACGGCATACGCGGACACTTGCGCCTGATTGCGAAGAAACTGACAATGGCCCATCAACTTCAGTAATGATAATTCTTTTTCTCATTAATCTCTTTTTGTATCCTATCTCTAAAATCAATCTTCGCTTTTTTAAAAAGAAAAACAGTTGCGCCATATTCCCTCGCTAAAGGGTTTGTTATTGATCCTGCAATAAAAGCGCTGTCAAAATAAGGACTTGAGGTCACGAGTTCATGTCCCAATTGTTCTTTGACGCGTATCAGGTTATCATATCTTTTGCTCAAGTCTATCCAGTTTATATAATCAGCATTGAAGGAAACAGCGATATGCTTTATATTTTTTGCATAATAATTTATTGCTCCTGTTTCTCCGTAATTATCACAAAGAATTAGTGTTCTCTCCTGCTGCGGCAATTTTGAATAAACCGAATCAACGATAGAACCCAATTCTTTCCAGCCAAGCATATCTGCAAAATCCTGCGGCAAAGAATGATTTTTTCCATCTTCCCAACGGAGCAAACCAAGCTCCTTATATGTTTGCGCATTCTTAATAATATAATCAGGGCTTTTATTTGAAAAGACAATGTTGAAAAGCAGAATAAAAAACAAAACAGGAATGGCGATGGCTACCGGTTGCAGATATTTCCTCCATCCATCTTTTAAAATATCGCCGACAAAAACCGAACCGAATGAAATGTAGATGGGGTACAATCCTATTGCATAATACCCTTTCGCACGTAGGTATGTAAAAACGGATAGTGTAAAAATTATAGACAATACAAATAGCTTATATTTTTTAAACGGAGCATAAAACAGGAGTGCATAAATTGCTGAAAGAATAATTAAAAAAGAGCCGACAAAATCAAATACCTGTTCTTTTAAAAAACTCCATCTGTTAACGTTCACCAATTGTGTTTTCGAAAGCTGTTTCATGTGATGAACAACCGGAAAACTGTTATGATATTGCCATAAAACATTTGGCAGTATGAGCAACAGTGCCAATACGATTGAATAAACAAATTCTTTATTAGCAAAAAGCTTTCGCTGCGGAAATAAAAGCACTGCCGGAACAAGACCGATGAGCAAAAACATGAAATTATATTTGTTCAAAAAGCCGATTGCAAAAACAACAGCGCCGATGAAAAGCCATTTTGCTTTTTCTGTGTTGATATATTTGATGAGAACAAAACAGAAAGCTGTCCAGCATAACACATCAAACGAATTTTGCTGAAAGAGCAGGTTCACCTGCAGAAGGCATGAGAATAAGATGCAGGTTGCTCCTAATATTAAAGCAAACAGGCTTCCTTTTAATTCTTCAATCGCTTTCCATACAATGATGATAGTGAAAGCGCCAAACAGTGCAGGAAAAAACCTGACCCAAAACATAGTATTGCCAAGAAAAGAGATGATGTATGCAACCCAGGAAGTGAGAGGAGGAACGGACACATATCCCCATGCTAAATGATTTGCCTGATCGAGATACAGGTACTCGTCGCGGTGCAAATCATACACAGGATTGTTCAATAAATATTGCAATAAAAATTTTGCAATGATGAAGCAGGCTAATATGATTGTTCTTTTTTGCTGCATGGGTTTGTGCATTCTTTAATAGCTAAATTGTTTTACTCCAATTTTTTCATTTCTCCTCTCTGCCCATTATTGATGAACCAAATCCTGGTAACCTTCCCTTCTTTGTCCACTTCAAATTCCAATTGGCGGTCGCTGTCATCAGCATAAAAAAACTTGGTTTCTGATTCGGGCTTTAATTCAATATCAGGTGTGCCGTCACGGTGGCGGTAAAGCTTGCCATCTTTTTTGATCACTTCAATAGTCAGGAATGCATTGTACTTTCCAACAAATTTGTCTAACAATGCAGGATCAATCTTTACTTCTTTGTGCACATACGGAGCTTCAACCGGCAGATCAAAAACAATATCGGCAAGCCCTGTTTCAATGGCATCAGCATTAAAAGAATTATTCGACAGCACAATGATGCAGACATCATCATTCACAAAACGGCTAATGTTGGTGAGGAATCCCGGAATGCCTCCATTGTGCCAGATGCGCAAGTGCTTTTCAAAAGTATCTATACCAATACCATAACCATAATTGCCTTTGCCCGGCGTGAACATTCTTTGTTTGGATGCAGCAGAAATAACAGCAGTGCCATACAATGCCCTGTCCCATTTGTAAAGGTCATCCACTGTAGAATATATGGCACCAGCGCTGAAGGGCCATTCCATTGAAATAAAATCAGCATTCACATAATGATCTTTATCTTTTGAATAGCCCCTTGCACGCATGGGCAAAATGCTGTCTAAGCGGTCAACACCAGTGTTCATCATGCCTACCTTGTTGAAGATATGCTCACGCAGGTAATCGCTGTATGATTGCCCGCTTACTTTCTGAATGATATAACCCAGCAGGAAAAATCCTGAATTATTGTATTTGTATTTAGTGCCGGGAGAAAAATTATATGGCTTGTTCTTGAAGAATAAAATCATGGAATCCATCGTCCATGAAAGCCTGTCGATATTTGCAAAATCAGGCTGGTCGGTGAAACTTGCAATGCCCGAAGTGTGATGCAACAACATCTCAATGGTAACGCTGTCGCCTTTGGGAAAATCAGGAATGTATTTGCTCAGTTTATCTTCCGTGCTCAATTTTCCCTGCTCAGCTAATTGCAATATGCAGGAAGCAGTGAATTGCTTGGTGATCGAACCGATGCGGAATTTTGTGTCTGTAGTATTGGGAACATTCCATTCGCGGTCTGCAAGTCCATAAGCTTTTTTGAGCAGAACATTGTTTTGTTTCATTACTAAAACAGATCCGCTGAAACCCTTTACGCTCATTTGCGCCTGAACATATTGATCAAGCAACTGCTGATAATTTTTTTGTGCAGATAATGATGCCGGCAACAAAAGCAGCAAAAGTATTTTTCTCATGAAGTTATTTTTGGGTATAACAAATTATGAATTATTTTTCATCAATGGATTCTTATGTAAATAAATACTGAGAAGCAAATCCAATCATTTTATTTTGTCCTGCTTCGCAGGAAGGTATCTTCTCTTTTTGTCTTGATACAAAAAGAAACAAAAAGATCAAGTGGAAAGCGATGCAGTTGGGTTTGAGTTTCGTCATTTCGAACGGAGCGATCGGAGATGCGTAAATATATCGGGTTATCGCGGAGTGAGAAATCTCTTGCCGATTAATAGGAGCAGATTTCTCGCTTCGCCGATAATTATTGATAAAGCAATTTCATAATGCTCACTCAGAATGACGATGATGAATGGGCAACAAATTTAAATTCCAGTTGCCTGATTGGCAAACACGAACCGAGACCAAAACTTTTATAAAAATGATATGCAATCAATTCGAGTAATAATTTTAACGCATATAGATAACTTAACTAATGAACCGCTTTCACGGACCTGCTCAATGCAGTATCAAGATATTCAGTGAAGCGCAGATTATTGAGTGTATCCAGAAACACAAGCGTGCTATCATATTTCTTTATGCCGCCCTTTGTGAGATAATAAGCACAGCCTATCAAATATCCTGCACTGTGAAGCGTGTCACCCTTAGGGATCGATATTGAAATCGAGTCGATTACCTGCTGAATGTGATTAATCTCGTATTCGTAGATTTCAATGCTGTCATGATCATTTTTCAGTTTCGCGTTGTCCAATTGCATTTTCACTTTCGAGTATTCACGTACGTATACAGAGTCATCAATGATCCTTCCTAACCTGTCATTGACAGCAGTCTTCCAGAGTATCCTTATTGAATCAATCACAGAAGCCTCATCAATTCTTTGCAGGTGATTATCAAAAACAATTTTTAATTGCTCGGGTAAAGTTTTTGGATGCCGGCATGCAACGGCAAAAAATAAAAATGTGATGAGTGAAAGACGTTTCATTAAACAGGATTTTGCAGCCAACGGCACTGGCTGTTGTTGACTAATCTTTTTTTACTGCTTTTATCCTCTCTCCTTCTGTATCGAACATGCCCATCAGGCTGCCCACTACATGGTCATCATCTTTCCGGTTCATCACCACATTGATATCATAGCCCTGAGCACTGAAATAGACTGTGAGCACACTGTCTTTTAACTCCATGTTGGTGATTTTTGATATTTCCTTGCCGGTAGAATCCTGCACAATGCCTATCAGGGTGGTGTCTTTTTTGTCGAGGACAAAAACCATTTTAGCATCACCATCCGGTGTGCCTTTCACCAACATATTCCATTTGCCGGCAAAATAATCTGCCCCTTTTTTCCCCTGGGCATTGACGTTAGCGGATAAAAGCAGCAGTAATAATCCTGCGAGAATGAGTTTAAATTGTTGCATGTTTGAGATTTTGATTATTAAGAAATGGGTAATTGAATAATAAATCCTGTTCCCCGCAAACTAATCAGTTCTTTAAATGTACGGCGAGTCCTGCAAAAACTGTGATATAAAATATGTTCACATAACAGAGTTCACCCGAAGACCCAAAAAATGCTTTGTCTCCACAAAGCACAAGACTTTGCTCTGCTCTTTTTTGTTCGCAATCGCCCTCGCATATTGTCTTATCTATACCGTTCTTGTGCAATTGATGATTGTACATTTGTATTGAATCAAAATATGCTGGCCATGGAAAAATATCATATCGACAGAGACATCAAAGTGTTTTGCGTGACTGCTGTTTCTTTTCCTTTAGGCGTTGGCGGCGCATTCACAAAACTGCTTTCCTTTCTTCCCCAACCTAATAACCGATTATTATATGCCATCAGCCGCCCGAATGAAAAAGGCGAAATCATTTACAAAGCTGCAGCAGAAGAAAGCTTTGCAGGCGAAGGAGCGAAATATGGCTGCGAAACTTTTGTGATTAAAAAAGGAGAATACTGGAGCGAGTTCCTGCCTGACTGGCGAAAAGACGAATCGAGTGTTGGCAAAACTTTTCAGCAACTGTTAAAGCACCCTGCTCTTGACAGGAATGGATATTGCTTAGAAATATATCCGAATGAAAAAGATATCCGTTGTCTGGTGCCGCTGATTAAGTAACCAGATATTCTGTAACTTTATTTCACGCATCGGGCGCAAAGAATACAAAGTTCGCAACGTTTTGGATTCGTTAACTTTAGTAATTGAAATTTAGTATCTGCTGTGTTTGCAAAATTCTTTGTTCCGTTGTGTTTGCTGTGCGAAATGATTAGGTCTTTCATCTTTTAAAAATTGCTTTATGAAACATCCCATTAACGCTATTATCTTCCTCTTAGCTTTATTTTTTATTCCCGGCTCTTCTTTCTCTCAACAAAAAACTGCTTATCAGGTTCCTGATTCTTACAATTTTGATTACGAAGTGGTGCAGCAGGTGAAGAGTGCTGGCAAAAGCCCTACCACCATCACTTATTATTATTCACAAGATGGCGAATACACAGCCATGAGCGGCGACACAAAAAATAATAATCTGATCATTAACACAAAAGATGGCAACACGGTAATCATCGACAATCAAAAGAAATCAATAGTAGTGATGCGCATGCAAAACATGATGGGCGATATCAAAAAAATGGCTGAACAATACAGTAAGAACAACCCCAACACCACTGTGCCTTCCAAAGAAAATAACGGCGATTTTAAATTTGCAAAAACAGGAAACACAAAACAGGTGAGCGGATATACATCTGAAGAATATGGTTACACAGACAGCAAGGGACAAAAAGGAAGCGTGTGGTATGCAAAAGTTGATTTCAATGCCGGCTTGTTCTTTATGTTCGGCGCAGGCGCATCAGCAGCAAATTATGGCATGAACAAAGGAGCTCCTTCATCACCTTCTTATCCACAATTGAATGACCCGCATTTATTAGTCACTGAAATGGAAACTGCTTCTCATCCCGGAGATGGGATGACGACTCAGAGTATATCTAAAAAATCAATGTCGGTGTCAACAAAGGGATATGCTGTTACTAACCTCAGTAATTTGATGGGGCAATAAAATAGGTTTGTTGGTGGACTTTTGAAGTTAATTAATCAGAAATACCAATGAATAACTTCTTTTGTTGTGTCAATTGAAATATCATAATCTTTTCGCAATGAGTCGATCGGAATACTAATTTCTCCTTTTAAAATTTCTTTAGCTTTTGATTTTATTTTTTCTCTAAGTCTTGCATAAGCCGGACAAGGATTATTCCATATCTCTTTTATGATTTCATCAGTTATATTATCTCTATCAGGCATACATGGCCGTAGGGGCAGCCTATGCAGCATTGTATCCAATAGCTGCGCACTCTTATCACTTTGTTGTACAATTAAAGCATGGATGAAATCTTCAGGATCGGCCCTGTCAGCAATGACTCCTGAAAACCCCTCTCTTCTATTTCCTGAAAATTTGTAAAATCTCCTGCGATGATATGTCTGCAAAATATCAAAGTATGAAGTATCAGGAAATTCTTGCAAAATCCTAAATGAGATATTGCTCAGTTCCCAAACATGCTGCATCATTTTATCTTTAATGATTTCAATGTCATCTTTTCTTTTGAACTTGGCCAGTCCATATAATGCATATTCAATATCATAGAAGTCAAGCTCATCTCCATCCACAGAAAGGCGCCTAGGTCGGGTTGCCATATCTTTTATCAATGAATAATATTTTTCTTGTGGTTCAATTTTCAGGAGAATGAAGTAAGCCGAACGTAAGTAATTGTGTTTGGTCAGTACCAATTCGATAGTCTTATTCTTTTCATCCCGGGTTTTCCAAACAGCCTCATCTAAAATATCGTCTGATACTGTTCGATGCCAGATACCAAACTCTCCTGCATCTGTCGCGACATCTGCAGTGTCATCAAGATGATTCATCAAAATATCAAAATGATCGGCAGGCTTTCTATGAAGCATTTCTCTAAAAGCAGATGCTCTTAACACCGGATGTTCTGACTCACTTAGTTCATTTAATTCTTTGCCCGTTGCGATATATCTTAACGAGCTATCATAATACATCACAATTCCCCGCGACACAATCCTAAAAAGGTATGGCTGTAAAGGTTTTCGAAAGTCTTTTATTGCGTAAGTATAACCATGTTCATTTTTGCATGACAAAAACAAAATGACCAAAGCAGGAATTAAGAAATGTGTTATTTTAAGCATAAACAGTAGAAATGAGATTCAAAATCAGAGAATTTCCATAAAGAGCGAAGAAATTTACTACTGTTTATTTCTAATGAGTAATGAAATCTATATTTTATCAATTATCGTGATATCCCAGAGGAAACCATATTCCTCTAAATGTTGGAATCCACATATTTGGTATTACATGCCCTTGGTCTAATGTTCTTACATCCACATCTTCAACAAAAGAAGTAATTTCCGGAATGGGTTTGTCTTTGAAGATTTTATTTTGCATAATATTTACCGCATCTGAATAGTTAAATGCTGTCACGCCACAACCAATGCGAAGACCTGCTATGGACGAAATGATATCGCAATTTTCAAATTCAAACCAGTATCTCATTAATCGCGCCAGAAAAAATTATTTTGATATTATTACCAATCGTGAAAATATTTTAAAATATTCCTTTCACCCATCCTCCATCCACTGCTAATGAAACGCCGGTGATATAGCTTGCACGCTCGCTTGCTAAAAATGCAACAGCAGCAGCAAACTCTTCCGGCTTTCCAAAACGGCCAAGTGGCACATCTGTTTTTGCAGAGGCGAAAGAAGGATTGTTTTCAATCAGGTGCTTCAATCTATCAGTCTCTGTGTAACCGGGCATCACATTATTCACCGTGATATTATACATGCCTAATTCATTCGAGAGCGTTTTCATCAAACCAACAACAGAAGCCCTCACCGAATTGGAAAGAATCAGGCTATTGACAGGTTGTTTCACTGCCATGGATGTTATGCAGATAATTCTTCCCCATTGCTGCTGCTTCATGCCCGGCAAAAAACCATAGATCAACCCGACAACACTTGCCAACAATTGATTGTATGCATTGTCCCAATTTTGTTGTTTGTGCTCTTCAAATTTTCCGGCAGGTGGGCCACCGGTGTTGGTGACGAGTATATCTATTTTGCCATAAGATTGCAATGCAGTTTTAATAATATGCTCACGTTCATCAGCAACAGATAAATCACCGGCAATAGCCAACGGTATTTTATTGGTGCTGCTCTCTATTTCTTTCTTTGTGTTTTCTAAATTCTCTTTATTACGCCCGCAGATAATCACATCTGCTCCTTCCTGTGCGAGCTCCATAGCAACACTTTTTCCAAGTCCCTGACTGGACGCTGCAACAAAGGCTGTTTTATTTTTTATACCTAAGTCCATAAATTATTTTCTTAAATATGCATCTGTTTTATCTAACCAATCCTGGCGCGGAGGCGCCCATGTGTCTATTTCTTCCACTTCACCGATCATCAATGCTTCGTGGGGAAGATTGGATGGGATCACAATCACATCGCCAGGATATAAATCCATTGTTTGCTCTTTATTTTCTCCAAACCAAAAACGCATTTGCCCGGAAACAACCTGCGTCACCTGCTCATGAACGTGATGATGCAGCGGCACCACGAAACCATCTTTGAATTTCATTTTGGCGATCATCAGTTTTTCACCTGAAATAATTTTCCGATGCATGGAAGGATTTACTTCTTCAACCGGAACTGATTCCCAGTTTATTTTTTGAATCATATCGAATGCATTTAATGCTGTGAATAAATCAGCAGGACTAAGTTATTCTTTTGAATTCATATTCGGGTTATGAGTTTTTAATGCCCGCTAAAAAAATCCAACATAGTCTTCAATGCATGTTCGCTGTGCATCCGTTCACCATTTTTAAGCGATTCTTTTGCGGCTAATGCGGCACGTTTGCGCATATTTATTTCGTAGAAAGAAATTGCTTCGTTCAATGTTTTATATTTTTCATCAGTCAAACATTCGCTCAATTCCAATGCATCGAGCATTGCCATGTTTGCTCCTTCTCCTGCAAACGGCGGCATCACGTGAGCGGCATCACCAATCATAGTTAAGTTGGGCAACGCTTCCCATGTTTGATCTAAGGGCATGCAATAAATCGGGCGTGGGATAAAAGGCACTGCAGCATTTTCAAACAGTTCAAACCACACATTGCTCCATTCAGGATAAACCGTCTTAAACCATTCGAGCATTTGTTTATTATCAGCATAATTCAAACCACTGTTTGAAGCCCAGTCTTCATCTGTTTTAAAGCTTGCATAAAAACCAAGGTCACCGTTGCCTTTCTGCCCAAGCAATATATTTTTTGTATTTCCGAAAGCCATGATTTTTCCGCCGTTTGTAAGTGCAGCAATATGTGGTGCTGCTTCTGTTGCATGATGAACATTTCCTTCGATCATGGTTATGCCTGAATAAAAAGCTTTGATGTTAGTGATATATGGACGGATTTTAGAATTGGCACCATCTGCGGCAATCACCATGTCAGCATAAGCTGATGAACCATTTTTGAAATGCAACAACCAACCTTCGTTTTGTTTTTCCATGGAGATGAAATGGCTATCCCACACAACAGTGCCGGGCTGTAAAGATTCCAGCAACATATTTCTCAGTGGGCCGCGATCTATTTCAGGACGAAAATGCTCACTGCCAAAATCCTGCTCAGGTTTATTTTCATGGTCACTGAAAAATATTTCTGCCTGCTCATTTACGATCAGCATCCTATCCGCACCGTGACGAAAATTCTTTTTAAATTCTTCCAACAACTTCGCTTTGATGATCGCAGCCAATCCTGATCCATCGTGCATATCAAGCGGCGAGCCGACTAATCGTGCATTTTTATTAAACTCTCTTTCATACAATTTTATGTTTGCGCCTTTGAGTTGTAAGAGCCTTGCTAATGTGAGGCCACCCGGGCCGCCGCCAACAATTGCGATTGATTTATTTTCTATCAGCATCTTTTTGAAATTTAGTTTTATGGTGCAAAACTATTTCTGTTTCAAGACTGATAATAGTACAAATCGGTCGTTTTTGTTTTTGGATAATTCCTTCGGTACAACGCCGGAGAATTTTTTTATCTGTTTGATGAAATGCGTCTGATCAGCGAAGTTCAGTTCCGGAAACAGTTTTCCTTGTGCAATATGTTCCAAAGATGCGCGAAAGCGAAGGATGTTGCAATATGCTTTTAATGAAAGCCCGAATTGCTGATTGAAATAACGGTTGATCTGCCTGCTGCTCCAGAACACTTTTTCTGAGAGTTCTTTCACACTCATTTCGCCATTGGATGAATAAATCAACTCAAATAATTTTCGTTTTCTTTCATCCAGTTCGTCAGGCAAAAGCTGTTTTATTTTTTTTGTTGCTGTCTTAGAAAATATATCAAAATCTTTCAGGTCATCACTATTGATATTCCAAAAATCATCTGCAAGATTTCTTGCACTGTTTAATATATCAGCGATAGATGTTTGTAAAATATACTCAACTGCAAGCGGTTTAAAGCTGACAGAAAAAGTGAGCGTGTGCGGCGGAACGATTCTTTGTTCGGGATAAGTTTCCAATCCCATCAGCATCACACGAAAAGGTTCTAATGCAGACTTCCAAAAGAACAAATCAATTCTGCCATCAGGCATTACCACCACTTCTTTTGCTTCATTCGATGGATTGTGAAACACACCAATACTTTCAACAAAATCAGCAAGCGGCTTTGCCGGTGAAATGAATTTGTAAGAGAAGTTGTTATTCATGTTAGGTATGGTGGAAATAATTGTTTGTTACATGCAGTCAGCTTAATCCTCAATTTTAAAGCCCAGGTCTTTATCCATTTTAGCTTTCTCATCTTTGGTTAATTTATCCCTTACTTCCCGGATTATGTAACCGCCTTTCAAAACATTTTTGTCCAGATACATCCAATCAGTAATTTCATCTTTCCTGACAATCACAGTATCTCCATATTTCACTTCAGTTGTCATTTCAGCATCGTTATTAATAAATCCCTTATAATTTTCATTCACTATAATTATTCCCGCGACCCACATATGCTCGCCTCCATTATCTGGTGTTTTATATCTTTTCTTAATTGCAAAAGCGGTGTATGAAGGGTTATTGCTTTTTAAAGCTTTATCAAATTCATTTATTGTCTGTTTTGCCTTCGCTATTGCTGAATTCATTCCTGTGTCTTCTTTTGTAACAGAATAAGTATCAGCAGCCGTGTCAAAACCTAATTTGTCTGATTTCACTTGTTTCCGCGACTGGCTGTTGCTACAACTCCAACATAGTGACACAAGAATTAAAACCTGAATAAACCTCATTGTGTTAGGCATAACGCGAAGGCATTTGTGTTTATGAAAAATTGAAAGCTGTCACCATATAATTACTTATTAAAAATACACAAGCTCATTTTTATTCAAAAGCTTAATGAATCATTCCGTTTGTTGTGTCATATTTAAACAATAGCAACAAAAAGTGAGTTTTTATTTGAGCATGCTTTATCAACGTAGCTCTTAAGCCCATCGTAAACTTCTGTCAGCCATTGTTTATCTTCATCAACCCAGTGATCAGTCAAAGGATAAATGTCATTTAGTTTTAATTCTTCTGCATCAAACCGGGCCTCAAAATCTTTTACTGTTATTTTATCAAGCTCAAACTTCAATGCTTCCACATCTTTTGGAAATAGTATTCTTAAAGGCCCATAGCCAATATCATCACCAATAGATTCACCACCGCTCACAATGAAATTTAACGGAAATTCCCCCTCTTCCGC
>DATGIX010000116.1:0-14358 GCA_035295505.1 Puia sp. | reverse complement strand
AATTTGCTGGCAAAATATATGGACGGGAAAATATCTCTACAAAAATTGCTTGCTGATAAGTCTTTCAAAAAATATGATAACTCCTGGGTTCAACCTTTAACGCCTGCGGAACGAATGGCTGTGTACCAAAAATCCTGAAATGGAATATTATTTGTAAATGATGTCATGAGCATTGAAGCTATTATTCAATTAATGATTTCATCAAAAGATTATATGCATTATTATTGCATGGTGAAATATTTTTAAGCTCATATTTTATAATCAGTATGATTTTAGTTGTGGTAAAATTGGTTTTAATATTAGCAACGGTTTTTTTAGGATTGACGATAATAAGCTCATGCTCATTTTCTGCAAAAGCGAGCAAAGAATTATATAACAAAGCCAGCAATGAGCAATTCGATCTGATCATCGTTCCCGGCGCTCCGTTTCAGGATGGAAGATGGGGCAGGGTGGTGAAGGGTAGGATTTATTGGGCAAAATTTTTATTTGATAAAGGAATTGCAAAGAATGTGATGTTTTCAGGTTCGTCAGTCTATTCTCCGTACACTGAATCTGTGATCATGTCTCTTTATGCTCAGGCTGTAGGCATTCCCAAAGAAAATATTTTTATTGAAACAAAGGCAGAACATACTACTGAAAATGTGTATTACTCCTATCAAAAAGCACTTCAGTTAGGGTTCAAAAAAATTGCCATTGCATCTGACCCTTTTCAAACAAAGATGGTCAGAAGATTTGCCAGAAACAAAGTAAGCCCAGATATTCAATTGATCCCTTTTGTTGTTGATACGCTCAAGGAAATGCAGCCCACTATGAAGGATCCTGAAATTGATTATCAACAGGCGTTTATCCCGGATTTTAAATCAATTGTGAAGCGTGAAAGTTTTTGGAAAAGATTGAAAGGAACGATGGGAAAGAATATTGATAAGAGCGCTTATCGGTGAGAATTAATAATGGATAATTAATAATTAATAATGATTTTGAGGTCTTACAAACTTTCTCATTCCTTATTCCTTATTTCTCATTTTTTATTATCTCGATTCGGCTTTCATGAAATTTAAAATCGGTCCGGTCATACACGTCGTAATAAGCGCCATTATCACCATCATAGTAAAAACTTCTGAAGTAAGTATCCCCAGGTCATAACCAATATTTAAAACGACGAGCTCGACTAACCCACGAGTATTTATCAATGCACCAATAATAATGCTGTCTCTCCGGGATTCACCGACAAATCTCGCTGCAAGAAAACTTCCGCCGAATTTTCCCGCTATTGCAACTAATAAAATGATTCCGGCAACTGCCCATGCATGAGAAGAATTCAGCAATCCAATCTGCGTTCTTAACCCCGAGAATGCAAAGAACAATGGCAATAACAATACAACGGATATATGTTCTGTTTTTTCAGTTAATAGTTTTCGGAAATTGATTGTTGAAGGCATCACAACACCAGCGAGAAATGCGCCGAATAGTGCATGAATGCCAATCAGCTCGGTCAAGAATGATGAAACCAGCAACACCCCGACTATTAATGCAAGCATGTTGATGCTTAATGTGTCTCTGTCAAAATAGTTTTCGCATATTTTTTTCAGGATGGGCATTACTATTTTGAACATGAACAGCACATATATAATTGCCAATGCAATTGTGAAAACAGCACTCATCGAGGAACCTGCTTTTGCAATTGAAATAACCGCGGCTAAAATGCACCATGCAGTTACGTCATCTGCTGCGGCACAAGTCAGAGCAAGGCTTCCTATTGGTGTATCAGTCATTTTTCTTTCCTTCAAAATCCTTGCGAGCACCGGAAATGCGGTGATGCTCATCGCAATGCCAATGAACAAACTGAATGGTAAAAAATCTGCATTTGCAGGAGCATATTCTGTGAATAAAAAATAGGAGAGTGCGATGCCTAATGTATATGGAACAATAATGCTTGCGTGGCTAATCACGATGGCATGACCCGCTTTGTTCTTCAATGAATTCAGGTTCACTTCCATGCCAACGACAAACATAAAAAGTATAAGGCCGAGCTGGCTGAATAATTGTAATGTGCCTAATGAATTTTGCGGAAAAATAAAATGAGAAAATGAAGGGAAAAATAATCCGACAACTGAAGGGCCCAAAATAATTCCTGCTGCAACTTCTCCAATTACTGCCGGCTGTCCGATTTTCCTGAAAAAAAAACCAAATATTCTGGCCGCTAAAATAATTGTAATGATTTGTAATAATAAAGTGGACAGCGAACCTGAAATATTATGTGATATGCTGTTCCCGAAGCTTTCAATTACGCCGGAATTGTTGTTAGCCTCGGGTTGCATCGGTTTTGGTGTTTCAAGAAGATGACCAGCCTGAACAATTTTGTACATCACGAATAATAAGCTCGCTGTGACGATTACATAAAATAAAATGTTCTTGTATTTTTTCACTTTGCAGCTTTGCGTAATTTATTAAGCTTTCGAAACTAATATAAAACTATGTTGAGCGCCTTTGTAATTATTGTAGATAAGGATTTTCCTGAAATCTTTTTTTTCTGACGGATATTTAAAAAAATGTTTCGGAAGCGTTTGTTCTTGCAGAATATAACATGCGAGCCAAACCGCAACGGAAGAAACACTTGCATATTCTCCGGTAACATGTTTGAAATGGGCAATGGCAGTTTCATTGCTGATTATATTTTCACAGGCATCATAATATTTCTGCAAGCGGCTATCTCCATTTTCTCCTGAAAAAAATAAATCTAATTTTTCTTCTTCATTAAAATTTTCTGCAACAAACTTCTCCAATTCTGCAGCAATCAATTTTTCATTATCGGAATGGAACATTGTTAAGGCCTGCAATTTCGCTGTTGCTCCAGCTTCAATATTATTTGCTAAAAACATAGCTGCGCCTTCGCCAGCTATTGTGCCGATTGAATGTTGTTCATATAAATCTGTGCCGGTAATTTTTTCTTTCTTATACCAATCACCTAAAAGTTCGATATTATAATTATATGCAGAAATTTCATCAACGCCTCCGAGCAAATAGTTATATGATGGATTTTCTTTGAGAAGCATATCAACATCAAGCATTGCATTTTCAAATGCTAAACCTCTATGTACATGCGTGCAATTGTATCCTTTATTGGCATTCATTAATCCAATTTGCGCAGCAACAGCATTTGTTGTGCTTTGCACAAAATTGGTCGGCGTCAACATGCCTTCATTGTATTCAATAATCTGGTTCAGGAATTTGATGCAGTCTTCCATTCCGCCATTTGCAGTGCCGATGATAATCCCGTCGGGATTTTGTTTAGCAATCTTCAAAGCTGCGCCAACACCAATTCTTACAGCTTTTCCCATCCTTCTTAAAATACTGAGCGGAATTCCTTCATAAGAAGGCTCGACGACCAATAATTTATCCCCCTGAGGTGGATTGATATTTTTAATGTCAATGGCTGAAAATGTTTTTTGAGGAGAAATACAACTGATATCGTGGAAATAAAACATGTTCAGGCTTTGGAAAAGATTAATGATGAACAATTGCCGCCAAAACCAAATGAATTTGACATGACATGCCGTAATTTTTTTTTGCTATAATTGACCACTGGAGTTAAGCCAACTGTCGGAATTCGGTTACTGAAATTAATTCCAGGATATACTTCACCGTTAGCAAGGCTTAAGATACTGAAAACAGCCTCAATAGCCCCGGCAGCGCCCAGTGTGTGACCAGTGCTTGCTTTACTTGATGCAAATAGTGGGGGCTTGCCAAATAAACGAACCATCGCTTTACTTTCCACTTCATCATTATTCTCTGTTCCGGTTCCATGTGCATTTACAAAATCAATTTTTTCTGCAGAAAGATCGGCTATCTGTAATGCACCTTTCATTGCCAGATAAGGGCCATCTCCATTTTCAGAAAGTGATGAAGGATGAAATGCATCATTGCTATTGCAATAACCTGTCAATTCCGCATATACATGCTTGTTAGCAACATCTTCTTCTCTTTCCAAAACAAGAAAAGCAGCGCCTTCACCAAGGTTTAATCCTTTCCTGTTCTCATCAAATGGCCGGCACAGTTCATCTGATAAAATATGCAACGAATTAAATCCGTTAATTGTAAATTTTGCAAGACTGTCACAACCGCCGACAATCGCTCTTCTTGCCAATCCGTGATGTATTAATCTTGCTCCATACATAATTGAATTTGCAGACGAAGAACATGCAGTATTAATTGTGTTAATGATTCCGTTGATTGTATATCTTGATTGCAAATACATATTCACAGATCCGCAATCATACGATGAAAGATATTCAGACCCTTGTTCATTCGTGTTCGCATCGTGATACAATTCATCAGTGAGGCACATGCCACCAACTGTATCTGCACCTATCAGGGCCGTGTCAAAAGAATTTAATTCAGATGCTGTGAGCTTGCTGTCATTAATCGCTTCACCAAGCGCATGTAATGCGAGCAATGAAGTTCTTGTGACACCTTTTTCATGTGCTTTTAATTTTTCTTTTAAATCTTGTGTGCTGATTTTTACTTCTCCAAATAAAAGTGAAGAGGAATATTTTGTTGAAAGGAATTCCGCTTTTGCGACCCCGGATTTCCCCTGCATGAGCGAGCTGCGGTTAGCTTCCACGCTATTGCCAACAGCACTGATAATGCCCATGCCTGTTACAAAAATGCGGCTCAAGTGAAATGGAATTTATTTCGTTCTGTGTGCTTCAATATAATCAACCATGGTGTTCACATCTATCAGCACTTTGCGGCCTTCTTTGGGATCTTTAATATCGATACCATATTCGCGGTTAAGCAAAACAATCAATTCAATCGAATCAATAGAATCAAGCCCAAGCCCTTCACCAAACAAAGGCTCATCATCCTTGATATCTTCAGGCTTCACCTGCATTAAATTCAGGAACTCAACAATCTGCTTTTTTAACTGTGCTTTTAATGCTTCTCTTTCCATGATGTTATAATTCAAATCAGGTTTTTTCTTTTCAACCCGTATAATGTGATCAGTTGTATAAAAATTGCAATGCCAAATAACGGCAAAATATTCATCAGAACATCTTTTAGTTTTCCCCCTTCTAAAAATAGCCCATAATAAGCCTCGAGCGCCCAATGCAACGGTGATAATTTCATGATTGTTCTGAAAGAATCAGGCATTGCAAAACTTGGAACGAGCAGCCCGCCGAGCGCAGCGAGAATCATAATAGAAACTGCACCAAACCCATTAGCCTGTTCCTGCGTCCCTGCAAATACGCCAATGCAAATTGCGTAGCTTACAGCGCACCAACCGCAAATTAAAGAGACGATGAGCAAACCGATCATATCAGATGGCAAGTTCAATGCAGGCAAACCAATGTGAGGGAAAACCCATGCGCCTATTGAAAAGATAACGATTACTTGTGCAAGCGCTACTGCTAAATAGGTGATTTGCTTTGAAAGCAAAGCAACAAGATAGCTTGTTGGCAAAGTCTTTAAGCGAATGAAACTTCCACTTGATTTTTCTCTCACTACACTACTACCGAGAGAAATCACGATAAAGAACATAGCAAAAATTGTCCATGCAGGAATATTATGCTGCGTAGCGTTTGGTATGTTTCTGCTACCATCTCTTGAAACAGGAATCTGATTGATCGGGATCTGATTATTTGTAATCTCATTCTCGAGCGTGTCAGGGATTTCTTTTTCATTCAACGATAAATATAAAGTCCTGACGATTTGCTTGCTCTCAACCAATTGCAGAGCGCCCTTCAAAGTGCCATCCATCGATTCTCGGAAAGAACCCTGTAGTGCAGGATGATAATATAACGTTAATGGATAAACGCTTTTTGAAATGCTTTTTGCAGTGTCTTTAACTATGTCAAAATTCTTAAGTGCATTGCTTGCAACGTTATTTGCGGTAGCAGTTATCTGACTTGAAAAGCCATTGGGGATAATTACTGCCGCCATCGCATCTTTTTCGCGCATGATAACGGCAACTTGTTCGGGACTTGCGCCGGATGCAGTTTGTATTACATTGAACATGCCTGTTTTTTTAATGGCTATTGAAAGTTGCTGGCTTGCATCGCCCGTGTCTTTATTACAAAGCAGCAGATTGATTTTATTGTGGTTCACCAATTCAAAAGTGCTGTTCTGCACAGCCGTGATAATGAGTGCCAATAAAATCGGCATCACGAACATCAATGTGAGCCCGACTTTATCGCGCAGCAGAATGCGGAAATCTTTTATTATGGTAGCGATGAGTTTGTTCATTTCATCAATCTCTAAAATCCTTCCCGGTCAAATTCAGAAACAATCCTTCCAATCCTTTTTCATTATGCTGGTTCATCATATTGCTCAGTGAATCCTGTGCAATGATTTTCCCTTCATCAATCATGGCAATTTCTTCGCACAGCTCTTCTGCTTCAGCCAATTGATGTGATGTATAAACCAATGTTGTTCCATTGCTGTTCAAATTTTTTAAGTAATGTATGATGGCATGCTTTGTCTGCACATCAACACCAACCGTCGGTTCATCCAAAAACAAAATTTGTGGGTTATTAATAACACCAATAGCAAGATTCACTCTGCGTTTCATGCCGCCTGAAAATTTCTTCACCTGCTTGTTTCTTGCGTCTTCCAGTCCCAGCACCTGCAACAATTCATCTGTCTTGTTTTTTATTGTTGTTTTTGAAAGACCATACCATGCCCCGAAAAATTCAAGATTTTCTACAGGCGATAATTCATGATAAAAAGAAAAATCCTGAGGAACAAGACCAAAAAAATGGTTGAAAGTCTTATCGTGTTTTTTTACTTCATGTCCAAGCAAAAAAATTTTCCCTTCTTGCGGAGAAAGCAATCCTGTCATGCAATTCATCAACGTAGTCTTTCCTGCACCGTTGGGCCCAAAGAGGCCAAAGCGTTTTCCTTTTTCTATTTGAAGATGTAATCCGGAGAAACATTTTTTTCCTTGCTCTTCATAAGCAAAACTGATATTTTCTATGCTGATGGCGAGGCCACTCATTTATCCCATTTGATTTTTGACAAAGCAGTGAAAGCTTGTTTCTCAATTTCGGCAACTTCAAAAAGATATTCTGCCATTTGATCGTAATCTTTTTGTTCACCAATTCGCCCTTTGTAAATGCCCGCGGCTTGAACTGCAGCAGTGCGCCAGAGATCGCCTGCTTTAGTGAACATTTTTGAAATTTCAGGAAACTCATCAATTTTATTGAACTCATAAGCCTGTTGCAGAAAAGCTCCGTAAATATATCTGAAGCCTCCCCCGCCCGTCCCGATTTCTTCCTGCATGCGAACAAGCTGAGCGAGATATAATCCTGCATCATGTGGGCCAAGTTTGTCTCTCCACTTTTTTATTTTTTTGGCTGTATATCTGATTCCTTTCACACCAGCTATATTTCCCGGGATGTGAAGCATATCGCGAACGTTTCTTTTAATGCCTGTGCGTATGCCGTTTTTAATTTGCTCGTCAGTAACAATCCTGTTTTCTTTCGGATAATATAATTGCCCTCTTGGTGCAAGTGCTCCTTTTGCAAACCGCACACGTTCCAGTTCATAGCTGCTTAATGAAGTAGCAGTTTCCATCACAGGATCACTGATGAGATAATTGTCTTCTTCTTTACCGAAGACAATAATATTATGTGCATTGAAATGGAAGCGATATTCTTTTGGAAAATAAGTGAGATAAAAAACACCCACCTGACAACCGACCGGCCTTCCTGATTGCAAACATTCATCCAGCACTTTTTGCGCTTCTTCTTTCGACCTGAATTTTTTTCTGACAACAGGAATGTCGAGTGCTTTGCATGTTCTTTTAAAAATCAATCCGGGCTGCGTGCGAAACGCAATGGCAGGCCCTTTGTTGATTTTCAAGAATGGAACATAAATAAAAAATAATCCCGAACCAATGCCAAAAGCAAGCGGTTCAGTTAATTTATTAGCACCAACTCCTCTTAATAAATTTGTGGTGACACCATTTTCGCAATGCGCTGATTGCAGATGTTCAAATTTAACCCTCATTGACTTTCATTGTTTTTAGTTCTTCCACGCTCACATTAAAAGCATCTGCGTAGCGCTGCAATTTTTGTTCGCTTAACTTTTTAAACCCATTCGGTTTCATGTGCTGCTTAACAGTCCATTTCCAAAAACCTGTGTAAGCTGCTACAATCGGAACGTCCATCAATCTCCATTCCATGAAAAAAAGCAGCGGGCTTGCTTCGTTGTTAAGCACTTTTTGTTTTGCATTTGCAATGCGCTGCTCAATATCTTCCCAGGCAACATCAAGTGCTTTGGCTTTCACGTCCCAGCCTGTGCTCAGCTCGGTAGTGTATTTGCCCGATTCATCAACAGCATAACAAACTTCTTTAGTGAGTTTGTTCAGAGCGCCGCCATCTTGAGGGATTTCTTCTTTTTTCATATTGAAGTATTATTGGAGCAAGATTTTTTTGCGGTGACAAACATTTAAACATTCCCCGGCATCGTTGTGTCACTCACTTCAACTGTTGATTCATTGATGAGCTTATGGCTTCTGATTTGCCTAACTGCACTTTTTTTAATTCAACAATTTTTTAAAGTACTATACTAACTCAATATCACACAACAGTCATCATCGCATACATGTAAGAAAATCTTGAACTTTCAGGAACAAGCAGGAAAATTTTTTCTCCTTTTTTTAGTTTGCCGCTATGGAATAACTCATCTACCATCAAATAAACAGAAGCAGCACCCACATTGCCAACTTGTGGTAGATTCACGAACCATTTATCATACATAATACCAGTGCCATTCTCTATGAGTTTTGTGTAAATTTTATCTTTAAAAAATTCGCTGCTCATGTGTGGGAGGAAATGATCTATTTCAGATGATTTCATTCCGTGCTTCTTCAGCACTTCAATAACACCAATGCCACCAAGTGGAACAATATTTTCACTCAGCAATTTCACATCCTGCTTAATGCTTAAAATAGATTTATCAATAAGTTCTTCATTTGTAAATTCTTTAAAACTTTTTAAAGAACCATCGGCTTCTTTTTCGCTCGCCATGTACATACAGGGCTCCTTTTCGTGCGCGAATGAAAAGCCGTCAATCCAGTCGACCCGAAGGCTGATGCTATTTTCATTTGGCTTGTTTGATAACAAAAATGCAGATGCGCCATCAGAGAGCATCCATCTTAAAAAATCTTTTTCAAAACTGATGTATGGATTTGCTTCGAGCTGGCCCAGCTTCTTTGCTTCATCTTCAAAATTTTCGGCGCGCAGGAGGCTTGAAATTCTTTCAGAACCTGTAGACACGGCGGTTTCAACATCTCCCGTTTTTATAGCGAGATAAGCATATTTAAAAGCATGCATGCCAGCACAGCAGACGCCGGCAGCAGAAACTACTTCAATCGAATTTGTTTCAGGCAATTCTCCATGCACCATCACAGCATGTGAAGGCATCATTTGATCGGGAGATGAAGTGCCACACGTCAGCAACTGAACAGATTTGATAGTTTCTGGCTTATTTTTAAACAAATCCCTTATAGCAATAGCAGTCATCTGCGCATTCGTATGCGTGGGCTTTCCATTTTTTGAGATTGCATAGTATCGTTGCTTGATACCATTATTTCTAAGCACAATCCTTCTGGATTTTGAAGGCATTTTATTAATCACTCCTAAGTATTCTTCCATTTGTTCATTCCCTACGGGGTCGTTTGGAAGAAATTTTGAAGTGCCGGTAATGTACACATTGCTAAACTGCATCTATTGATAAGTATTAGTTCACTCCTGAATAATGTAATTTCTGTCTACTGATTTTTTTAGATAGAAACGGCTTAAAAAAAATCGCATCTACGGTTAGGATAATTGGAGCAGCTATAAAAAGCGCAATTAAAAGATAATATTTGAATGCAACAAGCCATGGGGTGCGGTTTTTTTTCTTCACAATGATGCCGGCCCACACTGCAAATATTTTTCTCGCTTTGGATTCAATGAACATCAACGGATATTTGATGACTACTGCTTTTTGCCGAATGAGCTCGTCCTGTAAACTATCCCAATCATTTTTTTCAAGATGGGAAAGCACTGATGTTCCATAAGTTTTTGTTCCGATAATATCTTCATCAGCAACACCGGGTTTTGGGAAAATGCCAAAAGGTTTTTTTTCTCCTTTGAACATCCAGTGAAAAATGGTGATGAAGCTTACGAAATTATGGTGCTTGTCAACCAGCGCAATATTGCCAACCAATCTGGCGCCAGCAGTTTTCAAAGTTGTTTTCACGCGTTCCATCGCACTGATCCACATGTTTCTTGCACCCGTGATCGTAATAACAGGTGTGTTTTTCAAAACTGCCTGCATGGTTGGATGAAGCATGATTGAATTGGAAGGAATGCTTGGTGAAAGAAACCATGCCTGATAGCCAAGAATGATAAGGTCATATTTATTTTCTTTCAAAGAAAACGGCTGCAGCTCTGTTGGGACACCTTTCACACAATCGGGCATTTGCTCAAAAAAAGTTTTGCCTGTCCATGGAAATGGATATGTGTTTTTTGGATAGACGCGGACTTTCTCAACAGTATTTCCGGCTGCTGTTAGTGGTGCAGAAAAATTGTCTATGATCTCTTCAAGCTGTCCGGTTTGAGTATAATAAATCGCTAATATTTTTTTGTTCATTCCTTGAAATTAAAAATCTGATGGGTCTAGTATTTTAGATTTTTTACTATAGTCGCTGATCGCATGCTTCACAACTTCAGGCAAATCCCCGAATGATTTTTTTATGAGATCACTGTCTTTTTGCAGATCGTTTTTGTAGCCTAAAAACCCCGGTGCATGCTCCTGGATCATTAATCTTAAAAAGTGAAACTCGGGGTTTAAGTTATCTTTAGAAATCGCATCTTCCAGTTTCTTATGGCCTTCTTTAAATAATTTGAGCTTACTAGAAGCGCCTTTCACAAGCGCAGCTTTTTTCATGAGCAAAGTGCCTTCAAATGCAGTCTTATCTGCCGAGGAAGAAAGTTTTACAAGTTTTAATTGTTCATCTATTTTAGTGACATCATCTTTAGCCATCGAATCATAGAAAGCAGATTTGTCAAATTGCTCCTGAGCTTTTAAAACAGGTGAACAGAGGACCATCACAGATAACAATATCAACCTTATCATTTTCAATCTCATCGAATTATTGAATAAATGGCAAATATAAAGAATAAGCGTCTGGCAGAAATGCTATCTGGATTTCCTGTGGATGTTATTATTGTCAGATGATTGAAAGGTATTACCAAAAAAAATCTACATCGTGTCAAAAAAATTTTGCAGAACTATATTTCGCCTTATCTTTGCACTCCGCAAAAAAGGGAGTTTAGCTCAGCTGGTTCAGAGCATCTGCCTTACAAGCAGAGGGTCGGCGGTTCGATCCCGTCAACTCCCACAAAGCCCCGATTTGTTTCGGGGTTTTATTTTGGTAATAAAATGTCTTCGTAGCTCGGTTGGTACAGCATCCCGATATTAATCGGGAGGGTCAGGAACCGGCGAATGCATAGTCGAAAATTTTGTCTTCGTAGCTCAGTTGGTAGAGCAGCTGACTCTTAATCAGCGGGTCCAGAGTTCGAGTCTCTGCGAGGACACAAACTTATCCTTGATGTTCTTTGTTTATATTCTTTACAGTGACAAGCTTGATAAATATTATGTCGGCTCAACAAATGATATAGATAAAAGATTGGTCAAACATAATAATGGCTCGGAAAAATTTACTTCAACAGGAATGCCGTGGAAATTGAAATATTTTGAAGTGCTTATGACTATCAAAGAAGCAAGGAAAAGAGAGTCGGCAATTAAAAAGAAGAAGAGCAGAAAATATATTGAATGGCTGATCGCAAGTTGGTAATGCATCCCGATATTAATCGGGAGGGTCCAGAGTTCGAGTCTCTGCGAGGACACACTTTCTCTTTTGAAATTTCATTGTTAATTAAATTGTATTAAGCTCATGAGCTATTGCGATGTTGTTAAGAACATGGAAAAAGACAATGTGCATGTGCATTATCATAACAATGAATATGGCTTCCCGATTAATGATGACAACGAGCTTTTTGCGAGATTGATTCTTGAAATCAACCAGGCGGGACTCTCGTGGACGACTATCCTGAAAAAGAAAGATAATTTCTATAAAGCATTCGACAATTTCAATATTGACAAAGTTTCAAAATATAAAGAAAAACAGACCGAAAGATTGCTGAATGATGCAGGCATTATCAGGAA
The DNA here is from genome assembly GCA_035295505.1 of Puia sp. Lineage (GTDB taxonomy): Bacteria > Bacteroidota > Bacteroidia > Chitinophagales > Chitinophagaceae > Puia. The sequence goes on along the minus strand of DATGIX010000116.1, from coordinate 2,142 downwards.
CAAGCTGAAGATAAATGCAACCATAGAAAATGCGAAGACTATAAAGAAGCTTCAGAAAGAATTTGGCTCATTTGAAAAATGGCTGCAACATCATCATCCAAAAACAAAAGAAGAATGGATGAAGATATTCAAAACAACTTTTAAATTCACGGGTGGTGAAATCGTGAATGAGTTCTTAGTAAGCACAGGGTATCTTCCCGGCGCACACGACGAAACCTGCCCCATCTATAAAAAAGCCCTCAAACAAAAACCTGCCTGGACATCTAAAAAATGAAAAGTAAAATCGGCAGGAAAATTAAGATTGTTATTGCAGTTTTGATTGCATGGTTCTTGCTCCACACAGCCTATATTATTTACGACGGCATGAACGACTACAAAGGAAATGCGGATGTTGCCATTATTCTTGGCAATGCTGTTTATTCAGATAGTTCTCTGTCTCCATGGCTTCAGGGAAGGGTAGATGCTGCCATTGAATTATATAGAGAAGGTAAAGTGAAAAAAATTTTTGCAAGCGGTGGCGATGGGAAAGAATATGGAGTTCACGAAGGAGATGCTATGAAAAAATATTTAATCGAAAAAAATATCCCTGCTGTTGATATAATTGCTGATAGCAAAGGAAATAATTCCTACCTGACTGCAAAAGATTTTATGACATTAAATGATTCACTGCATTTTTCATCAGCGATTGTAGTGAGTAGTTTTTATCACATCACACGCTGCAAGTATATTATCAGGAAACTTGGCTTCAAAAATGTTCATGGCTACGCATCAAAAAAATATTTTCGCAATGATATTTATGGAACGTTCAGAGAGTTCTTTGCTTTTTATAAATACCTTCTTTTTTATTGATCAATTCAATTGAACACCGGGAAGTCTGTATTGATTTCCATCAACAACAAACAGCTCGTCAATTTCAAAATCCCAATATTTCTGGAGAGGAGATTTGAGCAGATATTTTTTTACTTCAGTTTTGTTCTTTGCAGTGAATGTTATCCAGGTTCTTTGTGTTTCCATGGAAACAACATAATAATCAATGATACCTTTTTCAATCAGATGATTAATGTACGTCCTGTGTGAAGGCACAAGCGTCATGAATTCATCATCCATTTCAAACTTTATAGTTACCTGAAACTTTTTCATGATTTTAATCTTCAATAACCTATACCTTCCATTCTACAATTTTGTTCACCCATTGTTCGCGATATGGAACAGTGATACGAATGTAATTATCAGTATAGCCTTCCATCATTCCGTTTTTTGAATGCCCTTCAAACAATACTTTACGTGTTTCACCGGCATGAAGTTGCGTGAAGTGCTGCATTTTCATGTAAGAAAGATTGCGCAATGTTTTATTTCTTTCATGCCTCACATTCATCGGCACAACCGGTTTTATCTCCAGCGCTTTTGTGTTATCTCTTTCTGAATAAGTGAAAACATGCAGATAAGAAATATCGAGCGCATGAAGAAAATCAAATGTATCTTTAAAATCTTCATCGTTTTCGCCGGGAAAGCCAACAATCACATCAACACCAATCGCACAATGCGGCATCAATGTTTTAATAAGTTTCACTCTTTCAGCATATAATTCTCTTTTATATCTTCTGCGCATCAAGCCCAGAATTTTGTTGCTCCCGCTCTGTAATGGAATGTGAAAATGCGGCATGAATTTATTACTGTTGGCAACAAACTCTATTATTTCGTTCGATAATAAATTGGGTTCAATGGAAGATATCCTGAATCGCTCGATGCCGTTTATTTTATCAAGTTCCTGAATGAGCTGGAAAAAATTTCGCTTTATATCTGTTAAGGAGTTGTCTGTGAAATCCCCAAGATTAACTCCGGTCAAGACAATTTCTTTCACTCCATTTTTTGCGAGCTCATGTGCGTTCTTCAAAACATTTTCTATAGAATCGCTTCTGCTTTTTCCTCTTGCCATTGGAATGGTGCAGAAAGAACAATTATAATCACACCCATCCTGCACTTTTAAAAATGTTCTTGTTCTGTCGGCAACAGAAAAGGAAGAATGAAATCCATTCACTTCTTCAATATCACAACTGCATATTTTTGCGGCATCTCCTTTGGATAATTCTTTCAAATGAGCAGCGATATTAAATTTCTCCGCAGCGCCCAGCACTAAATCAA
>DATGIX010000115.1:0-64612 GCA_035295505.1 Puia sp. | reverse complement strand
AAGCATTCTTTATAAAATCTCTGCGTTGCATAATTTTTTTCTTAAAGATAGAATTAAGCTACGAGCCGTGAGCTTTTAGCTGTGAGCATTTTTGCCTCGAAGCTCTTCGCTCAAAGCTCACAGCTTTATGATACCAGCTTTAGTAACTCCGATTGAACATCGTTGCGTTGCAATCCGTTCATCGGTAGTGCTACTATTGAACTTCAGTCCGCGGATGTATTTTCAAAATTAATTGCGATTATTCATTCAGTTTAAGTTCAAATGAATGTCCTTCCTGAAAACCAGAAAAATCAGGTTTTAAAAAATGCGAAGTGATTAGCAAAACATTATCCTCCCTTTTTATTGACAAATAATGAAACATTGGCTTATAATTTTCTGCGAGATCAGGAATTTTATTTGCAGAACTATCTAATGGCTGATGAAGACCACCGCCACCGCCAATTGTTAAAAAATCTTTTCCTGAAATATTGAAATGCTCAAACGCATGTGCATGACCGGTAATAAATAATTTGCATTTTTTTGCTTCAAGAAATGTGGCAACAAAGTATTGCTGAACTTTTTTATCTGAACCTACAATAAGGCTGTTTGAATAAGGAGCATGATGGCAGGAGACGATGATTGTTTTTATGGAATTATCTTCATTGAGTTCTCGAAGTGTGGATTTATACCAATCAGATTGTCTGTCAATCTCATTTTTGTTTAATTTTTTGAAATTTGAATTTAGCATAATAATCGCAACTGAGTCGGTGATACTTACATAATTTATTTTGTCATCATCCGGGAATCTTTTTGTAAATTTTTTTTCGCCTTTTTTTCTGAACCACATCACATCATGGTTTCCAAGTAAGGCATGAACGCTTATTTTCTCTTTGTTACAGCTATCAAGAAACCTGTCAACTGCTTTCCATTTTCTATTTCTTGATCCAACACCGGTGATATCTCCCAACATATAAACAGATGATGGGCTTGTTTTTAATATCTCAGCAAAAATTAATGCAGTTGCTTTTGTATTATGATTTGATTTTAATTTAATTTTTTCAATAGCGAGAGGTTGTTGCGTATCGCTGATAAAATCAATTTCCTTATTTTCAGGTATGCGTTGCTGTGAAATTGCGGAAGTATATGCGAATAAAAGAATAGTTGCAATTGATTGAGTTTTGTATTGTATGAATTTGAAGCTACGCATTAAAAGTATTCATGCAGGAAACAATAGTTTTGAATGCTAAGCACAAAGGTAGATTTAATATTGATGAAAAGTTTTCATGTTAAGGCGAAGTGAGAGGATATCTGAAGTTGCAATAGAAGTTCGATGCAATTACTTCACGAGTCACACGTCATAGCGAGGAACGAAGCCGTCTAAATTTAAAATTGTCGAAAGAAAAAATAATAAAGCAAGTCATTCTCCCAATGATTTGTAGTAATCCTATCAATCCTACAAATCTCAAAAATACCAGGTCAGACAATTATTTCCTAACCCACACTTCTTTTCCATTCACAACCGTCCGCAACACTTTAATGTCACGAATTTTTTCCGGTGCAATGCTGAGGATGTCATCAGATAATACAACAAAATCTGCAAGCATTCCTGCTTTTAGTTTGCCTAATTTAGTTTCCTGGAAACTTGCATACGCATTATTTGCTGTATAACATTTCAATGCCTGTTCAACAGAAATTTTTTCATCGGGGAACCAGCCGTTCGGATTTTTATCATCCAATGTGCGGCGTGTTACAGCTGCATAAATTCCGGAGATCGGATCTAGCGGCGCAACAGTCCAGTCGGAACCGAATGTAACATTAGCTCCATCAGCCAATAAAGTTTTAAATGCATAAGTTCCTTTCAATCGTGCGCTGTCCAAACGTTTGAATGCCCATTTGCCATCATCAATCGCATGGTAAGGTTGCATCGATGGAATTACATGCAACGTCGCAAATCTTGGGATATCCATTGCCGTTAGATGCTGCGCGTGTTCTACACGAAAACGATGATCCTTGCCGGGATTTCTTTTTTCCGCTTCTTCATAAACACTCAAAATAAAATCATTGGCGTGATCGCCGATTGCATGCGTAGCGCAATGCAATCCTGCAGAGTCAGCGCTCAATACCCATCTGCGCAAATCATTCGTATCTGTTATTTGTAGACCTGTTTTTGTTGGCGCATCGAGATATGGTTTGTAGAACCATGCAGTTGTTGAGCCCAGTGAGCCGTCAACAAAACCTTTCAATCCGCCCCAATGTAGCATATCATCTCCCCAACCTTCTTTTTTCACAAATGAATCCAGCTTCGCCCATGTGCGCAACGGCACAAATGAATAAATGCGCAGATCCAGTTTGTTTGCTGCATGTGCTTTGCGATACGTTGCCATATCAGCCCAACCTCCATAGGTGCTCATGTCATTCACTTCAGTAACGCCATGGGAAAATGCTTCCTGAATAGCACGTTCCAAATATTCATCTAACTGTTCTTGCGTTGGTGCTGGTATTACTTTGCCTACCAAATCAGTTGCTTCATCTTTTAAAACACCTGTAGGTTCACCTGTTTTTTGGTCTCTCACAATTTCACCACCCGGTGGATTTGGAGTATTCTTATCAACGCCTGCTAATTTCAATGCAATAGAATTCGCAAGCGACATGTGCCCGTCATAACGATTAATAAATACCGGATGATTTCCTGTAACACTGTCGATCCATTGTCTTGTTGGTAAATTGCCACCCCATGCTTCGTGGTCCCAATCGCCACCCATGATCCAACGGTCATCCTTAAGCGAAGATGTATATTCTTTCATCGCCTGTATAAAATCTTTCTGCGTTTTCACGTTGCGAAGATTTACACTTGCCAATTGATATCCGCCTCCTAAAAAATGCGTGTGGTTATCCGTAAACCCCGGAACAATCATTTTTCCATCTACGTCAATGATTTGTGTATTGCTTCCTTTATATGCATTGTAATCATTGCCAACATAAATAATTGCACTGTCTTTGATGGCAATGGCTGTTGCACGGTCATTGGCAGAATCGCCGGTCCAGATTTTTGCGTTGATATAAATTTTATCTGCAGATGTTTGTTGTTGCGAACATGAAGCAAAAAATACAATCGCAATTAATGGGATGATTAATTTTCTCATTACAGTTGAGTTAGTGGTAAAACAATTTTATAAAAGCAATCTACTCATTCTTAAAATAAAAAATCCTTCCCGAAAGAAGGATTTAATAAGATATATTATTGAGGAGGTATTAATAATCTCTGTCTCTGTTATAGCCGCCACCACCGCCGCCGCGGTCATAGCCACCTTTTTTGTAACCACCGCCTCCGCCACCACCGCCGAAGCTTCTCTTTTTGAAACCACCACCGCCGCCACCTTGCTGTTTTGGCTGTGATTCGTTAACAATGATTTTGCGCCCCATCACTTCGCTGTCATAAAGACTGGTGATAGCTTGCTGTGCTTCGCCGCTGTCTTCCATCTCAACAAAGCCAAAGCCTTTGCTACGGCCCGATACTTTGTCTTTAACGATTTTAGCTGACGCAACAGTACCATGTTGTTCGAAAAGGTTTCTTAAGTCCTCATCGGTCATTTGCCAGGAGAGGTTACCAACATAAATGTTCATGTAAAAAAAATTAAAAATGAAAAAAACTTACTCTTGATATCATTAGCTACAATGGACTGAGGATACTAACTGGATAGGAAGTTGCGACAGCGCACGGTAAAACCCAAAAAATAACAGAGCTATTGTAAAGATAGGAATTTTTATTACTTGTAGAAATTTTCCGAAAAATAGTAAAATCGGTTGATTTTGGGCGGTTTTTCTCGCAACAACGCAGCGGCGCAACGGTAGGAATTTGCGCCTTTCTTTGCGTCTTCGCGTCGTTACGAGAGACAAAAAAAAGCCACGCATTTCTGCATGGCTCGATATTCTTTATTAGTCGTGATTTATTCAGCTACTACTTCAAATTCAACCTCGGTTTCATTGCTGTTTCCGAAATCTACTTTTGCTTTGTAAGTGCCTAGTTCTTTCACTTCATCAATGATGTGGATGCGGCGACGGTCAACTTCATAGCCTTTCTGGTCGCGGATTGCACGTGCAAGCTGCACAGATGTAACGCTTCCGAAAATCTTTCCGCTGGTGCCGGTTTTTGCGCCAATCTTCAACGGTCCTTCTTTCAGCTTCGCGATAACCTGATTAACCTCAGCAAGAAGCTTCGCTTCTTTTTTCTGCTGTTGTTTCACTCTTTCTTCCAATTGTTTCAGATTAGAAGGGCTGGCTTCCACAGCGAGTTTGCGAGGAATCAGAAAATTGCGGGCATAACCATTTTTCACGCTTACTTTTTCATGAGCAGCGCCCAGATTGTCCACATCCTGAATCAAAATAATTTCCATATTTTTTTTATTTGTTCACCTGTTCCCAATCCGCCGCGGCGGACTGTCTCTCCGCCGCGGCGGAGATTAGGGTGAGAGTTAACTACTTTAAAAGGTCTGTTACGTATGGTAACAAAGCCATTTGTCTTGCTTTTTTTACTGCATCAGAAACCTTGCGCTGGTATTTGAGCGAGTTGCCGGTAATGCGGCGTGGCAATAACTTGCCTTGCTCATTCAAAAACTTCTTTAAAAATTCAGCATCCTTATAATCGATATACTTGATGCCGTATTTCTTGAAGCGGCAGAATTTCTTGGCACGCTTCTCAGGCTTAATCGCCGTGAGGTATTTTATCTCATTTGCTTTTGCCATGATTAAGCCTCCAATTTTTCGGTTCCTGTAGGTACGCCACTTCTCTTTCTGTTATTATACTCGACGGCGTATTTATCGAGCTTGGTAACCATAGAACGCAGGATGCTTTCATCCCGGAGAATCTGGATGTCCAGTTTCCCATTGAAGTCGGTTGGCGCACTGTACTCCAGAACCCAGTACAAGCCTGTGGTTTTCTTCTGGATGGGATACGCCAGCGATTTTAGTCCCCATGGTTTGTCGTGCGTTACATTTCCGCCATTGTCTTTCACAAAGGCTATGTATTTTTTCTGGGCAGATTTATAATCTTCCTCAGATAGCACAGGGGTAAAAATCACCATCAATTCGTAATTGTTCATTTCCCTGATTTTTGTTAATTAATAATGTTTGCTTTAAAACGGGTTGCAAAAGTAGTGGTTTTGAGCGAGAAAGCAAAAGAAAGTTGGCAGTTATCAGTTGGCAGTAGGCAGCGCCTTAAAACCGCAATCTAACTGAATTTTATATTGGAATTTTAAAATTGAACTGCCAACTGATGACTGTCCACTGAATACTTTTATTCCAGCTTCAGTAACTCCGATTGGGCATCCATGCGTCGCAATCCGTTCATCTGCTGTGCCGCTATTGGGCTTTAGGCTGAGGATTCATCTCCAAAATTAATAGTAAGGATGATTCTTTACGACTTTTAACTTAAGGTAATTGCCAAATAAAACAATGAGTTACCGTCATTCCCGCGTAGGCGGGAATCCCACCACATAAATTGCGCCTTCTTGGCAGCAATCTTTAAATGGCATTTTGTTTGATATTTGCGGCTTTACATCTAACATCTTAAATCTTAAATATTATGACTAAAGGTTCTATCCGCGTTCAGACCGAGAATATTTTCCCTATCATTAAAAAATTTCTCTACAGCGACCATGAAATTTTTGTTCGCGAATTGGTGAGCAACGCCATTGATGCAACACAAAAATTAAAAACGCTTTCATCCATTGGTGAAGCAAAAGGTGAATTGGGTGAATTAAGAATTGATATCAAATTGGATGTTGCGAATAAAACGCTCACCATTTCTGACAGAGGAATCGGGATGACTGCAGAGGAAGTAGATAAATATATTAATCAGGTTGCATTATCTGGAGCAGAAGAGTTCGTGAACAAATACAAAGGGCAGAATGAAAATAACATCATTGGAAAATTCGGTCTCGGTTTTTATTCTGCTTTCATGGTTAGCGAAAAAGTAGAAATCATTACCAAAAGTTTTAGAGAAGGTTCAAAAGCAGTTCGCTGGGAATGCGATGGAAGCCCGGAATATTCTCTGGAAGAAACAGAAAAAGAAAATCGTGGGACTGATATTATTCTTCACATCAATGAAGACAGCAAAGAATTTTTAGATGCGTACAGAATAAAATCAATCCTTGAAAAATTCTGTAAGTTTTTACCAGTCCCGATTTACTTCGAAGATGTTGCTGAAGAAAAAAAGAAAGATGAAGAAATAAAACCCATTAATAATACAGCTCCGATTTGGGTAAAGAAACCAAGTGAGCTTACTAAAGAAGATTACGAAAAATTTTATAAAGAATTATATCCGTTCGGTGAAACGCCATTATTCTGGATTCATCTGAATGTTGACTATCCGTTTAATCTCACAGGCATCTTATATTTCCCGAAAATCAAGCAGAGCTACGAAGTTCAGAAAGATAAAATCCAGTTGTACAGCAATCAGGTTTTCGTGACTGATGAAGTGAAAGATATTGTGCCGGAGTTCTTAATGTTGTTGCATGGAGTCATTGACAGTCCGGATATTCCATTAAATGTTAGCCGAAGTTATTTGCAAGGCGACCCGAATGTGAAGAAGATTAATAATCACATTACAAAAAAAGTAGCGGACAAGCTCGAAGAAATTTTCACGAAAGAAAGAAAAGAGTTTGAAGAAAAATGGGAGAGCCTTGGTTTGTTTGTGAAGTATGGAATGATGACGGATGATAAATTTTTAGAGAAAGCAAATAAGTTCCACATTCTTGAAAATGCTGATGGTGGCAAATTTTATACGCTCGAAGAATACAGGATTGCGACAGAAGCATTGCAAAAAAATAAAGATGGAAAATTAGTAATCCTTTATACCACAAACCCAATTCAGCAAGACAGTTACATCCAACAAGCGAAAGCAAAAGGATATATTGTTGTGAAGCTGGAAACTTTGGTAGATGCAGGTTTCATCAATCAGATGGAAATGAAATGGGACAGCGTTCATTTTACAAGAGTGGATAGCGATATTGCAGATAATTTAATCGACAAACAAGAAACTTCTTCGAGTGTGCTTAGCAAAGATGAAGAAGAAAATTTGAAGAAATTATTTACGATTGATATGCCTTCGTTGCATGTGACAGTTGAGGTAAAAGGATTAAGTCCCGAAGCATCTCCGGTTGTTGCAACTCGCCCTGAGTTTATGCGGCGCATGAAAGACATGGCTGCCATGCAGGGACCAATGGGCAGCTTTTATAGCAACATGCCAGATGAAGTAACATTAACAGTGAATGGCAATCATCCGATTTTTCAAAATGTTTTGAAAGAAGAAGATGCTGATAAACAACAAAAAATAGTGCACAACCTTGCTGATTTGGCGTTGCTCTCTCAGGGATTATTAAAGGGGAATAATCTCACGGAATTTATTAACCGCAGTGTAGAATTGATTGAAGGAAAGCAGAAGATTATAGCCTGATAAACAATTAAGGAAATACATTTCATCATGGGGCATAATAATATTTTATGCCTCATTTTATTTTGGCTAATAAAGTTTTGATATAATCCTTCTTTTGTCGCGAAACTGGGATTTGAGAATTATCTTCCAATAACAAAAAGCCGCCGTCTTCTTTCAGCAGGCTTTTGATGAATTTCTTATTTACCAAATGCGACTGATGGCATCTGATAAACCCATAATCGCTTAACAGTTCTTCATATTCGTAAATAGGTTTTGACACAATCAGTTTCTCTCCTGAAGCAAGAAAAAAACTTGTATAATTATTTGAAGATTCACATCTGATAATATCCTCTGTTCTCGCAAACCTTATCTCTTTTGCAGTTGGCAACGCAATTCTATGCTCTTGTTTTTGTTGAGTTTCCTGTAGCAGTTGTAAAAGATTTTCTAACTGCAGGTTTTGCTTTTTCTGTTTGGTTTTGCCAATTGCTTTGTTAACTGCTTGTTTCAGCTCTTCGATATTGATTGGCTTCAGCAAATAATCAATGGCTGCAAATTTCACTGCCTGGATTCCGTATTTATCAAAAGCTGTCACAAAAATGATTTCGAAATCATGATTGCTCAACGACTTCAGCAAATCAAATCCGTTTTTTCCCGGCATCTGTATATCCAGAAAAATTAAATCGGGTTTTTGTTCAATAATTATTTTTCTTCCGTCATCAGCATTCATGGCTGCTGCAGATATGATGACATCCGGACAATATTTCTGCAATAATTTGATAAGGTTATCAATATTGTTTTGCTCATCGTCTATGATTATTGCTCTTGTCATCACAACCAGTTTTGAAAAGTTAAAATTACGGTCGTTCCTTTGCCGGATTTGATTTCAAGAAAAATGTTTTGGTCTTTAGATATTTGATTTAGCAAAGCAATCCTGTCTTTGGTGAGCTTTAATCCATAGCCGTTATTCGTCTCAAAATTCTTAAACCCATTTCCATTGTCATGAACCTCAACTATCAAATCTTTTTCTTTTCGCATAAATGAGATTTGAATAACCCCTTTTTCCTGCAATACTGATACGCCATGCTTCACAGCATTTTCAACAAGTGGTTGTAATAACAAAGAAGGAGTTTCGATTGTTGAACTATTGATCGAGGGATCAATATTAAGCTTATATTGAAAATGAAACCTTAGTTGCTCAAGATTTAAATAGTCGTTTAATGTTTTTATTTCTGAATCCAATGTAATGTTGCCTTTGTCATTTGAGGTTAAGGTTGTTCTCAGCAAATTTGCAAAATCTGATAAGTATCTGTTAGCATTTTCGATTTCATTTTTATTGATTAATCCCTGGATTGAACTTAAGGAATTAAAAATAAAATGAGGATTAAGTTGAGCTCTAATTGCTTTGAGTTCTGTTTCTTTCTTTTCTCTTTGTTGTTGCTCGATAGCGAATTTCTTTTTTTGATTTCGCAAACGAAACAATAAAAAGATGGATGCTAATGAGGCAAATATCAAAGTTATGATAGTTAATTTGAAAGCGGTAGTCTGGTACCAATGTGGTTTAATTTCAAATTTGTATGTCGTGATGTTATGCCTTTGTTTTGCAAACCGCATCTGTAACACATAATTCCCGTATGAAAGATTTTGAAGCCAGATAAAATTATTATCAAAATCATTTGCTTTCCAGTAAACAAAATTTTTCTCATTTTTTATTAAAGAATATTCCAGAGCTTCTTTCGCGAATATGTCATCAGAAATAGAGAAAATAATATTATTTTCTCCTGCGTTCAAGGCTAATGTTTTCGGAACTTCTTTCTTAATAATTGTTTTGTCCCATGGTCTTTGCAAAAACTTAAAAAAGGTATTAAGGTCTGCAGTAGTGTAAATCGAAGAAATTGTTGGCTTTATTTCTTTCCAATAAACAACAGCGCTTGATAAGATTTTATCAGAGCCTTTTTGTTTCAGCTCAACGATAATAACGTTTCCCCAAGTTGTTTTGTAACCACCTATAAATCCAAAACCTTTTCTGAATGTATTGAGTTGCAGATTTGTAAACTTTTGAATTGTGCTCCATGGGGTAATAATTTTTTGGGCATTTAGTGTAACTCTAAATTCATATTTGCTCGCATTACTTTGAAAAATTCCAGGAGTTATGAAATAAATTTCTGAAGAGTCATAAGTATACAGGTGCAAGGAGTTGTACGAAAGGGCTGACCTAAACCTGAATAAAGAACCGTTGAAGGATAAATCCAGAGGCGTGTTCATATTATCGAAATTCGAGCCCATGCCATTATGAGGAATAGCAGTAACGATAATGGGAATAGAATCACCATTTGTTCCAGCAGCACCTGTATAGGTTGTTGAATAATTGTTCCATGATATATTATTTATCGATACAGAATCGTTGCTCCATTTTATTTGGGCAAGAGCATTCTTTATGACAATCAGGAAAATTAAAATGAAGAAATATTTTTTCATTAATCAGGGCGTTTGCCAAAACATCAAAGGGTTATTTGTTTTATAGCTGATAAAAGTAGTGTTATTATTCTTGTTTGTGCTTTCGCTTTTCTGTGGAGTTTGCATGAAATAATCAAGAGGCAATAACTCAATATAAGTTATCTTTTTGCCTGAAGTTTGGGTTTCCAAATCATACTCACTGCTTGCAGCACACTCGAGCTTGTAAAGATTTTTAGCCATATAATAATTGAGATAATACTCTTTCGTTTCAGAAACCTTGTGATTCCAGTTAGCATCTGGGCTAATGATTAATGGCTCGTCATGAATGATTCTTTCCCTCACTTCTTCGATGCTTAATAATTCACCTTTTTCGTTCATTACATAAGCATCGAAGGTCGGGTCAATCCAAATCCATTTTTTCAGCGAACTTGAATAAGCCATATTGATGACGTGGCAATCATTATCGATGCCAAGGCTGTCTTTTGGCAGGCAGGTGACAAATCTTGATTTAAAGCCCAACGATAAATAGCATTCATTCAAAACAGTAGCAAGCCCTCTGCAATTCAGCCCTCTGTTGTCTTTTTTGCAAACGGCAATCATGCTCAATGCGTTTTTCACTATCGGATTTTCGTGATTGCCGTCGTGTGGTATAAGATTGTGTATCCAATGCATCAGGCTCAGCATTTTTGAAATGTCATTACCTGTTCCTGCGATTGAATCCAAATTCAATTCTTTTCTGAGCGTGACAAGATTCGGGTTATCGGATGACTGATAAGAAAATTCAGGCAATTCCCTTTTTTCTGTTGTGTAGTAGATGCTGCCTTTTTTCAAGATATACAAATAATCACCGGTTTCTCTTAAGGGCTGAACAAGTTCTTTGAAGTTTTTTTCATTCCTGATGTTATTGAGGTCACTGTCTTCTAAAATATGGTAATAATTATTGTAGCCTGACTGAATAGATTTGGCGAAATAATGTAGCGAGGAGTTTTTATTATTTATCAGAGAATAAGTGCAACATAAATTATAGTATGCATTTATTAAATTGCCATTATAGTTTTTCTTGTTTGCTGAATCAAGTGAATTGTATTTTGTAAGAAAAATTTTTAATTGAGCTTCGAAAGCTAATGTATTTCGTTGCTCATAAAGCTTAATGAAAATGCTGTCTTGCTGTTTTGCAAATTGTTCAAAATTATTTGTAAGCTGAATTTGGGAATATGAAAATTGAAAAAGAAAAAATTTTGCTGGTAATAGAAATATTTTTTTCATGTTGCGAGATTTGAAGCAAACCTCATTTTTCCCTGTCGGTTTTTTTGAACAAATGTGAATCTGGCTTTTGCAAATGTGAATACTGCAAATTATTCTTCAGCCAATCTAAAATCAATCACTTTCAATTGAAGATGTTTTTGTTCGTTCCATTCATTTTCATCAACGGTGAAAACAATATCAATTGGTTTTTTAGCTTGAAGCAGATGGAATTTATCGGACATATTAAACCCGATTCCGGTGATAATAGTATTTTCTTGTTTTAATGAAAATCTGATATGTTGTTCTTTCACGATTTTTGAAAAGCCTGTATCCACTACATTTTTTGCGATGAAAACAGGTCGCATATTTTCAGGGCCAAAAGGTTCCATCTGGAAAAGAATGCTATGGAAAGCAGGAGTGATGTCTTTGAATTTTATTTCGGCATCAATAATTATCTCTGGTATCAATAAATGAGGTTCGATAGTTGAAGAAACAACTTCTTCAAATTTTGAACTGAAAGCTTCAACTTGTTCAGGCAGAAGCGTCATTCCCGCTGCCGCAAAATGACCGCCATATCCTAATAAGTTTTCCCTGCATGCATGAATCGCTTCATATAAATTAAAACCTTTCACGCTTCTTGCGCTGCCTGCAAGTACTTCACCACTTTTTGTTAATACTACTGTCGGGCGATAATATTTTTCAATAAGGCGTGATGCAACGATTCCGACAACTCCTTTATGCCAATGCGGTTGAAAGACTACCGTCGATTTTCTATTGATAAGCACCTCATCACCTTCAATAATTGCGAGTGCTTCTTCTGTAATATTTGAATCTGCCTCTTTTCTTTCAGTATTATCGGAATGAAGCATTTCTGCATAATTCAACGCTTCTTCATAAGTTTCTGCAATGAACATCTGAACTGCTTTTCTTGCATCGTCCATTCTTCCCGCTGCATTCACTCTCGGCGCAATCATGAAAACAAGATTATTAATATGCAATTCCTTTTTTAATCCACTTAAATGCATCAGTGCTTTAATGCCATTGTTTGGGTTTTCATTTACTTTCTTTAATCCGTAATAGGCAAGAACTCTGTTTTCACCAGTCATGGGAACAATATCTGCTGCAATAGCAGTTGCAACCAAATCGAGGTATTCATAAGCTTCACTAACGTCAATGCCTATCTCTTTTGACAGTGCAGTTATTAATTTAAAACCAACGCCACAACCGCATAATTCTTTGTAAGGATAATTACAGTCTTTTTGTTTTGGATTAAGGATAGCAACAGCCGGAGGTAAAACTTCATCAGGTAAATGATGGTCGCAAACGATAAAGTCAATTCCTAACGTCTTTGCATAACCGATTAAGTCCGCAGATTTAATCCCACAGTCTAAAGAGATGATTAAACTGAACCCATTTTCATTGGCAAAATCGATTCCCATTTTTGAAACGCCGTAACCTTCGCGATAACGATGTGGGATATAAAAATCAATCAGCTCCGGCAAATAATTTTTTTGCAGGAAGCTGAACATGCAGGCGACTGATGTTGTTCCATCAACATCATAATCACCGAACACCAGAATTTTTTCATGATTTTCAAACGCAAGTAAAATCCTATCGACGGCTTTTTGCATGTCTTTCATCAGCCACGGGTCATGGAGCTCGCTCAACTGAGGGCGAAAAAAGTTTTTAGCTTCATCATAATTTTCAATCCCGCGCTGGACTAATATTTTATTAATAGCTGGATTTATTTTCAAGGAATTTTGCAATGAAGCAACAAGGGATTCGTCATACCCTAAAAGATTCCATCTTTTTTGCATAGGCCTAAGGTTGAAATTATTTTGTGCTAATATTTTCTGCCGGTAGTGAAGTTAACCAATTCTTCAAGCCCTTTTCTTGCATCGCTTTCTTCAAATTCATTTAAAATTGCTAAAGCTTCGTCTCTATAATTATTCATTGCCTTTGTGGCATATTCAATCCCGCCTGCCTCCAATACTTTTTTTATTACGTACTGGACTTTTTCCGGGTTTTTATTTTGATTCTTTATAATGTAAATCAATTCTTTTCTAAGTTGTTTGTCTGCATTATTAATTGTATAAATCAAAGGTAGAGTCAGTTTTTTTTCTTTGATATCATTTCCTGTAGGCTTTCCAACCGATTCTGCCCCATAATCGAATAAATCATCTTTTATCTGAAAAGCCATCCCTGTCTTTTCGCCAAACATCCGGAGTTTCTCGGTAAGTTTTTCGTCATGGCTGGTTGAAAAGGCTCCTGCACCACATGCAGAAGCCAGGAGGGAAGCAGTTTTGTAGCGGATGATTTCAAAATAAGTTCCTTCATTAAGATTCAGTGACCTTGACTTTTCCATCTGCGAAAGTTCCCCTTCGCTCATTTGCCGCACTGCTTCAGATAATATTTGTAATATCCTGAAATCGTTGTGGTCTAATGACAGCAACATTCCTTTTGCGAAAAGATAATCTCCTACCAAAACGGAAATCTTTGATTTCCAAAGGGCATAGGTAGAAAAAAAACCCCTGCGCTCCAGTGATTCGTCCACTACATCGTCATGCACAAGGCTCGCAGTATGAAGGAGTTCGACCAATGAAGCAGCCCTGTAAGTGGACTGATTGATCTGCCCGCATAGCTTAGCAGATAACAAAACAAACATCGGCCTGAGCTGTTTGCCCTTTCTGTTAACAATAAACCGCATTATCCGGTCCAGCAAAGGAACCTGGCTTTTAACTGCTTCCTTGAATTCTTTCTCAAAAACAATTAGTTCATCTTTTAATATAGATTGTGCTATTTTCATCTAAAAAATCAAAGGAGCAAATTACTACTTTGCAGATATTTGGCGTTCAAGCATCTAATTTTATATTTTACTTGTCTTTTTTGAGTTAATCCACATTTTTATTTGATTTGTGGACTCAAATAAATTTGGTTTTTTAACATCAATTTCTATTTTTGCACATTATTCTTAGGACGGTTAAACCATTCATTCACATAAACTTCACTTATGGCAAGCAAAAAGTACGTATTATTTAGTGTTATCCTATGCCTGTTAGTGTCAAGCTCATTTGCTCAGATCGGTGGCAGCTATGACCTGCGGGACTCTTCACTAATACCTGCCAAGCGCATACCTCAACACAATGAATTTTTAAATAATGCATACCCATTTCCTGCTAAACCAAGGAATGAATGGGAAATAGGCATTAAAGGCGGTGTGCCTTTTGCTTCTACAGATGTCAGATATTGGGGACCTACGGGTGGGTTTGGCATACATGTCAGGAAAGCTATGGGCTATGTATTTTCTGTTCGTGGAGAATTTGATTGGTTGCGCGTGAAAGGATTGAACTGGCAGCCTTCCGGCGATTTTGGAAATAACCCTGCATGGAATAAAGATTATGTAGTTGGGGTTGACCATGTATTTTACAACTACAGATCAACAATTAATGAACTCACTTTGCAAGGTGTTGTTACACTAAACAATATACGTTTCCATAGAGCTAAAACAGGCTTCAATGTTTATGGATTTGGTGGTTTAGGTTTATCGAGATATAATACATGGGTAAATGCTCATAACGGCAGTGCAACTTATCAAAGCGAGTTTGATGCAATTTTTGCTAAGTATTCTGGAGGTGCTAACGGTGGATTCACTTATAGCAACAGAAAAAATATTAAAAAAGACATAAAAGCTGCGCTTGATGGATCATTCGAAACAAAAGGAGAACAAGATCCGGGTCAGGCAAAGCTTGGTGGCTGGCCTGTTTATCCTGTAGTTGTTGTCGGTGGTGGTGTCGCATTCAAATTAAACAACAAATTCAACCTTGCGGCGGAATATAAATACACCATTATCAAAACAGACCTTCTTGATGGTCAGCAATGGCAGGAAAATGGTACTACTCAAACTGCTCAGACAAGAGATTTCGATTCATACGCTTTTCTTAGCATTGGTTTAAACTATAATATCGGTAGCAAAGCCGTTGAGCCTTTGTGGTGGCTTAACCCATTGGATTATGCTTATAGCGAAATCAATGCTCCCCGTCACATGAAGCTTCCAAAACCTGTTTTGGATGATGCTGATGGTGATGGTGTTACCGACCAGTTTGACCTTGAGCCAAACACTCCCAAAGGTTGCCCGGTTGACACTCATGGCGTAAGCCGCGATACTGATGGTGACGGCGTTCCCGATTGTAAGGATAAAGAACTTATCACTCCAACACAATGCCAGCCTGTTGATGCTGATGGCGTAGGTAAATGCCCTGATCCTCAGTGCTGCAAGGATATCAAAGCTATGTTGGATACAATGGATATCAGAGGTAAACATAGTTGTTCAATTGGTGATTTGCCAAGCATTACTTTTAAAGGCAGAACAGTTACTTTGAGCAAGGATGGAAAAGCATTGTTGGCAAGTGTTGCAGAAAAAATGCGCAACAACCCTAACTGTAAAGTGGCAGTTATTGGCTACGGCGAATCAAGCAAGGCTGCACAACAGTTGAGCTGGGATAGAGTAAATGAAGTGATAAAATATCTGGTTGAGAAAGAAGGTGTGAGTGCTGACAGGTTTATCTTCCGCTACGGCCAGACAGGTGGTGATGAAAATACCATCGACCTGAAAGACGGGACAGGCGAAGAAGGCCCGAATACAGTTCCTGCCCCTCATCCGAATTTGAGAAAGAAGAAATAACCAAAGCCTTTCAATAAATACAAAACCCTCCAATTACACGGAGGGTTTTTTTATGCAATCATTAACGAGCATTTTTTGGGGCAAATATTAAATACTTTCATTTTTGCTTAAATACCTTAATTTTGCAAGCCTTTATGAGATTATTAGCCGTCTTTTTTTTAGCTACATTTACATTGACCTCATGTTCGTTTTACCACAAAACGATAAAGAGCCTTGGGCTTGCGAAAGGAAGCAAGGGAGAAAAGAGTTTTTCAAAAGTGATGAAAAGCAAGGATGTGGATTTCAAGCTTCGCATGGCAGAGAAATATTATTTGCGAAAAGACTATAACAGAGCGCAGCAATTGTATCAGGATCTTTTTCCGGTGCTGAAAGGAAGCCCCCAATTTGAAGACCTGTATTTTAAATTTGCATATTGCTCTTTTTATCTCAATGATTATGCGAACGCTGAAAACTTGTTTAAAGGATTCGTAGAAGTTTTTCCAAATAGCCCAAAAGCAGAGGAGATGGATTATATGAGAGCTTATACTTTTTACAAACAATCTCCAAAGTATGAGCTTGATCAGACAAATACGACGAAAACGATGGGCTTCATGCAGGCATTTATCAATACGCACCCCGGTTCGCCGAGGATAAAAGATGCTACTGATATCATTGATAAATGTCGCGCAAAACTGGAGATGAAAGACTTTAAAAATGCAGAACTTTATTATAATTTAGGACAATATAAAGCAGCAGCAATCGTCTTTAATATATTGATGAACAGCTACCCTGATTCGGAAAAAAGTGATCAATATAAATTGTATGTGATAAAAGCGAATTATGAGTACGCGATCTTGAGCATAGATGAAAAGAAGGAAGACCGTTATCAGCAGGTAATATCAGATTGCAATGAATTTATTGATCGTTTTCCTGACAGCAAGTTGACAAAGGAAGTTCAGAATTATTTAAGCATATCTCAAAACAATATAAAATCATTAAAAAATGAGCAGGTTAAGAAGGCAGGTTAGTTCTAGCACTATTAATGTTGTTGAAACAAAAAATCTTACTGATATAAAGGGCAAGACCGGCAATTTATATGAATCAATCGCTATAGTGGCAAAGCGTGCGAACCAGATCAATATTTCTTTGAAAGAAGAATTGCACAACAAACTGGAAGAATTCGCTAGTCATACAGATAGCCTTGAAGAAATTCATGAGAACAAAGAGCAGATTGAAATTTCGAAAGCGTATGAAAGAATGCCAAATGCTGCTTTGCTGGCAACTCAGGAATTCATGGAAGACAAGATTTATTACAGAAAGAACGAAGACGATTTATTTAGCTAATAAATTATCTCAAATAAAAAACATTTTATAATGCGGCAGTGATTAACAACTGTCGCATTTTGTTTTAACGCTGATAATTTGATTGCATAATTTTTAAGCCATAATTTTATTATCAATGTTGGAGGGCAAAAAAATATTAGTTGGTGTAACCGGAAGTATTGCTGCTTACAAATCTTTGTTGCTTGTGCGGTTGCTTGTGAAAGCAGGTGCTGAAGTGAAAGTGATGATGACACCTGCAGCAAAAGATTTTGTTACTCCGCTTTCTCTTTCCACGCTTTCAAAAAACTCGGTGTTGATAGATTTGTTCGATGAAAATTCATGGGCTAATCATGTGATGCTGGGACGATGGGCAGATGTGATGATCATTGCGCCGTTAAGCTGCAATACACTTGCAAAAATGGCAAATGGCTTTTGTGATAATTTATTGCTCGCGGTTTATCTTTCTGCTACATGTCCTGTTGTTGTAGCTCCTGCCATGGATGAAGATATGTGGAAACACCCCTCCACTAAGGTCAATATTGAAAAGATAGAATCATTTGGCAATAAAATTATCCCGGTCGAAAAAGGTGAACTCGCAAGTGGGCTTCATGGTGATGGTAGAATGGCTGAGCCCGAAACGATATTAAAATTTGTGCAGGACATTTTTTTTTTAGATAAAAAACTGTCAGGTAAAAATGTTTTGGTGACTGCAGGGCCGACATATGAATCAATAGACCCTGTAAGATTTATCGGCAATCACTCTTCCGGAAAAATGGGTATTGCCATTGCAAAAGAAATGGCAGATCGCGGTGCGAATGTTTATCTCGTCCTGGGACCATCTTCTCTGAGAATAAATATTTCCGGAGTTGTTGTGAAACATGTAGAATCAGCCCAGGAAATGTATGATGCCTGCATCGAAAAATTTCCTTCTTCCGACATCGCAGTTATGTCGGCTGCAGTTGCAGACTATACCCCTGTTAACAAATCAAAAGAAAAAATAAAAAAGACGACAGATATATTCACGCTGGAACTTACAAAAACAAAAGACATCCTTAAGAGCCTCGGTCAACAAAAGAAAAATGGGCAATTGGTCATTGGTTTTGCGCTTGAGAACAACAATGAAAAAGAATACGCACAGAATAAACTGAAGAATAAAAATGCAGATATGATTGTGCTGAACTCTCTGAATGATGATGGCGCAGGTTTCGGATATGATACGAATAAAGTAACCATTTTCGAAAGAGGTGGCAAAGAGACTGCTTATGAGCGAAAACCCAAACAACAAGTTGCAAAAGATATCGTTGATACAATAATAAAAATGTTGTATGCGTAAACCCATTTTTTTTCTGTTGCTTATTTCCTTTATTCACACCTCAAATGTTGAAGCTCAGGAGTTGCAGGCAACAGTCAGTGTTATTGCGGGCAGGATTTCCTCTTCTGTTGATCATAAAATGTTCCAGACATTGCAGACTGCGCTCAGCAATTTTCTGAATAATAGAAAATGGTCCAGTGAAACTTTTCAGGTGAATGAAAAGATTGTTTGTAATTTCTCTTTGAACATAAGCCAGTCTCTTGACAACAACGAATTTCAGGCATCACTTACTGTTCAGGCTGCCCGACCGATTTTTAATTCTTCCTATCAAAGCCCGTTGATCAATTTCATGGACAACGATATCATATTCAGGTACGTTGAATTTCAACCTATAGAATTTAATGAAAGTAGGGTGCAGGGCTCTGAGCCATTTGCAGCAAATCTAAGTGCCGTGTTTGCTTATTATGCTTATGCAATTTTGGGATTAGACTTTGATTCTTTTGGATTGCGTGGCGGAGATCCTTATTTTCAAAAAGCGCAGAATATTGTAAACAACGCACCTGAAAGCAGCAATATCAAAGGATGGAAAGTATTTGACGGTAACCGTAACCGTTATTGGCTGATGGAAAACCTTACGAATAGCAAGTACGCACTTGTTCATGATGCATTTTATAATTATTATCGTTTAGGTCTCGATCAGATGTATGATAAAGAAAATGATGCAAGAACGGGCATCCTGAATGCGCTCAATCAACTGAATTCTGTGAATGTTGAAACTCCCAACACAATGATCCTGCAGTTCTTTTTTCAGGGCAAATCGAATGAGCTTTCAAAAGCTTTTAAGAAGGGAACTCCTGATGAAAAGAACAGAGCACTTGATCTTCTGACGAAATTAGATATCAGCAATATAAATTTTTATAAACAAGATTTGCAATGACGAGATTCAGGTGCTTACTGTTTCTTTTTCTCATCATTGGTTGTTCCAACAGAGAAAGCATTCCTTCCGGTGTTATCGAAAAAAAAGAGATGGAGAAAATATTGTGGGATATGATTCAGGCAGATCAGTTTTCAAAACAATTTTTATTAAAAGATTCCGCAAAAAAAAATGTGACGCTCGAAACATTGAAATTATACGATCAGATTTTTCAATTGCATCATATCACAAAAGAAGAATTTCAAAAAAGCTATCAGTTTTATATCAGCCGCCCGGACATTTTTAAAATAGTGATAGACAGTATTTCAGCACAAGGCAATCGCCGGATGCGCGACGTGTATCAGGCACCAGGTCAGGTTGCTCCACCAAAAAAGATCAAGACAGACTCCACGAAATAAAAGATTCTTTAGTTGTAATTTTATTATTCAAATCAATTGCATGAATAAAGTATTTGCAAATGCTGATGATGCAGTTCATGATATTCCCGAAGGAGCAACGATTATGCTGGGAGGCTTTGGTCTTTGCGGTATTCCTGAAAATTGCATAGCAGCCTTAAAAAGAAAAAGGATAAAAGATCTTACCTGCATTTCGAATAATGCCGGCATAGATGATTTTGGTTTGGGGCTCTTGTTAAAGCAGGGGCAGATAAAAAAAATGATCAGCTCTTATG
The DNA here is from genome assembly GCA_035295505.1 of Puia sp. Lineage (GTDB taxonomy): Bacteria > Bacteroidota > Bacteroidia > Chitinophagales > Chitinophagaceae > Puia. The sequence continues at coordinate 44,603 of DATGIX010000115.1, read as the reverse complement.
TTGGAGAAAATGCAGAGTTTGAAAGACAATTGTTGAGCGGCGAACTTGAAGTAGATCTGATCCCGCAAGGCACATTAGCGACATGCATACAAATGGCAGGCATGGGAATTCCTGCATTCTATACACCCGCAGGCTATGGTACTGAAATAGGAATAGGAAAAGAATCAAGAGAATTTGATGGCAAAATGTATTTGATGGAACATGCATTGCATGCAGACTTTGCATTAGTGAAAGCATGGAAGGGGGACAAATTCGGCAATCTCGTTTTTCAAAAAACGACGAGGAATTTTTCTACCTCAATGGCAAAGGCTGGCAACATCACGATAGCAGAAGTGGAAGAGCTCGTCGAGCCCGGTGAATTAAATCCTGATGACATTCATGTGCCTGGAATTTATGTTCACCGGATTTTTCAGGGAGATGATTATGAAAAAAGAATTGAAAGAAGAACGGTAGCAATAAGAGCTGAAAAGAAGTAATCAATGTTTCAGAAATGTGATTACATGAATTGCAAAAAAAATCAACATCAATTTTATGGCGTTAGATAAATTCGGCATCGCGAAACGCATTGCACAAGAACTAAAAGATGGCATGTATGTAAATCTCGGTATCGGTATCCCTACGCTTGTCGCCAATTATATCCCTAAAGAAATATCAATCATGCTTCAGTCGGAAAACGGAATGTTGGGTATGGGACCATATCCTTCTGAAAATGATATTGACCCTGACCTGATCAATGCAGGAAAGGAAACGGTTACAATTTTGCCTGGAGGCTCTTTTTTTGATAGCGCTGAAAGTTTTGGTATGATAAGAGCCGGTAAAGTAGCGCTTACTGTTTTAGGAGCAATGGAAGTTTCAGAAACTGGTGATATCGCCAATTGGAAAATTCCCGGAAAAATGGTAAAAGGAATGGGCGGTGCAATGGACCTTGTTGCCAGTGCAAAAAATATTATCGTTGCTATGCAGCATACAAATCCAAAAGGAGAATCAAAATTGTTGCCTGAATGCACGTTGCCGCTGACAGGAGTGAAATGCGTTAAAAAAATTGTAACTGATCTGGCTGTGATTGATGTCACGCCGGATGGGTTCAGGTTATTGGAAAAAGCACCCGGTGTTTCTGTCGAAGAGATCAAAAGCAAAACTGCAGGTAAATTGCTGATTGAAGGCGATGTGCCGGATATGCAATTTGTCTAATAAAAATTATTATGATTTTCGCGATTGCTTTGATCATAAAAAAATGCAGCAAGCAGGTAAAGCAAATATTTAGCAATGCTTCCAGCATTCAGGAGCAATGAATAGCCCGATTGATCTTCGTTTGAAGATTGATTAAACGGCCAGTTAATCGATTGCAATAATATCGCAATCGAAAAATAAAATAAAGACCCCATAGCAATCCAAAAAAGAGGCTGTTCTAATATATTAAGGTCATTATCATTGTTCAGGCTGATAATCGAAAAAAGGCTTGCAAGAATAACCACAGCGCTCTCAAATCCTTCAATCACAAATAATCGCTGTTCGACTCCACGCAATAAATAGATAGTGATGATGGCTGATAAAAAAATGCTGAAGAAAATATTCGTTGTGTTTGTAAATTTTCGGGGCACTCTTTTTTTGAAAATAAAAAGAAGAAATATGAATTCAAGAAAAGAAAAAACATTCGAGATGATGTTTTGAGAGCTGGTGTTTATGGAAGGTATTACTAATAAAAAATTTTTGATAAAATTTAGCAGGCAAACAATCAGCAAAAAAATCAATGATTCATTACCATAGTTTTTTTTTATTAAGATAATAGCAACCGGCAGCAGCGGAAAAATGATGGATAGAAAAGACAAGAAGTCTATAAATATGTTACCGGTCTTAATCATGGGGCAGTTTGTTTCGGCACAACCGGCTTTCCACAGGGATACGAATAATATTGGATTTTTACGAAATAAAAGAAGATTAATCAATCAGATTATTCTTCACAGCAAAAAAAACAAGTCCGGCAGTGTTCTTAGCGCCAAAACGTTCCATCAATCTGTCTTTGATAGCTTCTACGGTTCGGGGGCTGACTTCTAATTTCTGTGCAATTTCCTGCGCCGTGAACTCCATACAAATATATTTCAGCACGTCTCTTTCTCTATCGGTAAGTGTTACTTCAATATTTAAGTTGGGGATCACTTTCGTGCGGGAATGTGATTTTTTCAATAATATCCTGTTTACAAAATTGTTCAGGTAATAGCCTTTTGTTGCCACTTCAACAATTGCTTTTTTGATTTCTGAAGGATCGGCGCTTTTCAAAAGATATCCATTTGCACCGATTTCCATCATGTGGCTAACGAACCGCTCGTCTTCATAAATAGTGAGTGCTAAAATGTGGATGTTGGGATATTGTTTTGCAACCAGTTTGGTCGTTTCAATCCCATCTTTCAGAGGCATTCTGAGGTCCATGAGAATCACATCAGGTTCCGAAGAATTCAGCCCGTCAATCAATTCCTGTCCATTCTCAGCTTCCTGAACAAATTTGATATTGCTGTATGGGCGCAAGGACAAAATAACACCCTTCCGGAATATCTTATGATCATCAGCTATAGCAACTTTAATAACGCTCATAGGTATCTCATTTAGCAATCTTTTTTAAAGATACGTAGAAATACTCATCACTTATTGGGAAACTGAACTCTCTTTCAATAATTCAATAGTTACCTTAAAATAAGTCTGTGAAATATCTTTCTCAAAAAATATTTTTCCCTGCAATATTCTTAGCCTGCTTTGAATATTTTTCAGGCCCAGGCCCACAGAACTTTTGTTTAGCTTTTCAAAATCTGCCTGAGTCAATCCTCTTCCGTCGTGGTGAAGGCGAATGAAGAATTTATTGTTGTTGGTGTTTTGGGTGAGATGGATAAAGCTCGCATTACTATGCTTGAGGATGTTATTGATCAGTTCCTGGATCACGCGGAATATGATAAGTTCATTTTCAGGCTGCATTCTTTCTCTGTAGTCATGAAACCTTGAGCTGGCATTCATGCTTCCGGAGCTGCTTATTTTCTGAAAGAGATCATTCACTGCAGACTCAAGCCCAAAGTTTTTTAAAGTAGGTGGCATCAGGCTGTGAGAGATATTCCTGATCAGTTGAATAGTGTCGTCAATAATCTGTTTGGCATTATAAATACTCTGAAGCTGTGTAGTCTTATCAAGGTTCACCAGGTTTTCATTGAGGTATAAACGGGCAGTAGCCAGCAACGGCCCTGCATCATCGTGGAGATCTGCGGCTATGCGCTGGCGTTCTTCTTCCTGCAGTTTGATAGAAGCATTGAGCAGCATTTTCTGCTGGTCATACTCCATCTTCTGCAACTGCATCTGGAAGCGGATAACTTTTCTCTGGTGGAAAATGATGAATACGATAAGACCAATGGTAAGCGCAAGCATAGCTATAGTGCCGAAAAAAAGCACCATGGGCACGTTGCTCCCCATACTGGTAATTTGTAGAAATATCATGAACGTCTCTTCAAGGGTTAGGGTTGAGAAATATTAAAACGGCTTTTCAGTCATATTCGTATCATCATATTCAGCAGCCAAGATATTTTGTTTTGGTTTTCTTGCCAAAAGAAATGCTATGCTAAAACATGTGTTCTTGACAATTTCAAAAATAAGATTTACAACATTCCACAAAGCGCTATACATTTTGTCTTTCATATCTGATGTGTATAAAAAAACAAATAACGTCCCTGCATAGAAAATGACACATGCAAGAACTATCCAGAATTTATGCGATGTATAAATAATGTAATTGTTGGACGAATTCATTTCATTATAAAAAAACATCAGCGTATATATAAAAATTAAAAGAGAATCTGTAAGTATTGAGACAAACTCAAATTTTGATTTAAGCTGAAAATGAATAATGAGCAGAAAAAGCAAGTTTAATGTTGAAAGTGCCGTTATAAAGATTTTGCTTTTTCTATTTGGTATGCAAGTAATAAACAAAATTGAAAAAATACAAAATTGAAAAAGATTAAAAATAGTGCTAATTGCCGCAAGGTGATTTTTAAAAATATTGATTACAAAAAATGATAAGAAAAAAGATAGGATATAAAAAAAAACAACCCTTAGTTCCATTATTTTTCTAATTTTTTTAAAAAAAACGAAAAATAAAACTAAGGGTGTCAAGAGAGATAATAAGCCTATAATGTTTAATACTATCAACAGTGTTTACTTTATGTTTCAAATATAGCACATATAACACTGTTTTGAAATGGCGATTTATTATCCCTTCAAAAAATTTCTAAAAAAGCTTCTTGTCAGGTTTAGCGACCAAAAAGCCACAGCCACAAATCTAAATTTGCAGAAGTTTGACCAGCGATAAGTTGTTTGTTAATCATTGTCCAGAAAGTTTTTGGTGGTTTAACATTGATTGTTTACACTCGAAATAACCCCCAAAAAAATTCCTCACCAATTGAGCTTTGCAGTGATAAATATCAAATAGCTTGCAAAAACGATTGATAATGGGTAGATTTGCGACATCTCAGAGGTAAACTTTCTTTTCGAGAAAGAGTAAAAACTCTAAATTATTTTAGTATTTTTACTAATCAATGCAAAGTAAAAACCACTTAGTGAAAGTTCGGCTTGCCGATTGTCCACAGGGCGTGCTTATGTTGTGGATAAATCTGAGGGCATGGGAGCGAAGGGTTTTAAAAACGGGGAAAGCTTTTGCTTTATTTTAATTGATTAGCTGCAATGAACTATGCTGTTGTGTCGTTTGATAACTAGCTTAGAGAAAGAAGAAGTTGACTGATACAGGATTTTGCAGTTTGGTTTTCACGGATATTGAAATTATTTACTGGACGGTAAATGGACATTGGATGGTTTTCAGAGCTTGTCCATATCAATCAACTTCCGGTACAAAAATAAATGTTGCATTAATGGCGCACAAGAGCAGAACCGCCCTTTTTATTTTGTTCGGCAATTACTTTAGAGTTAGTAAAAATTCTAATCAAATATTGTGGTATTTTCGGGATTCGAAAGGAATTCTACTCTCTGCTAACGTTAATGCACATGTGCTTTTGCCCATAAGGCCAGATTTTTTGATAAATTCAAACACCAGATAACCAAACACAATTTACTTTTTAATAAACCTGCCCTGCCATGAGTTCTGAATTAGTTATTAAGATATGCATTGCCGATGACCACAAAATTTTTCGTGATGGTATCAAGATGGCTCTGAAAAATAAAGAATACCTGAAAATTCTGTGGGAAGCTGAAGATGGAAAAGATTTGATGCACAAAATGAAGCTGAAGCAACCAGACGTTCTTTTAATGGACATTAGGATGCCTGAAGTTGATGGCATCAATGCTATTGGCATGCTCCGCAAAGAATACGAAGCATTGAAGATTATCGTGCTTACCATGTACGATGATCAGGAAATGATTTCTAAGATGATGGAGATGGGAGCGAATGCTTATCTTACCAAAACAACTGACCCAGAGGAAATCTATCAGGCAATTCTTACCTGCATGAATGATGATTTCTATTTTAATGATCTTGTAAATAAAGCTGTGCTTTCAAAACTTCAAACAAAAAGACAGGTTCGCCAGTTCTATCCTAACCCTGTAAAATTTTCTGAAAAAGAAATCCGCATTTTAAAATTATTGGCAGAAGACAAAACAACAGAAGAAATTTCAAAAGAAGTTTTTCTGAGCCCACGAACAATCGAAACCATCCGGCAGAACATGAAATCAAAAGTAGGAGCAAAGACAATCGCCGGTTTGATCATGTATGGGATGAGGAATAAATTGATAGATTAAGTTCCATAAATTATAGCTCATCCGATTGAGGAACGTTGGAATTTTTTTAAGTGGAATTTTTGCGAAGATTTTTAAGCTTGTTAATACCCGGGTGCTATTACTCCGTTTTTTATTGCATACATCACAAGACCTACACGGCTTTTAACATTCAGTTTCAGAAATAGAGAATCCCGATAATTATCAACCGTCCTCGGGCTTATCTTCATTTCATTGGCTATTTCCTTGTAAGTTTTATCTGTAGCAGATAGTTTCAAAAAACTAAGCTCATTCTCGCTTAGTATGATGGTGTTCACTACAGGTGTATTCGTTTCTCCGTTTTTAAGCATGTTCACTATTTTTCCCGTTGCATTGCCTGAATAATAGTATCCGGTTTTTACCGTTGTTTCGATAGCGGATCTTAATTCACGGGGATGGATATCTTTTTTCAAAAACCCCCTGACCCCGGATTGCAGCAGCCTGATTAATGACAGCTCGGAATCATACATTGTGAGCACCAGAACAAGCATTTCGGGATATTCATTCCTTACCCATTTGGAAGTTTCGAAACCGTCCATCAAAGGCATGTTTAGATCTAATATCAGGAGGTCAGGAACATTTCCGGAATGCATTTTTTCAATCAGCTCCTTTCCATTGCCAGCCGTAAGCGTTACCTGGCAATTTTCAAAACTATTAATGACGACAGCGATAGCATCACGTATCAGTGTGTGATCGTCTACTAATGCAATTTTTATTATTTTTTCATTTTCATTCATCAGGTCAATTTGTAAGGAGTTTGAATGGTTATAACAGTCCCTTCTGTTGTACTATTAATATTCAGATCTGCATGAATAAGTTTTGCTCTTTTCCGCATATTAATTATGCCGTTGCTGCCATCAGTTGATGCAAATGAGTCAAAGCCTTTGCCGTTATCCCGAACGCACATTAGCAAGCCTTCAGGCTTGCAAGTAAGAGTGATTTCAATTCTACTGGCCTTTGCATGCCGGAGAATATTATTGATGGCTTCCTGCATGATTCGGAAAAGAATGATTTCCTTTTGTTCTTCCATATAAACATAATTACCACTCAATTCAAAAGAAACATCATAGCGGCCTGCTTTTCTTAATTGGCTCACCTGAAGTTCTATGGCCTTGAGAAGCCCCGCATTTTTTATCATTTCAGAGCTCAGGCTTTTTGAAAGATCTCTTAAATCATCAAGCGCTTTTCCCAAAAGTTCTGTAGAGTTTTCAATACGTTCTGTTGCTGCTTTATCATTGCTCAAATCAATGGTGTTCAAATGAAGTTTTGCAAGAGAAATAAATTGCCCCACATTATCATGTATTTCCTGCGATATATACTGAAATGTTTGTTCCTGCATTTCAAGCTGCGAGCGCAATAGCTCTTTTTCATTATTATCTTTTATATTTTCTAATTGAGCCTGAAAAGCATTTTGTTTTTTTTGATAAGCGAACAATATCCATGCGATGAAAGCGGCCATGCCGGCCACTAACAAAATGCTAATGACAAACATGGTTATTATGATGGTTTTGTTTTGCACAAAAAAGCTTTGATAAATAAAGAATATTCGATTAATTCAGAAAAATAATTTGCTGAAAAAATGCCGAGTGCCTGCTCCTGCATCCTTTTGAATATAAAATAACTTGTAAAAATATCTGTCACTATTTCTGTAGTAAAATAAAAAAAGATGCCCGTTACAATCCAAAATGAAGGTTGTTCGGACAGGTTTTGAATTGCCTGAACTTCGAAAAGCTTTTTGAAATAAATGAAACACAAAGTGATTATAGTCAAATTCAGAATAAGGAAGCTTGCGAACTTAAATGCGCTGGGCAAGTCATTTTTTTTGGGAAGTTCAGGCACAAGCGATATAAAATAAATTATTGCAAATAAGCTAATCGGGATAAGTGTGAGTTTTTTAACAAGGGGAGATGGGATGAATTGAAAGAACAAATAAAGAAAAAATGAGATCTCAAATATTGGCTCGCAAATCCGGATTATAGTTATTATCAAATTAAGCGATTCGCTTTTTTGATCAACCCCATAAAACTTTAATATAGTTGCAAACGCAAAAGGCAAATTAGAAATACCCAAAATAATAAAGGCTTTTATGTATTTTGGTTGATAAGTGCGCGTGCATAGAAATAAACATGCTATTAAGAACGATAAATCAATGAAAAATCCTGTCCATAAGATTCCATGATACCAATTGTAGTCATTCATTTTCAAATAAAATAAAAATACCAAAACTTTTGTTTAAGGCTACCGTGAAATCACCCTACGTGTTGAAGAAAAAAACGCTCAGGTTATAGCTAAAAACACATTTTACTTTTTAGTTCTTCTTCTATGTTTGTTGAGCAAAGCACAATTGTTGGATTCGCTAATTCTGTTTTAAGAAATTTAACCAGAGGATCATTAAACCTTGTTTTTTGCATGCTTTGAAAAAGTTCAGTTGAATCAAACATTTGTTGGTTTACAAGCTTCACAACCGGAAGTATTTTACTTCCGGTTCCTTATTTTATGCAATAATGTAATTTTTGGGGAATACAAACGAAGCAGTAGCAAAACATAAGCCGTCTCTAAAATAAAAAATGCGCGGCTTACGGGCAGCGCTTTTTACAGTTTTCTCGAGACAGCACAATAATAATAGAATCAAAGGGTAGCAAATTCTGTAATCCAGTCAGGAACGGTTAAAAACAGGAACAAGTGAATTGCGGATAATTTTAGCTTACGTAAGGTTGGGATTAATTCGCGGTATAGGGAGGGACAGATTTATAAAAAGAAAGTTGATTGACATTGGATTTTACCTGGTTTCAATGGATATTGGAAACTCTTTCTGGACGGTTATCTAAGGACATTGGATGGTTGAGGCTATTCTCCTCGTCAATCAACTTCGAGAACAAAAATAGATGTTGCGACATTGTCAGGCAAGAGAATAACTGCCCTATTTTAATTGTACAGTATTTACTTTTTTAATCGTAAACACATCATAAATGCAAGCGCAAAAGCACGTGCTTACAATCGTAAAATGACTATCTTCTTTTGCTCAATAGTAATTTCCGCAAAATGATATCTTCGTAATTACCCTATGGTAAGTGATGCAATTTTTCCTTCTATTTGTAGTTATTATAGATAGTAAAAAAAGTAAAACTCAAACCGTATGAAACGACCTGAAACGGGTTCTATAAAAGTTGCCATTGCTGATGACCACACATTATTCCGTGCCGGTGTGAGGACTGCGCTCTCGATTAAAAAAGATGTTGAGCTGATTGCGGAAGCTGATAACGGCATGCAGTTGCTCAATTTGCTGAAGCATGTGGAGCCAGATGTAATTCTTCTCGATATTCAGATGCCGATTATGGATGGCATTCAGACTTTGCCTGAGATAAGAAAGCTATATCCTCACGTCAAAGTAATTATACTTTCCATGCACAACGACCAATCCATGATTTCAAAACTTATGGAGATTGGTGCGAATTCATACCTCACAAAAAATTCTGATTCAGAAACTATTTATCAAGCGATTAAAACCTGCTACGAACAAGAGTTTTTCTTTAATGAACTTACCAATAAAGCATTGCTGAGCGGTTTGCGCACCAAGCGAACAGACGGTCATTCTTTTCAGGAAGCAATGCTCACAGAAAAAGAACTGACAGTTCTGAAACTGATGTGCGAAGAAAGAACAACAAAAGAAATTGCAGATATCGTTGAGATAAGTCCGCGAACTGTTGAAGCAATCAGAGACAAATTGAAGACTAAAACCGGTTCCAAATCAATGGCAGGTTTAGTAATGTATGCTATAAAGAATAAAATCATTGAACAACAATAATATCATTTTCCAATAATAATTATTTTAGCCCTGCATTTGCGGGGCTTTTTGTTTACGGTTGTTCGTTAACGTTAAATGGAATATGACACTACCAACAATCAATTTATTCTGGTTTCGGCGGGATTTGAGACTTGATGACAATGCAGGATTATACCATGCTTTGAAAGGCAATCATCCTGTTTTGCCAATTTTTATTTTCGATAGAAATATTTTGGATGATTTGGAAGATAAAAAAGACAGGCGGGTTGAATTTATTTATAATGCGCTCGAACAAATGCAGGAAGATTTGAAAGAGATGAAATCTTCGCTGGAAGTTTATTACGGAAAACCTGAGGAAGTTTTCAAAACATTGAGTAAGAAATATAAGATTGAAAAAGTTTTCACCAATCACGATTATGAACCTTATGCCAGAGAACGGGATACTGCTATTCAACAATTATTAGCAAAGTCAGACATTCAGTTTCATACTTATAAAGATCAGGTGATTTTTGAGAAGGATGAAGTGTTGAAAGACGATGGAAAACCTTATACAATTTTTACCCCTTTCAGCAAAAAATGGAAAAGCATATTGAATGAATTTTATTTGAAAAGCTTTCCGACAAAAAAATATTTCAAAAATTTTTACAAACAAAATGCTGTCGATTTCGCACCTATTACATCAATGGGTTTTGAAAGCGCCGGAGAATCTTTTCCTTCAAATCAAGTGCAAGCAGATATCATTAAGAAATATAAAGAGCAGCGTGATTTTCCCGCAATCCATGGCACTTCTCGGTTGAGCGTTCATCTTCGGTTTGGAACGATCAGTATCCGCAAACTTGCGAGCAGAGCAATTGAAATGAATGAAACTTTTCTGAATGAGTTGATATGGCGCGATTTTTATCACATGATTCTCTGGCATTTCCCGCATGTTGGCAAAGGGAAAAGTTTCAAGCCGGAATATGATTTCATTCAATGGAGAAATAATGAAGATGAATTTCAGAAATGGTGCGAAGGGAAAACAGGTTATCCGATTGTTGATGCAGGCATGCGCGAATTGAATGAAACCGGCTTTATGCATAATCGTGTGCGCATGATTGTTGCTTCTTTTCTCGCTAAGCATTTATTGATTGACTGGCGTTGGGGCGAAGCCTATTTTGCAAAGAAATTATTGGATTTTGATTTGGCTGCAAACAATGGTGGCTGGCAATGGGCCGCTGGTAGTGGCTGCGATGCCGCTCCTTATTTCAGGGTTTTTAACCCTTATTTGCAAACACAAAAATTCGACCCTGAATTAAAATATATCCGCAAATGGGTTCCTGAATTGGAAGAATTCAGTTATCCCAAACCCATCGTAGACCATGATTTCGCAAGAAAAAGAGCATTGGATGTTTATGGCAAAGCTTTGAAAAGCCAACGTTAAGCAATAACCGAAAAACTTTCTTCAGGAATAGTATTGTTTATTTTAGAATAAATATCTAGCAAAGTTTTAATAGCCTTTTTACCATCCTTGCCAAGCTCCGATGAATAATTGTTCACGTATAAATCAACATGCTGTCGCATCACATGCTCGCTCATTTCCTGCGAATGTTGTTTCACGAAGTAAGAAATTTCAGGATAATGTGAAAAAGAATATTCAATGCTTTTTTTGATAAGCGAATTGATTTGCTTTGCAATTTGTTCATCAAGCTTTTTCTTTACCACAATCCCTCCTAACGGTATCGGGCAACCTGTTTCCTTCTCCCAAAATTCTCCAAGATCAATCAGTTTTGTTAATCCTTTATCCTGATAAGTGAATCGATTTTCGTGGATGATGACTCCGGCATCAACTTTATTATTCAGAACAGCATCTTCAATCTCTGAAAAAATCATGAACTGTTTTTTGCTTGCTGTAGGAAATGCCAAAGAAAAAAGCATGTGAGCCGTTGTATTTTTTCCGGGGATTGCGATAGTACAATCATTCATCTCATCTAAATTAATTTTCCTTTTTGCTATTAATAAAGGGCCGACTCCTTTTCCCAATGCCCCGCCTGATTCTAATAAATTATAGTTGTTTAATATTAATGGCAAAACGCCATAACTGATTTTTGTGATATCTAATTTGTCCTGCAATGCCCATTGGTTAAGGGTTTGCACATCTTCTAAAACAATATCAAATTCAAAATTGCCTGTGTCAATTTTTTTATTCACCAGTGCATCAAAAATAAAAGTGTCGTTCGGGCAAGGGCTAAACCCTAAAGTAAGCTTCATCGTGCTTTGATATTTCTTCGATTAATAAAATTAATTTTTCATTCAGCGCAGCAATCGATTCTTTTAATTTCCATTTTGTTTTATCTCTTTCTCCGATATAATTTGAGATAGAACGGATTTGCAAAAAAGGAATTTTTTCCTGCAGACAAACATAATGAAACGCTGTGCCTTCCATGCTTTCAACAGTTGGCGAACTGTTTTGTTTATGCCATTCGATTTTTTCCTTGTTGGTTGTAATTTCATTTACTGTAATGCTGCTCACTTTTTCTAATGGTAAAATATTCAGCAGTTTTTCATTCGGGTTAATGAGCAATCCATTTGAAAAAGGACAGGCATTTTTATCCGCAAGATTCAAATCAAAAACATTTTTGAAAGAATTGTTTTCTGTAACACCCATATCTCCAAAACTGTCTTCTTTAATGATGACTATTTCTGCGAGATTGTGATTGGTAAAACATCCTGCAATTCCTGCCTGCAAAATCATATCAGGTCTTATTTTTTGAATTGCTTTTGTAAGCGAATAAGTAGTTACCACCATTCCAACACCGGTAATTAAAAATGAAATTTCATGAGATTGGAATTTCTTTGGATTGTTTTGCAGAAACTCAATAGCAGGCTGAATTTCAAAGCTGGTCGCGGCTGTTATCAGGATATGCATTTTGCAAATATCGCAATCATTTGCATTATGGCTTATATCTTACCTTTGCAAAAATTTTTTAGTGAATGGTTTATTTGACGCGGATAGAGCATTTCAACGCAGCGCACAAATTGTATAATGATTCGTGGAGCCTTGAAAAGAACGAGGCTGTTTTTGGTAAATGCGCTAATGAGAATTGGCATGGGCACAATTATGAATTGTACGTAACGATCAAAGGGGAGCCTGATGCAGACACCGGTTTTTTGTTTGATGTAAAAAAACTGAGCATGATTATCAATTCATCGGTAATTGAAAAGCTGGACCATAAAAACCTGAACATGGATGTTGATTTTATGAAAGGCATGATGTGCTCAACAGAAAATCTTGCTATTGCTATCTGGCAACAACTCGAACAAAATCTGCCTTCAGGTGTTCATTTGCATTGTGTGAAACTGTATGAGACGCCGAGGATTTTTGTTGAATATTTTGGAGAAAACAATTAGCCACAGATTACACAGAATAGAAATTAAGATTGAAGGTTTAATATTTAAAGTATGAGCAGAGTTGCAGTTTTTCGGAGGGAGCATTTTAACGCAGCGCACAGGCTTTTCAATCCGAAGTGGGATAGTGAAAAGAATGATGAAGTGTTTGGCAAATGCAACAATCCGAATTATCACGGGCACAATTATGAACTGGAAGTGAAGTTGGTTGGAGAGCCTGACCCTGAAACCGGTTATGTGTATGACCTGAAAAAATTATCTGACCTCATCAAAGAAAATGTGCTGGAAAAATTTGACCACAAAAATTTGAACCTTGACACTAAATATTTTGTTAATCTAAATCCGACGGCTGAAAATATTGCAATTGTGATTTATCAAATTCTGAGAGAGAGAATTGAATCGCAACTTGATTTGAAAATCCGGTTATACGAGACCGATAGAAATTTTGTGGAGTATCCGGTCTGAACTTGTCAGCAGTTGGCAGTTATCAGTCAGCGGTTGGTGCTTGATAAGGCAGGATGCTGCAAATAATGATACTGAAGATGAATAGAATATCAATTGCACAAGAGTGCGATCCCGCAATGCTGCGGGACAAGCTGCAAGGATGTTGAAAAGAATTCAAATGTTGATTACCAAAACAGATAACTATAATTGAAGCTGTTGCTATTTTAAGAACCACAAACTATAAACTACAAACTGGAAACTTAAAATCATGGGATATAAAAAAGTTGACCATTATGACGAGCAAGTTACATCTGAGCTTATAAAAAGCTATACGAACAACTTGCAATTGCTTGGTGAAAACCCGGAGCGTGAAGGTTTGCAAAAAACGCCTGAGCGTGTAGCAAAAGCGATGCAGTTTTTGACGCAGGGATATAATTTGGATGCACATGCCATTTTGGATTCTGCAAAATTTCATGAAGATGTGAGCGAGATGATTATTGTGAAAGACATTGAACTGTATAGTTTGTGCGAACATCACATGTTGCCTTTTTTTGGCAAGGCACATGTTGCATATATACCTAACGGTTGGATTACCGGCTTGAGCAAGATTGCGCGGGTAGTAGATGTATATGCCCGGCGTTTGCAAGTGCAGGAAAGATTGACAACTCAGATTTTAGATGCAATTAAAGAAACATTAAACCCTCTTGGCGTTGCAGTAGTTATCGAAGCATCGCATTTATGTATGATGATGCGCGGTGTGCAAAAACAAAATTCAGTTACTACAACTTCTGCTTTTTTCGGCGAGTTCCATAAGGACAAAACCCGCAGCGAATTCATCAAATTAATTTCTGCAAAACTGCATTAAAATGAAGCGGCAAAATCACAGAAATGAGTGAATAGTTAAATTACTGGAACTGACTATTCACCATTGACCATTCACCAATTCACCAAAAGATTTTCTTTGCAAGACGATTTCTTTGAATCATATTTGCTGCCGTAATTTACTGGTTTATGAAGCACGCCTATATATTCCCTGGTCAGGGCTCGCAATTCCCGGGCATGGGCAAAGACCATTACAACAACAGCGTTTTCGCAAAAAAATTATTTGAACAGGCAAATGAAATTCTTGGTTTCAGGATTTCTGATATCATGTTCAATGGAAGCGAAGATGATTTGAAACAAACGAATGTCACGCAGCCTGCAGTTTTTTTGCATTCAGTAATTGCATATAAAAGTATCGATAGTGCAAAACCTGATATGGTCGCAGGTCATTCGCTCGGCGAATTTTCTGCGCTCGTTGCGAACGGCGTGCTGAGTTTTGAAAATGCTTTGCAATTAGTTTCCATTCGTGCGAAGGCAATGCAGAAAGCTTGTGAGCTTGTTCCTTCAACCATGGCTGCTGTGCTGGCTTTGGATGATGCAAAGGTTGAACAGGTTTGCAATGAAGTGCAAAAAGAAACCGGGGAAATTGTTGTGCCTGCAAATTATAATTGTCCCGGACAATTAGTCATCAGCGGTTCGTTGAAGGGAATTGAAATTGCATGTGAGCGCATGAAAGCTGCCGGTGCAAAACGTGCGCTGGTGCTGCCCGTTGGTGGCGCGTTTCATTCGCCATTAATGGAGCCTGCAAAAAAAGAATTGAAAGAAGCGATTGAAAAAACTACTTTTTATAATCCCACCTGCTCGGTTTATCAGAACGTTGTTGCAAAAGCCGTTCGTGATAAAGAAGAAATCAAACATAATCTCGAAGAGCAATTAACTGGTGCAGTCCGATGGACACAAAGTGTGCAATCAATGATTGCTGACGGCGCATCCACATTCACTGAAGTCGGTCCTGGAAAAGTGTTGCAAGGATTGGTGATGAAGATTGATAAGACGATGCAGACGGAAGTGATAGGTTGATTTGCGAATTAGCAAATGTGCGAATTTGAAAATTTAGTTATTCGCACATCTGCATATTTTCACATCCGCACATCACACACTAATCGCACAATTAATCCATTCGCCATCAAAAGATGTATTATATTTTTTATAGAAATTGATGGCGGGTTCATTCCATTCCAGCACCTGCCAAACGATGCCTGATAATTTTTTTTCCTGTGCTTCAATAATTAATCTGTCTACTAATAATTTCCCTAAACCTTTGCCGCGCATTTTTTCAGTCACTACAATATCTTCCAGATACATTCGCTGACCTTTCCAAGTGCTGTATCGGATATAATACAACGCGAAGCCTTCTATCTTTCCATCTGCTTCTGCTGCAAATGCCCACCAAACGGGCTTTTCACCAAATCCGCTTTCGATGAAATGTTCTAATGTTACCGTTACTTCCTGCGGAGCTTTTTCATAGATAGCCAGTTCTGTTATCAACTCCAATAATCTCGGACAATCTTCTTTGGTTGCTCTTCTTATTTTTATTTCCATTGATTTTTTATTTTTTCACCGGCATTTATGCCGGTGAAATTTGGAATTACTTCATGCTTTTAGAAATTCAGAATTACAAACTATAAACAACAAACATTATTTTTTCCTTGTTGCTTTAAAGGTTCCATTCGGTTGCATAGATATTAATTCAGTCACTTCATCTTTGTCATTCACAGTAAACTTCACGGTGAACCCGGTTAATGTTTTAATATTGAATTTATCTTTATCAACCGGCGCCAGCTCATATTCCGGCTGACCCGGAACAGAAAGTGTCAATGTTTTTTCATTTTTTATAGAAACTTTTAAAGCCATTCCGCTCAGCTCATATTCACCAATATATTTCTGCAGACTCTCTTTGGTAACTTCTTTTGCTTTAGGTGTTCTGGCAAATGAAATAGGCTTCAATGACGATTCAAGTACTATATCAATGCCCGTGATGTCTCCATTAGTGTTCATCTGAAACTGCATTGGGCTGCTGTTGTCGCTCGTATCAATTCCATCCTTTGGGTCTTTTTCAAATACATCAAATATATCATACACCTTATGGCGCAGCCACAATGTTTTTTGATTGACGAATACAAACAAAGAATCATGTTGAAGCTGCACATCAAAAGTCCCATAAGCGTTATTGCCATATAATCCTTCATAATCTTTCCAATCATGTGTCGGCGTAGAAGATTTCTTTGAATTTGGTATCGCTGATTTTTTTGCGTTCCTGTCATCAATCCTTGCTTTGTCTGCATTGTTTTTTAAATCAGATTCCCAATCATAATATTTTAGCTTCAGCATCCTGTCTGCAATTAAATTTCTCACGATTGACGGAACACTTGAGCCATTTTGATTTGATAGCACAATAATGCCGATGCTATCAGAAGGAAAGAAACAAGTGCTTGCTGAAAAGCCATCGATATTGCCGCCATGCTCAACGCGATAATGACCGCGATAAGAACCAAGGAACCAACCGAAGCCATAATTTGAAAAATAGATATCCGGTTTTTCTTTATCAGGCAATGCACCGCCAATCACCATTTGAGAGCTAATCGCTTCATTTCTGTGCGATGTCGGGATGATTTCTTTGTCATTGAACTTTCCATTGTTAATCCATGTAGTCACCCATTTCGCCATATCATTCACGCTGCTGTTGATGCTTCCTGCAGGTCCCATCGCATCAATGTGGTAATAATCTAATTTTTTAATGATGCTGTCATTCTTCAAACCATAACCAATAGATGCGTCACTATTCTTTGCCATGTCGTCAACAGAGAAATAAGAATTGCTCATGCCAAGCGGCTGAAAAATTTTTTCACGTACATTATCTTCCCATTTTTTGCCGGTTAATTTTTCAACAACAACACCTTGTGCCAGGAACATGAAATTATTATACTGCCATCTTTCCCGCAATCCGGCAGATGGTTCCATATATTGAATCCGCTGAATCAAACTGTCGCGTGAAGGAGTGGTGAACAAATACCATGAATAATCATGTCTAGGCAATCCGGTGCGGTGGCACATCATATCGCGCAGCGTGATTTTATTATTCATGTCATCATTAAAGAATTTCAGTTCAGGCAAATAATTGCGAACAGGTTTGTCATAATCTGTTTTGCCATCTTTCACCAGCATTCCAATTAAAGATGCCGTGAATGCTTTCGTGCATGAACCAATTGCAAACAGCGTGTTTGGTGTTACAGGAATTTTATTTTCATAATCGCGATAGCCGAAACCTTTAGCATAAACCACTTTGTCTTTTTCAACAACAGCCACTGCGAAACCTGCAGCGTGCCAATCTTTCAGCACTCTGGCAAATGCCGTGTCAAGACCAGTGAATCTTTTGTCTTCTGTTGATTTTTGTTTTTGCGCAAATGAAAATGTTGTTGTGCTAATCAATAGCAGTGTGAAAAATTTCCTCATATTTTTTATTTAAGCAGTTGTCTGAATCAGGATTTATAGGATTGTTCAACAACATGAAAAAAGGGAAGTCTTAAATTAGTTTTGCTTTGTGAAATTCAGAACTACAAACTCTAAACTACAAACTGAAAACTAACTCATCGCTTGTTCCAAATCATTCAATATGTCATTCACATTTTCAATCCCCACGCTCATTCTTATTAATCCGTCTGTAATGCCGAAGCGGATTCTTTCTTCACGCGGCACACTATAATGCGTCATGCTCGCAGGGTGGGAGAGCAACGTGTCTGCAGTTCCCAATGAAACGGCGCGAACGCACATTTGCAATTTATCAATAAATTTTTTTCCTGCTTCCAATCCGCCTTTCAGTTCAAAGCTCATCATCGGACCGAAATGGCTCATTTGTTTTTTTGCAGTTGCATGGTCAGGATGTGAATCAAATCCTGTGTAGTTCACATGTGCCACACTGTTATGCTTTGATAAAAAGTCAGCCACTTTTTCTGCATTGCTGCAATGCCTGTCCATCCTCACTTCCAGCGTTTTCATTCCTTGTATCAATAAATAGGCATCAAATGGATTGGCATTGCCGCCGAGCAGTGCATGCCATTTCCACGCTTTCACTTTCATGAACTCAATATCTTTTCCAATCAATACTCCACCAATTGCTGAACCATGTCCATTCAGAAATTTTGTAGTGGAATGAAAGACAAAATCAACTCCGTATTTGAAAGGTTGCTGCAGATAAGGTGTTGCAAAAGTATTATCAACTGTAACGATAATATTATGCTGTTTTGCCAGTTTTGTTACTGCTTCAATATCCACACATTGAATGGTTGGATTGGCCGGTGTTTCAATATGAATGAGTTTGATATTATTTTTTTTGATAGCATCTTCCACCAGATTCAAATCGCGCATGTCAACAATAATCGTGTTGATTCCATTTGCTTCAAGCACTTTATGCATCAGCTCATAAGTGCCCCCATACAATGAAAAATGCGACATTAATGTGTCGCCGGTTTTTAAAATGCTCATGAACATCGTTGTCATAGCAGCTTGTCCACTGGCATGCAATAATGCTTTTAATTCTAATTGATTTCCATTTTCATCTTTTAATCCAAATGCTTCTAAAGCAGCAATAGTTTGTTCCGCCGCTTTAAATGTTGGGTTTCCCCAGCGGCTATAAATATTTTCTTTATCCTTTCCTGCAAAGCGCTCCATTCCTTGTTGGGCTGTGTCGAAAGTGAAAGTGGAAGTTGCATAAATCGGCACCAGATGCGAATATTCTGCGTTTTCATTTCCTGCTGCATGAAGCGCTATGGAACCGATGCTTGTCAATGGAAATTTACTATCAGCCATTATGAAAATTGAATGTTTATTTTTGAAATAGAAATCCAAATGTAAACGATAATTTTTTTATGCCATGAAACAGCTATTGCAACAGTATGCAGCATATAATTTATGGGCTAATAGTAAAATAGTAGAAGCGATTGATTTGCTAAGCCCTGAGCAGCAGCACAAAGAAATTGTGAGCAGTTTTAACAGTCTGTATAAAACTGTTTTTCATGTGTGGGGCGCGGAATTTCTCTGGTGGAAACGGGTTCATAAACAGCCGCCTGTTTCGCGCCTGGATGATGGTTTTAATAATTCAATGAGCGAGCTTGGCAAAGCATGGATAGAAATGGATAACCAATGGGTTGATTTTGTAAATAATATTGCTGATGAAGCGCTATATGATATTGTTGATTACCGGAGACTGAACGGGGAAGCATATAGCGACCCGATTTATATGATATTCCATCATGTTTTTAATCACAGCACTTATCATCGCGGGCAATTGATAACGATGCTCAGGCAGGCTGGAGCAGAAAAAATCCCTAACGGAGATTTTATAGCATGGGCGAGGGTTGGAAAATGATATTTTAATAATGCACGTGTGATGAACTGATTAAATTAATTTTGTCATCAAAGATTTATTCAACTATATTAAATGAATTGTGATGGAAGAATCTCAAAAAATTAAAACAGCAATTGAGCGCACAAAAAAAGCGCTGTCTCTGAAACCAGTGTTGGGTAAAGGAACCGGAGTTTCGAAAGTTAAAATAACAAATGGCCTTACTTGCGAAATACAGGAAGGCGACTGGAAATTTGTTGCAGATATGCCGCAATCTGTTGGTGGTAATTATCTTGGGCCAACACCCGGTGTATATGGAAGGGCAGCATTAGGCTCTTGCCTTGCGATTGGTTATATGATGAAAGCTGCGGAGATGAATATCGTCATTCATAGTCTTGAAGTAGAAGTGCAGGCAGATTATGATGATGGTGCGCTATTTGGCACAACTGATAAAAACATTCCACCGGGATATCTCGAAGTTCGTTATGTCGTACATATCGAAGCTGATACGCCCGAGGAAAAAATTGTGCAGATGATTGATGAAGCAGATGAGCACAGTCCATATCTCGATGTTTTCAGCCGCGCACAAAAATGTAATCGGCAATTAAATATTATTTCTTCCAAAACCACTGTTTGATGGAACCGGCATTGCAAAGACGCGTGCAGCGTTATGGCTGGGACAAAGCTTCTGCTTATTATGAAAACTCATGGCAGGAACAATTGAAGCCGGCGCATGATAAATTACTCAGCCTCGCAAAAATAAAGCCTGGGGAAAAAATAGTAGACGTTGCTTGTGGCACAGGCTTGATAAGTTTTCAGGCACTTCATGCAACAGGAGAAAGCGGATTTGTTTTTGGTAATGATATTTCTGATAAGATGATTGAATTGGCAAATGAAATATCTAAATCGAATAATCTCAATAATATCAAATTCGAAAGGATGGATGCTGAAGAAATGAAAATAGGAGATCATGAATTTGATGTTGCGCTTTGTGCGCTTGGATTAATGTATGTTCCTAATCCTGTGAACGCATTGAAAGAAATGCGTCGTATTTTGAAATCAGACGGCAGATGTTCTGTTGCTGTTTGGGGGAGGAGAAGCAGTTGTGGCTGGGCAGAAATTTTTGAGATTGTTGATAAGAGGGTTTCATCAGAAGTGTGCCCAATGTTTTTTAATCTTGGCAATGAAAGAATGCTTGAAAAAAGTTTTGAAGCTGCCGGGTTTTCTGATATTAAGATTGAAAGAATAAGCTCAACACTTTATTATCAATCGGCTGAAGAAGCATGTGCTGCTGCATTTGAAGGCGGCCCTGTTGCTTTGGCTTATTTCAAATTTTCTGATGATGTAAAAAAAGAAGCGCAACAAGAATATCTTTCTTCGATTGAACAATATAAAAATGGAAATGGCTATTCTGTACCCGGCGAGTTTGTTATTGGAATAGCTGCTAAATAGAGAGTGCTGAACTTTTTAGAGAGTTTATCTCGCTACTATTATCTTTTTTGTTTCGGTTATATTTCCATGCGAAATATTGATGACGTAAACGCCTGCATTGAGTTGGGCAACATTCAATTCAATATGTGAATCATTTACGGAATATCTATTAATAACTTGCCCGGCAATATTTATCAATGATATTTCATATCTATCTGTTGAAGGGAATGAAATCGTTATTCTATCTTTTGCAGGATTGGGATATACAATAATATTTGAAGAAGTATTTCCTGTCACTACTTTTCTGATTTCTGAAATTGTTTGCTTCCCGTTTTTGTCAACTTCAATCAAGCGATAATAAGAAACGCCAGTGAACGGATTTTCATCATTAATAGAATAATTATTTGTTGCTGTTGAATTGTTCCCGATGGCATCAACTTTCTGAATCGTTTCCCATGTGGATGCATCTTTTGATTTCTGTACAAAGAAATAGTCTGTATTTATTTCATTTGCAGTTTGCCAATCAACCTTCACTTTATTATTAACTGCATTTGCTGTGAAAGAAATTAAATTGAGCGGAAGCACATCAGATGCATCTGAAGTTGCGATAAAAAATGAATTGCTCAGGTTAGCAAGGGAGACATTTGTCCTGTTCACTTGCGGGTCTGTTGTAGTGCCTCCATTTGCTGCAGGATTTCCAACAACGCTGCTTTGCAAAATCAATCGTAGGCTATTGATGTTATTAATAATTCCAAATCCCGTGCCTTCGCCGCGCAAATCATAATTGCCGCCTGCAAGCCCATTGCCAGTAGACAATGTCCAATAAGAATCATTTTCAGTAAGCAGCACTTTTGAATCGGTATCAATTACAAATATGTATCTCCAGTCATTGATGTAAGTGTGCGAAACGGTTATGGTGCCACCTGTTGTTGGTGCAGTTGTTGGCATAGACACATGAAAAGGCCTTACATCTCCACTTACAGCGCCCATAGGAAATAAGCCAGCGACATTGCCATTTGCAATAGTAGAGGCACTGAACCACCTTGTGAAATATCCATCGCCAACGAGACTGCCTGATGTGTAGTTCAGAGTGCCCGGTGCTGCGGCAGATGTGCCAAGCGTGATAGTGTTGCTGTTCAAAGCGATATCGCCGCTGGTCATTCTTAATCTGTTAGCGATATTAATATTGTTGCTCAATGAAGCGCCACTGCCTGTGTTGTTCATCGTTACGTTATAGAAATCTTCTCCGCCCGGAGTTGAAATAGTTTGTAAGCCGGAGCCGTTGAAAACAACTGTGCTTGTTCCTTCTGTAAATCCTGCAGTTCCATAATTAGTCCAGTTGCCACCAACAGTAATCGTGCGTGCTCCTCCAATCATTATCCCCGTACCGCTGATAGTCACGTTTCCTGCAGCAGTCATATTATTTCCTAATGTGGTATTATTTGAAATAACGTTCACATTATAAAAACTCATGCCATTGCTTTTCACATTAATGTTGTGGCTTCCAAAAACAACCGTGCTTGTAGTAGCATCAACAGTTCCGCTTGTATAAGTCCAGTTCCTTGTTTCAGAAATAGTGCCACTCATCGTAAGTGTTCCACCTGTTTTTAGTATAGTGATATATGGCAACCATCCTTGCCCTGAAGCGGATGTGCTGGAAAAATTTTGATTGGCTGTGCCGTCAATTAATATTTCTGCATTGCCTCCGCCCGTTGTTCCTGTATTATTCACTGTAATATCTCCCTGTGCTTCGATAGCAGTACTGCCTGCGGTCGGAGTATTGATTGATAAATTTGAAGAGCCCATTGTAGTGAGCGTTCCGGTTACAGTAAGCAATGTTCCTGTGCTCACAGTGATGGTATAAATAGCGTTGGCATTGAACGTTACATTATTTAGGGTATGCGTTCCCGTTATTGCCAGTGTGTTTTCAAAAACAACGGTGGAATTGTTTGTTGTTACATCTAATGTACCGCTTGTGTAAGTCCAGTCACCGGTTACCGTTATCAATGAAGGAAATGTTACAGTGCCTCCAGTGTTTGCGATCGTTACTGCCGGAAATTTTCCCTGATCAATGACTCCTGTTGAGGTAATATTTTGAGAAGAAGAGCCATTGATTAAAATTGTTCCTGTGCCTCCGCCTGATAATCCAGTGTTGTTGTCAACGATATTTCCTTGGACTGCAATCGTACCGGTGTTGAAGGTTATGTTGTTTGAACTGTTTTCAAAATCTAGGGAATTGGTGGCGGTGACAGTGCTACCGGCTGCAATCGTAAGTGTAACAGCCGCTGTTCCGTCAATAGCAAAATTATAAACAGAAAAGCTTCCTGTGATCGTGAGCGTGTTCACCACATATACCGTTGATGTTCCTGCATTGATTGTTCCGGCTGTGTAAGTCAGGTTTCCTGCAAAAGAAATATTCGAAAATAAATTTAATGTGCCTGAAGTTTTATTAATCGTCACTCTTGGCAAAGCGCCATAATCCAATGCAACGCTGCCGTTAATATTTTGAGTTCCTGTGCCGTCAATAAGGATGGTTGCATTTCCTCCACCGCCTGTTGAAGTGTTGGTGATGTTAATGTCGCCTGTTACTTCGATAGTTCCGGTGTTTATAGTGGTGAATGAGGAGCCGGTTATATTAAGCGCATTTGAAACAACCATGTTGCCTGTAGCGGTAATTCTGTAAGTGCGCCCAAGACCAACAAATTCTGCAATGTATAAAGACGGGCTTGTTCCACTGATTGTTTGTGTAGCTGCTGCTGTTGCATTGAATCTGACAGTTCCATTGTTATGGGCAAACGTGCCTCCGGTAAATGCGGCATTGGCATTCAATTCAAGTATGCCACTGGTTGACGTGAATGCTGTTCCTGAAAGCGTAAATGCTCCCTGGATATTTATATTCGCAGAACCTCCGGTGAATGTTCCGCCAGAAAAAATTCCTGTGGTGGATGTTGTTAGTGATCTTGTTCCCTGAATAATCGTCCCTGTATAAGCTGCTTTCACATTAATACTGGTAACACTTACATTGATATTGAACGTGCAATTGCCCAATCCGTTGCCATCGAACACGGCAGCGTCCAATGTGCCCGGAACGGTTGCTCCGCCCGCACCGCCTGAAGTAGTTGCCCAATTTGCTGAGTTATTCCAATTAGAAGAAGTTGCTGCAATCCAAAAACGATTGGCTGCTGTTGTAGTGTTTGAAACGCACAACAAGAAGAAAACACACACTATCAAAATCAGTGGCTTCATGAATATTGGATTGCTGCAGTTAATTGTATTAATTAAGATCAGCCAAACTAATTAACAACGCTTAAAGCACGCTATTATTGCGACTTCAATGCCTATAAAATACATCTCATTTTTAAGGAATGCAAACTTTGAATTGAGTTTTTTGAAGTCTCTGTGTGAATGAGTTAACAACGAACGTTTTATATTTGTTTCAAACAAAAACAATGGATATTAAGACAGCGGATTTTAATGATATTCCTGAATTGGTTTCTTTAATCAATAGTGCTTATCGTGGCGATACTTCAAAAAAAGGATGGACAACAGAAGCTGATTTGTTGGACGGGACTAGAACTGACGAAGCTAATATCGGGGAGATGATGAATGACAAGAACTCCGTTTTTTTAAAATGCATGGACGAAAGTGGAAAGATAAATGGTTGCGTATACCTGCAAAAACAGAGCACAAAAATATATCTCGGCATGCTCACTGTTTCGCCAGAATTGCAAGGTGCAGGAATCGGAAAGAGATTACTTTCTGCTGCGGTTGAACACGCAAAAAGTATGAATTGCCCGGCCATTTTTATGACTGTCATTTCTGTTCGAAGGGAGCTGATTGAGTGGTATGAAAGGCATGGTTACAGAAAAACCGGAGAGAAAAGACCATTCCCAGTCGGCGAAAAATTCGGCATTCAAAAACAGCCGCTTGAGTTGATATTGTTGGAAAAAAGTATTTAGATTTTTCTCGACAATATTTTGGTCTTAATTATCAGTAAATCCTTGGCAGAAAAGTTCTTCTTTTCTAATTGTCAAAAATATTATTATCCGGATTTATTTGTAATGAGGCATGTGATCATCTGCAAATTTTTTCTCCGCGTCTTGCCAGTTATTGATCGTTTCGGTTCTTGATTTATTAACCCTGTTATTATTTTGATTAAAGGAATTCACTGCTGCATTGATATCCTTCACTGCTTTGTTATATGTGTCAACATCATCTTTGTTATGTGATGATTTTGATTCGTATGTTTTTTTTGCTTTTTCGAATTCTTCCTGCTTCAGATAATAATCCGTGAGCTGTGGAATATCTTTTTCAGCCATATTCTTGTAATACTGAAGCGCCTGCCTGCATGCATTTGCAAGCGAAGGATCACCTTCAAAAGTTCTTAATGTATCAAGTGCCTGCAATCCTTCTGCTGCATATTTTGCCAATGCATTTCTTGATTGTTCCAGATTGTTCACTTTTTTATTATTCATGGCAGTGGTTATCTGATTGTCTTCCCAATTGCATTTAAAAAATGGCAAATAAACATTGTTGATGTATTTATTCAGCTTGCCTGCTGTTTCCATTTTTGATGTAAGCGGCGTTTTATCTTCAATCAGGTTCACATTATATTTCGCTGCGAAGTCTCTTGAAATTTTTTCAAGCGTTGTTGATCCTTCATGCAATTTTTCATTTACTTTTTCCTGCAACAAAATATAAGCCTGCATTTCATCCACGGATTGTTCCGTCAGTTCTTCCACATCAATAATTTTTTTATAATCTTCACTGAAGACACGATAACATAACTGTATATAATCAATGCTTGCCTGTCTTAATGAATTGTCTCCTTTGTATTTTGGAAGATCAATTGTGTTGTATCTGCTTTGATTGATATTATCAAGCACCTGCTGCCTGAGCTTTTCCACTTTGCGTGCACGCCTGCCGTGTGCTGCTGCGCTCATATATTGCATATACTTACTGTCCATGTCACCACGTGCTTTTGTAATGGCAGTCATGTACTCGCCTGGGTTATCAAGATTGGGTGTTTGTGCTGAAGCGAAAATAGTTGCTGTCAGTAGGATTAATAAATAACATACATGCTTATACGTAATCATAAATGGTGCTTTAGGTTATATGGTTTGTAAAATAACTATTTTATCAATGTATTAATAATGCTAAAACCGATTTTCACATAGGGATCGTTCGATAAGTTTTCTCTCAGGTCATCATTTGTTTCTTTAAAACTTTTGTTTGACCGGATTCTCCGCTGTTCATAAGCGTTATTAAGTACAGAAAACAGATTTGTCTTTTCATGATAATCATCAATATCAGGCGGCTCTGAAATTTTATGTTGAGATTTTAAAACATCATCAATAAAAAGTGAAATATCTTTTTTCTGCACAGGCATTTTTTGTTGTTTAACATAGTCAATCACTTCCTTAAAGTATGCTGATGAATCAATTTCTTTTTTTGCGATGACTTCTGCGGCTGCAGTTGGTAATGGAGCAAAAGCTGTGTAATACTTATTAGCATCAATATTCGAGGCGGGAAGCGCAAACTTCTCATTTGATTCTCTTTCTTTCTGCGCATCAGTTGGATCCGGTAAAATAATATTTGGAATCACTCCTTTGATTTGTGCACTCGTTCCATTAATTCTGTATAGTTTAGAAGTAGTGAGCTTGATATAACTCGAGGCAACAGCTTTGCCGTTATATGTATCAAGATTAATGGAAGTGTCGATTGGCAATACTACTTGACCGGTTGCTTTTCCATAAGTGGGTGAGCCAACAATAAGCGCCCTGTTATAGTCCTGCAGCGAGCCTGCAACGAGTTCAGATGCAGAGGCGCTTGATCCGTTTACAAGGATCACTAACGGGCCATCGTAAATCGTTCCTCTGTTCACATCTTTTAGTGTGATTGCTTTTGCATCTCTTTTTTTGAATTGAGCAACAGGCCCGGCGTCAATAAAAATCCCGACCAATTCAACAGCTTCTTTCACAGAACCGCCTCCGTTGTATCTGAGATCCAAAATCAGCCCGTCAATATTTTCTTTTTTCAGTTTGATGATTTCTTTGGCAACATCATTCGCACATCCATTCACACCTGATTCATTTTCCCAGTCACTGTAAAAATCGGGCAAAGAAATATAGCCGATGTTTTTGCTCCCTTTCAATAAAAAACCTTTCACGCTGTTATCATCTTCATCTTCCTTTTCTATTTTTTCTTTGTGCAACGTTGCTTGTTTAGTGGTGCCATCTGCTTTCCTAACGGTGATGGTCATCTTGTCTCCTCCAGATTCATCGAGCATGTGATTTATTTCTTCCATGCCAGCATCTGATACATCAATCGCTTCTTTATTCTCCCATTTAATACTAAGTATTTTATCGCCTTCATTGATCTGTCCACTTAAAAACGCAGGGCTTCCAGGCTGCAGGTGACCAATCTCGGGCTTGCCATCATCGCCTTCTGCTAAAGCAAAACCAAACACAGAAGGCTTATTACCAAGCATGCTTTCAAAAGCAGTTTTCACATCGGGTGGAAAATAATCTGTATGAGGATCGTAGCACGATGCCAATGTTTGGCAATAGATATTGCCGATAATGTTTTCAACTCCCTGTGGGCTTTGCAACACTCTTTTGATTATGCGCTTCAACGTCCTGTTCGCCTTTTTTCTGATAATGGGCTCAAGGCTGTCAATTTCTTTTTTTGAAAATTTTTTTTCAGCGGAAGAAAGTTCATTAGCTTCTTTGAAAGCACTGAGCATACTTAGCTTGATGATTTTATAAATTTTATTATGTGCAGAAGCTGTGTTTGCAGGATAAGAGCTGTCCTCGGCGACGGTGTACGTTTCTTTTGTATTAAAGTTGAAAGGCTTTTTACAAATATTATCAACCATAGTATCGGCTTGCAATAAGCGTTGCTTGTAAGTTGTAATAAGCAATTGAAGGAATGAAGATTTGCTGTTTTTAATTTCATCATCAATTTTGAAACGGTATGCCGAGAGTTTGTTGATGTCTTCCTGCAGAAAAAAAATCTTTTCTTCATCAAGCTCATCTAATAAGCGATCATAAATAGCAGCAGACATTTCATCATCCAGCGGCTTTGGCTGAATGTGAAATTTTTCTGCCATGCGGCTGATGAGAAATGCATCATGCACAGGTTTATCGAGCGATTGTGCAGAAAGAAATGTTTGTGTAAATACTGATATAATGAAAAAGAAGAGTAGCCTTTTTTTCATAGACGCGTTTTGGTCACGTAAAATATGAAATATAATATTAGCACGAAGAATTTAATGGGAAAAACTATTTTCTTATTATTTTTTATTGATGGACCACCGGTGCATAAAATTCACCCTTGGTTATTGTTACAGTAGTGGCCGGCCCTGTGAAATAACTGGTTAAATAATTTGCAGTGAATGTTCCCCTCACTTCTGATGATGTGATCGAGGTGATATTTATAGTAAAAGTGGAAGGAGGCATTCCATTTACATCATCAATATAATAATCCGGTGCCAGAGGCGTGTTCCCCATGTTGTTATTATCTAAATTATAATCCACATACATAGAAAGAGAACTATTCGTGCTTGAGTATGTTGCGGCAGGTATGCTTTTGCCGGTTAAGCTAAACTGCATTGAAAATGATGTGTCCTGGTTATGGTTGTCCGAAACAAATACAAAATCTGTTTTTGTAGAGTCATATAAGTTTTGAAAAACTCCTACCTGAATATGACCGTTAAGCCATGCAATGGAAGTGTCGTTCGCCGTGAATTTTATGTAGTACTTGTTATCTGAAGAGCTTTTTTTACAGGAAAAAATGAATATTGAAAAAACAGAAAACAGGCAGATAGAAAAGGCTCGTTTCATACAAAAGATTTAGTGGTTAAGGAATAATGACTGGAAAAATAATATTTTAAGTTGAATGATGCAATGCAAGTAAGGTTAATAAGCCCATTTCACTAAAGTAGCTCCCCATGTGAAACCTCCGCCAAATGCAGCAAGCACAATGTTATCACCTTTCTTCAATTGCTTTTCCCAATCCCATAAACATAATGGAATAGTGCCGCTTGTCGTGTTGCCATAGCGATTAATATTGATCATCACCTTATCATTGGAAAGCCCCATTCGTTTTGCAGTGGCGTCAATAATTCTTTTATTAGCCTGGTGTGGCACCAGCCACGCAATATCTTCTCCGGTGAGATTATTTTTTTCCAATAATTCTGCGCTCACATCAGCCATGCCTTTCACCGCAAATTTGAAAACGGCCTGGCCTTCCTGATAAATATAATGCTGCTTGGCTGCAACTGTTTCAAACGAAGATGGATTCAGTGAGCCGCCTGCTTTCATGTGAAGATAATGAGCGCCGCTGCCATCGCTTTTCAGAATGCTATCGAGAACGCCATAGCCTTCATAATTTGGTTCTAATAAAACGGCGCCTGCGCCATCACCGAATATGATACAAGTTGTGCGATCGCTATAATCAACAATTGCGCTCATTTTATCTGAGCCAACCACCACTACTTTTTTATATCTGCCGCTTTCTATTAATGAAGCGCCTGTAGTAACACTATATAAAAAACCAGAGCAAGCTGCAGCAAGATCGAATCCCCATGCATTTTTAGCACCGATCTTATCGCAGATAAGATTGGCTGTCGAAGGGAAAAACATATCCGGCGTAACTGTGCCGACAATGATGCAATCAATTTCTTCGGGGCTGATGCCTCTTTTTTTACAAAGCTCCAACACTGCAGGCACACATAAATCAGATGTTGCTTTTCCTTCACCTCTTAATATTCTTCGTTCTTCAATACCGGTTCTTGTGCGTATCCATTCTTCATTGGTATCAACCATTTTCATCAGGTCCGCGTTTGTCAACCGGTCTTCGGGAACATATCCGCCCACTGCTGTGATGGCTGCTGTGATTTTTTGGCTCATTATATTTTGGTTAATTCCTTTAAAAATAATCTTGCAAATTTGGCACAAAAAAAATAAATAGGAAATAAATAATCAAAATCCTTTCATCGCAGATAAAATATATTAATAGTCCGGACTTTGTTTTAAAGCAATATTATTTCTTTGGAGTTAATAAATAAATATTGCCTTTTTCAGTTGCAAATTCAATCATATCATTTTTTTCAATGTCTTTTATTTTTTTCCCATTCAGGTTAACTGTGACAGGAATATGAACGCGTAGTTTGCAAATGCCTCCTTCAATTGATGAAATTTTTGCACTAATTATTTTCCCGTCATGCCATTTCATATCCAGTTCGAAAGCACCACGGGCACGGACGCCTTTTATTTCACCGTCTTTCCATTCATCGGGCAATGCAGGCAATAAGTCAATAACGCCTTCGTGAGATTGAACAAGCATTTCAGTAATGCCTGCTGTAACTCCCAGTGTGCCGTCGACCTGCATCGGTGTTCCGCACATGGCAAAAAGCTGAGGATATGATTGTTCTTTGAAATATCCTTTCAAAATTTTGTTGGCTCTGTTGCCATCATATAATCTCGCCCATAAGCCCATCTTCCATGCTCTTGACCATCCCATTGCTCCGTCACCTCTTTGTTCAAGCACTTTTTTGCATGCCTCTGCAAATGCAGGTGTTCTTCTTGCTGACAATACATTTCCCGGATATAATCCATACATGTGCGATGAATGCCTGTGTTCTTTTTCTAATTGCCCCCAATCTTCCGACCATTCCTGCAACGAACCATCTTTGCCAATTTGCGGAGGCACGAGCTTGTTTCTCGCTAAAAAAACTTTTTGTGCAAAGTTTGAATCGACATGAAGAATTTCAGTAGCAGTTTTATAATAGCCGAATAAATCTGTGAGTATTTGCATGTCGATGGTGGAACCTGCGCAAATGGTAGTTCCGGGCAACATGCTTCCTGTCACCTCGTCAAAATAAGGGCCATTGCCCGGATATGCAGGAAAATTTTCCGGTGAGGTTGATGGATTTGTAACCAGCCATTTTCCATTGGGATGGTTCACCAAAAAATCCATAAAGAATTGTACTGATCCTTTTATGACAGGATATATTTCTTCAAGATATTTTTTATCAAGCGTGAAAAGATAATGCTCCCAAAGTTCATTGCACATCCATGCGCCACCAACTGTAAATGTTCCCCACGTTGGACCATCCATCGGCGCAGCCACTCTCCATAAATCTGTGTTCTGATGACAAACCCATCCGCTGCTACCATAATGTTCTTTGGCAACTTCAGATCCCTGATCAGTCAGATCTTTTACCAATTCAATGAATGGCTTTGCACATTCCTGCAGGTTAGCTGTTTCAACCGGCCAGTAATTCATCTGCAGATTAATGTTGGTTGTATATTTTGAATCCCATGCAGGATTCATATTGTCATTCCAGATTCCCTGAAGGTTCGCGGCTTGTGAGCCAGGTCTTGAGCTTGCAATCAGCACATATCTTCCGAACTGATAAGCCAGCGCAGCGAGAGAAGGATCAGGTTGATTAATGTTGTTTCGTTTTCTTTCATCAGTTGGTAAAAAAGAAAATTCATTAGCAGGCAATTTCAATTCAACACGATCAAATAATTTTTTATAATCTGCGATGTGCTCATCTTTGATCGACTGATAATTTTTCCCATCAACATTTTTTAAATAACTTTCGGCACGTTGATGTTCATCTGCACTAACATCTTTATAGTTGACAAAATTGGTTGCAGCAAGAAAATACAATGTGACTGCGTCTGCATTTTTGATCATTAATGTTGATCCTGATGTTGACACAGAACCACCTTCAGTAACTGCTTTTAATCTTGCTTCATATTTTATTTTTCCGGCAACACCGAGATAATCTGCGGATTTTCCTGTCAGCACCAACTGATTATTTCGTTCTGCATCCATATGAAAATAATCGGTTCCATAATTTGAATGTGCCTGATTTCTTACGCCGCGCAAATCAACATTCAAAGAAATGCTTGCATTGTGATCTGCCGTAATTCTTATCACGATCACTTGTTCCGGAAAAGATGCAAAAACATCTCGCCTGTATTTTGTTCCGTTCGATTGATAAGTCACAGATGTGATGCCTGTCTCAAGATCGAGCCATCTTTTATAATCGGAATATGTTTCATTTTTTGAATGAAAGAGCAAGCGCAAATCGGCAAGCGATTGATATTTCTGTTGTTCAACCGGATAGCCCATTATTGTTCTCCCAAAAAGATTATGCGCTTCCAGAAATTTTCCTTCGAAAACCAATTTCTGTATTTCAGGAAGATATTTGTAACCATCTTTTTTCACGGATGAATAAGGACCACCGCTCCAATAAGTGTCTTCATTTAATTGAATTCTTTCTTCATTTACTGTTCCGAAAACCATTCCGCCTAATCTGCCATTGCCAACTGGCAATGCTTCTTCCCATTTTGCAGCAGGCTGTTGATACCAAAGCAGCGTGGCAGGATTGAAATTCTTTTTATCAATGACTGACGATATATCCGTTTCCTGTGCAATAATAGTTTGCATCGGAATGAAAAAGATAATAAGCGAGCAGATATTTTTTTTGATGTGCATGATGGTTTTAGTAACAGAAATTAAATATATCTAATTTACAGGTAATGCCGCAAAGCGTTTGCTTCGATGTTAACCGACATAAAAATAAATTCTTAATAAGAAGCATGTGATTTCTTATTTCGTAACTTCATCGCAAAACGATTATTATGTCAACGAGAAGAACTTTCCTCAAACAGACTTCATTAGCAACAACAGGTTTCATGTTGACCAAAAACAATTGGTTCAGAAACCCGCAACTGATCGGTCTGCAGTTATATACTGTTCGTAATGAGATTGCAAAAGATGTCAGCGCTACTGTCGCGAAGGTTGCGGAGATTGGTTTTAATTCTGTGGAAGTATTTGGATATGGTGATGGCAAATTTTTTGGAAAAACGCCGCAGGAGTTTGCAGCTATCATCAAACAGAACAATTTAAAAACACCGAGCGGGCATTATATGATGCTCGATTACCTGATTAAAGGCAACGAAGATGTAATGAAGAAAACCGTTGCAGATGCAGCAGTGATGGGGCACGAGTTCATTGTGATTCCATACTTGCTCGATAATATGCGCACCAGTCTTGATGATTATAAAAAGCTTGCTGAAAAAATTAGTAAAGCTGCAGTTGAAGCAAAAAGCGCGGGCTTAAAACTTGCTTATCACAATCACAATTTCGAATTCAAAGATTGGGGCGGAGGCAAAACCGGGTTTGATATTTTTAAAAATGAAACGGATCCTTCATTAGTATTTTTTGAAATGGATATGTATTGGGTGACAAGAGCAGGTCTGGATCCTGTACAGCTGATTAAAGAAAATCCGGGGCGAATCAAATTGTGGCATATAAAAGATATGGCTGAAAAGAAAGACCCATCATTCAATACGGATGGAAATCAGGCTTTCACAGAAGTGGGCACAGGCATTGTCAATTACAAAGAAATTTTCAAGCACAAAAAAGAATCAGGCATGGAATACTTTTTTGTGGAGCAGGATCAGGTGAAGCTGCCCGTGTATGAAAGCATCGCAAAAAGCCTTGAGTATATTAAGAAAAATATAGTAGGTTAATATAAATTTTGATAAGCCATATAAAAAACCAACGTTAATGAGCAACCGTAGAAAATTTTTGCAACAAACATCGAGCTTGATGGGTGGAAGTATTTTGCTTTCATCAATAAATAACAAAGCATTTTCATCTTTTCAAAAATTAGTTTCTGCTTCAGACAAAGTGAATATCGGTGCTATCGGCATCAATGGAATGGGCTGGGCAAATGTGCAGGGAGCATTGAGTGTTCCCGGCGTAAATATTGTTGCATTGTGTGATGTTGATAAAAATGTGCTTGATAAAAGATTTGGTGAACTTAAAAAATTACAACCGGATACTTCAAACGTGAAGCTATATTCCGATTACAGAAAATTGCTGGAGCAAAAAGATATTGATGCAGTGATTATCGGAACGCCCGACCACTGGCATGCGATGATTATGATTGCTGCTTGTCAGGCAGGCAAAGATGTGTATGTAGAAAAACCTGTCGGCAATTCAATTGGTGAATGCAGGGCAATGGTTGCTGCTAAAGCTAAATACAACCGTATTGTACAAGGTGGTCAATGGCAACGTAGCCAGCAGCATTTTAAAGACGCCGTTGATTACGTATATACGGGACAGTTAGGAAATATCCGCACGGTGAAAGTGTGGTGCTATCAGGGCTGGATGAGGCCTCAACCTGTTGTTGCTGATTCTGCGCCACCAGCTGGTGTAGATTATGCATCATGGCTTGGCCCAGCGGAAACAAGGCCTTTCAACGCAAGCCGTTTTCATTTTCATTTTCGTTGGTTCTGGGATTATGCCGGCGGTTTAATGACTGATTGGGGTGTGCATTTATTGGATTATGGATTGCTTGGCATGAAAGCTGATGTGCCGAAATCAATCAGCGCATTGGGTGGAAAATTTGCTTATCCCGATTTGTACGAAGAAACTCCTGATACATTAACTACATTGTATGAGTTTGACAATTTTAATTTAGTGTGGGACCATGCGATGGGAATTGACAACGGCTCTTATGGTCGTGATCATGGCATTGCATATATCGGGAATAATGCAACGCTTATTCTTGATCGTGGTGGTTGGGAAGTGATAGAGGAACGCCAAAGTAAAAATAAAGTGAGCAAGCCGCTTGCAAAATCAATGGATAATGGCGTGAATAATCATTGGGTAAATTTTATTGAAGCAGTGCGCTCGCGCAAAGCAGAAATTTTGCATTGCCCGATTGAAGCCGGAGCACATGTGGCGACCGTTGCACAAATGGGCAACATCGCATTCCGCAGCGGCCAGAAATTAAACTGGGATAAAGCTGCCGGAAAATTTACTGACGAAAAAATCAATGCACAATATTTGATGAAGGAATATCATAATGGATATAAGCTGCCGGCGATTTAAAAAGCTTTGAGCTATTAGCCGTGAGCTAAGAGTAATAAAACAATTTTATTATTTTTTTGCTCATGGCTCAAAGCTACAAGCTCGTAGCTTTCTTCAAATACAGCACATGCGTTTTCACCCTGCTTCCATCTTCAATATTCGGGTGCTCAAAATTTTTCACATAGCTCATACCGATTTTTTTCATCACGTTTATTGATTTTATATTAAGAACAGAAGTGAATGAAACAATTTCATCAAGATGTAAAATATTGAAACCATAATCAAGACAAGCGGCAGCTGCTTCTGTTGCAAAACCTTTTCCCCAATGC
Organism: Puia sp.; assembly: GCA_035295505.1. Lineage (GTDB taxonomy): Bacteria > Bacteroidota > Bacteroidia > Chitinophagales > Chitinophagaceae > Puia. The sequence goes on along the minus strand of DATGIX010000115.1, from coordinate 9,310 downwards.
TTATGCGCTAATCGCCAGCCAATCTCAACGCATGGGGTAAAATCGCTTTGAAAGCGGGGAACGGAAAGACCGATAAATCCAATAAATTCATTGCTGTCTTTTCTTTCAGCAGCCCACAAACCAAATTTATTTTCATCAAGAAATTTTTTGATGCGCTCAATCATCGCCAGTGTTTCTTCTTCTGATAATAATGCAGGAAAAAATTCCATCACTCTTTCATCACGATTCATTTCGATAAATAGTGGTGCATCTGAATCTTTCCATTCGCGCAGGTAAAGCCGCGGTGTTTCGATAATGAACATGGGGGAGTGGTAAGTGTATAGTTATAAGTAGTAAGTAAAGTCAACAAAGGCGAATTATTCACTATTCATCATTGACCATTCACGACTCACTTCTTCATCTTTGCTGCCCACTGTATCCCGCCAAGAATATGTTTGAGATAATTAGGATCTGAATAAGATTCATCGGTGTGCCCAAGCTCAGTATAAAATGCGCGGCCACCTTCATATTCATGATACCATGCCATGGGGTGATTGTCGCCGTTTTCTCCACCGGTGTAAGATTTCTCATCAATTTTAATAAGTACTGTGACTTTTGGATTTAGATATTTAAAATTATAAAGCTCATCAAAACGTTCCCATATATCCGGCAAATGAGAAGTTGAAATATGATTTTTATCAACCACCATAAATTTTGCTGATTGTTGTTTGGGATGCGATTTGAAATATCCGCCAACCAGGTCTCCATACCATTGCCATTGATATTCGCAATCAGTTGCTGCATGAATGCCAATAAATCCTCCGCCGTGATGAATATAATCCTGCAAAGCTTTTTCTTCATTTGGTCCGAAAACTTTTCCTGTAGTGCTCAAAAAAATCAATGCAGCATATTTTTTCAGGTTATCAGGATTGAATGATAATGAATCTGTGGTTGAGTCAACATCAAAACCATTTTCCATTCCCAGTTTCATGATGACAGGAATTCCAACTTCAATACTGGAATGATGGTATCCATTTGTTTTTGCAAATATCAACACACGTTTTTTATCTTTTTTGGGAGCAGATGCAATCAGAAAAAAGCAAAGGGAAACAGCGCACGTTGCAACTACACATTTAATAACAGAATTTATTTTCATGCCTGATCTTTTTTAAGACAAAAATGCCATGTCGGGCGACACGGCATTTTCAAATTTTGTTATAATTTTTTTATTTTGATATCTCTGTACCATACTTCACATCCGTGGTCCTGCAATGCAATGTGACCGGTTTTGAATTTAGTGAAATCAGGCATCTTTACAAATTTGCTTGCCTTCACCATCTTCCACCAATTGTCGTCCCACATCGTAGTAGAAACTGTATTCACGCCATTCATATAGAAATCCAATTTGCCCTTGTCTAATTTTATTTCCACCTGGTTCCATTCGCCAACAGCTTTCACAGGTTCTGATGAAGAAGAGATCAGATCATACAAATCGCCAGCACGATGTTTTTTTATTTTGCCATCATCATGCCCGTCATTATCGAGCACCTGGCATTCAGGTCCTGTGCGCCATGTGTCCGAATATTTAGGATCTTCTTTCACGTCAAAAATAATTCCGCTGTTGCCCTTCGGTGCAATTTTCCATTCTAGTTTCAAATCAAAATTTGTGAACTCATCGTCGGTAACAATATCGCCACCACCTTTTGTCTGATAACCCGCACTTCCTGGGATCGTTAAATGAATTGCACCATCATCCACTTTCCATGCGCTTCCAACTGTTTTTTGGTTGAAGGTATGCCAGCCTTTCAACGTTTTTCCATCGAATAAAGAAACCCATCCATCTTCATTTTCAGATTTTGCTTTTTTTGCAGTCATCACATTTTTGATAGAAGGAGCTGCAGCCATTATTAAAACGGCGCTTCCGGCAAGCAATAAATATTTCATTCAGATTATTTTTTTAGTGTGAGAATATAAGTCACAATTTCTTTCGCGTCAGCTTCTTTCAAAGCAGGATGAGGAGTCATTGGAACTGCGCCCCAAATTCCGGAACCGCCACTGATGATTTTTTTAACGAGCCTGTCAACAGTAGTGTCAGCAGCAGGTGCATATTTTGCAGCAACATCACTATAAGCTGGTCCGATTGCAGCACCGGCGCCTGCTTTGTCAAGACGATGGCAGGTTGTGCAATCGCTCGAACCGATTAACTCCAAAGCTTTTTCTCCGGCCGTAGCAGTTGTTGCAGGAGCTGTGGTAGCAGTTGTTACCGCAGTGTCTTTTTTATCCGTAGCCTTATCGCCACCGCCGCAAGCAGCAGCCAATACAACACATGAAAGAACGATGAATGTTTTTTTCATAATAAAATAATTGTGAGAGAATTTTTGAAAAAATAAATATCCGAAAATAATTTACGATAATCCTAAAACGGAGCGATTAAATTTTTCATCGTTACCCGTATTGGCAAAATCATCAAATGCTTTTTCTGTTGTTCTGATAATATGATTTTTGATGAACATAGCACCTTCTTTCGCGCCATCTTCGGGATGTTTGATGCAGCATTCCCACTCGAGAACAGCCCATCCTTTATAATCATATGCTGTTAATTTGCTAAAGATGGATTTGAAATCAACCTGTCCATCGCCAAGTGAGCGGAACCTTCCGGCTCTGTCAATCCAGCCTTGATACCCACCATACACACCTTGCTTTCCTGTTGGATTAAATTCTGCATCTTTTACATGGAACATTTTGATGCGCTCGTGATAATAGTCGATATATGTTTTATAATCGAGGCATTGCAAAACAAAATGCGATGGATCATATAACAAACATGCTCTTGCATGATTATTGACATGCTTTAAAAACAATTCATAAGTGACACCATCGTGCAAATCTTCGCCCGGATGAATTTCATAACAAAGATCTATGCCATGTTCATCAAAATGATTTAAGATAGGAAGCCAGCGATTGGCGAGTTCTTTAAAACCTGTTTCCACCAGACCGGCCGGACGTTGAGGCCACGGATATAATGTTGGCCATAACAATGCGCCGCTGAAAGTGGCGTGCGCATTCAATCCTAAATTTTGTGAAGCTTTTGCTGCATATTTCAACTGCTGAACAGCCCATTCAGTTCTTGCTTTCGGGTTATTATGAACTGATGCGGGGGCAAACCCATCAAACTGTGCATCATAAGCCGGATGAACAGCAACAAGCTGTCCTTGCAAATGAGTAGAAAGTTCAGTGATTTCTAATCCGGCACCGTTCACGATGCCTTTGATTTCGTCTGCATAAGTTTTGCTTTTAGCAGCTTTTTGCAAATCTATGCAGCGGGCATCCCAGGTGGGAATCTGAACGCCGACGAACCCTAAACTTCTTGCCCATTCGCAAACAGATTTCAAAGAATTGAATGGTGCAGCATCGCCCATGAACTGTGCTAAAAAAATGGCAGGACCTTTTATTGTTTGCATGAAGATAATTTTGTTTTAATTCGGCAATTAAAAATAGCTTTTTAGAAATTAGGTCTTAGGAATTAGAGTTTGAAAGCATTTACTTTCCTATTTCTAATTCCTCATTTTTTGTTTCTCATTTTATACTACGAACTCCGTCCATTTTTTGTCACTCTTCGACGAAGCAACCACATTATCAATGAATGCCATTCCTCTCACTCCATCAGCAGTGCCAGGGAAATCAAGTGCTTCTTTGGATGGAGTTGTTCCATCTAATTTCGCAGAAAGCGTGAGCGCAAAATTTCTATAAATATTTCCGAATGCTTCGAGGTAGCCTTCAGGATGACCGCCCGGAGTGCGGCAATTATGCGTTGCATAAGAAGATAACCTGTCGCCATAATTTCCACCTGCACGCAAAATCTGAGCAGGCTGATCAAGCCATTTTATTAACAGAGTATTTGGTTCGTGCTGTGCCCACTCCAGTCCTCCTTTTTCTCCATATAGTCGAATCTTCAATGCATTTTCTTCACCAGCCGCAACCTGTGATGCCATCAGCACACCTGCTGCGCCATTATCAAATTTCAATAACACATTACCATCGTCATCAAGCATTCTTCCTTCTACCATCACATTCAGATCTGCACAGAGATGCGTGATTTTTGCTCCCGAAATATATTCTGCAAGATGAGCGGCGTGCGTTCCAATATCGCCCATGCAACCGCTCTTGCCGGATTTTTTTGGATCTGTTCTCCATGCCGCCTGTGCGTTTCCTTCACGTTCGGAAAGTTTGCTCAACCAACCTTGCGGATATTCCACCCACACTTTTCTGATTTTCCCGAACGCCCCATCTTTCACCATTTGTTTTGCCTGCTTCACCATCGGATAACCTGAATAAGTATGAGTAAGGCATAATGTCAAGCCGGTTTCTTCCACTTTCTTTTTTAATTGTTTTGCTTCATCCAAAGTGAATGTCATCGGTTTTTCGATCACCACATTAAAACCTTTTTCAAGTGCAAGCATGGCAGGTGCGAAATGCGCAAAATTGGGAGTAACAATTGTCACAAAATCCATTCGCTTATCCGCAGGCATTTTGCTTTCTTTTTCCAGCATCTCTTCGTAATTGAGATAAGTCCTGTCTTCCGGAATAAAAAGCATTTTGCCTGAAGCTTTCGCTATTTCTTCATTAATACTGAGAGCACCACAAACTAATTCAATGAGGCCGTCCATATTGGCAGCAATGCGGTGAATGGCGCCGATGAAGGCATCTTTGCCTCCGCCAATCATTCCCATTCTTAATTTTCTTTGCATGTGAGATTTTTTATTTCTGGGTGAAAGATATTTTTTCAAAATTGAGGATTCGTTGCAAGAAAATAAAAATCTTTTTAAAATTGTCAACTTAACACTTAATAAGGTTGATTATTTCAAAATAAAAATTACATTTACGAATCTATTTCAAAAATCAATTTTTGACAACAGTAATGAAGCAACTCGTTTTCCGGTTACTAAATTATGAATCAAAAATTATATCAAACGATTGAGCTAAACCAAAACAACTTGCCATGCAATCAAACATTCAACGCGACAAACTTTTCTGGGCTGCCTGCCTTTCGCTTCTTGTCACCTCGCTTTCCTTTGGTATCAGAGCGGGTATATTAGGAACATTGGGAACAAAATTCAATCTTGATGCCTCGCAACTGGGAACTATTGCAGCTACAGCATTCTGGGGCTTCCCGCTTGCAGTGATCATTGGCGGCATTGTAGTAGATGTGATTGGAATGAAAAAATTGTTGCTGCTGGCCTTTCTCTTCCATCTTATCGGTATTATCCTGACCGTTTTCGCAAGTGGATACTGGGGTTTGTTTTTGTCTACTTTATTGATAGGGATTGCTAATGGAACAGTTGAAGCTGCATGTAATCCGCTGGTTGCATCGCTTTATACAGATAATAAAACCACCAAGCTGAATCACTTTCATTTGTGGTTTCCCGGTGGCATTGTTATAGGAACATTGATTGTTTTTTTACTGAATAAATTAGGCGTGAGCTGGCAGATAGAAGTGGCTACCATGTTGATCCCGACTTTGATCTACGGATACCTGTTTTCAAAACTGGAATTTCCGGTTACTGAAAGAGTTGCTGCCGGAGTTTCAACAGGTAGTATGTATAAGGCGCTTTTTACCCCGCTGTTTGGCCTAATGATTGTTTGTATGTTTGGAACGGCTATTACTGAATTATTTACCGGGCAATGGATAGACGTGTTGCTAAGAAATGTTTCGGATAATGCACTTTTATTGTTAACAATAGAAACCGGTGTAATGGTTTTAGGTCGGGCATTTGCCGGGCCTGTCGTTCATCAGCTTTCCCCCACTGGTGTTCTTTTGTTCTCTGCAATTTTTGCAGCCTTAGGGCTTTATTTGTTAGGTCACTCAACAGGCAATATGCTTTTTGTCGGAGCAATTATATTCGGTATTGGCGTTTGTTATTTTTGGCCGACAATGCTTGGGTTTGTTTCAGAAAATTTGCCAAAGACCGGAGCCGTTGGAATGAATCTCATGGGAGGTGCAGGCATGCTTGCAGTATCTTTTTATATGATTTTTATGGGTGGGTATTATGATAAACTTGTTATTGGGAAATTGCCGGCAGGTGCGGATATTGGTCAATATAATGCGGCAGCAGCCGGCTCTGATTTAGCGAATGCATTGAATGAAGCAAAAAAAGCAGCAGGTCCCGAGATTATTAATGCAACATTGACGATTCCGCTTATTTTAATAGTTGTTTTTGCAGGTTTGTTTTTCTATATGCGCGGAAGGAAAAAACCTACGCTTATAAATCCGGTAACTGCATAAGGCGAAAAAAAATCCTGTTGAACCATTCAAGGATTTTTATTGCTTTATAAAACTTTTGTGGAACGTAAGCAATCAGATTTTCGTAATTTACTTTTTTAACGATTTTTAATTCATGCCTAATACTCATTCACGTCGAAGTGCCATTAAAAATATCGTTGCAGGAACTGCTGTACTTGGCGCAGCAAGCATGCTTCCTTCGGATGTTTTTGCATCTCAACAAAAAAAATCATCAGCATTGAAAGGAAATATCAACCACTCCGTTTGTCAATGGACTTATAGTTTCATCACCGTTGAAGAATTATGCAAAGCTGTAAAAGATATCGGCTTTAACGCTATTGATTTAATGGGCCCAAAAGATTGGCCCACGCTTCAGAAATATGGCATCTATAGTTCGATGTGCTACATCGATGGAGAAGTGAGCCTTACCAAAGGTTTTAATGACAAAGCAAATCACGCTTCCCTGATAAAAAGTTATGAAGAAGTGATCCCATTGATGGTGAAAGCAGGTTATAAAGATGTGATCTGTTTCAGCGGTAGCAGAAATGGAATGAGCGATTGGGCCGGGTTGGATAATTGCACCGAAGGCTTAAAAAAATTAATGCCCCTTGCTGAGAAAAATGGCATCACCATTCAAATGGAACTGCTCAATAGCAAAGTGGATCACAAAGATTATATGTGCGACAAAACTTTGTGGGGAGTTGAACTATGCAAGCGCATCGGTTCGCCGAATTTCAAATTGCTTTATGATATCTATCACATGCAGATTGATGAAGGCGATGTGATAAGGACCATACAGAACTATCATCAATATATTGGCCATTACCACACTGGCGGAGTTCCCGGCAGGAATGAAATTGATGACACCCAGGAACTGTATTACCCTGCCATCATGAAAGCAATTATTGCGACTGGTTACAAAGGATATGTTGCGCAGGAATTTATTCCCGCCGCAGCAGACAAGATTGCATCGCTGCGGAAAGCGGTTGAGATCTGTGATGTATAGTTTGGTGAGTAGTGAATGGTCAGTAGTGAATAAATACTTTTACTTAAATCAACAGATGAATTTATTGCTAACTATCGTTGATGCATAACCGAAATAAAGAAATCGTAAATCTTAAATAAAAAATATGGCTGACAATGTTTATGATGCTATTGTAATTGGTTCAGGCATCAGTGGCGGATGGGCTGCAAAAGAGCTTACCGAAAAAGGACTGAAGACAATCATGCTGGAACGGGGAATGGACATTGTGCATGTGAAAGATTATCCGGAAGCAACCAAAGAAAACTGGGATCATCCTCATCGTGGCAGCAGAACGCAGGAAATGATCAAAAACTATCCTGTGCTGAAAAGAGATTACCCTTTGAATGAAAGGAATCTTTCCTGGTGGGCAAGCGATAAAGATTCTCCATACACAGAAATAAAAAGATTTGATTGGTTCCGTGGCTACCATGTAGGTGGCCGTTCATTATTATGGGGTCGCCAGAGCTACCGTTGGAGCGATTTATATTTTGAAGAAAATGCAAAAGATGGGATTGCTATTGACTGGCCTGTTCGTTATAAAGACATTGAGCCGTGGTACAGCTATGTTGAAAAATTTGCCGGAGTGAGCGGATCAAAAGAAGGACTTGCTGAATTACCAGACAGTGAATTTCTTCCGCCCATGGGAATGAACTGTGTTGAAAAAGATGTCGTTGCAAGAGTGAAAGAGCATTATAAAGGCGCTCGCAAAATGATCATTGGCAGATGTGCGCATGCCACCGTAGAGCATCATGGAAGGCAATGTATGTACCGCGATAAATGCTGGTACGGTTGTCCTTTCGGTGGTTATTTCAGCACGCAGTCAGCAACATTGCCTGCTGCCATGGCTACAAAAAATTTGACCGTAAGACCGTGGTCAATAGTCACAAAAATTTTATACGACAAAAACACAAAAAAAGCAACTGGAGTCGAAGTGCTCGATGCGCAGACGATGCAGACTTATGAATACAAAGCAAAAATTGTTTTTCTGAATGCATCTACATTAAACAGTGCATGGGTATTGATGAACTCTGCCACTGATGTATGGCCTGATGGATTAGGAAGCAGCAGTGGTGAGCTCGGTCATAATTTAATGGATCATCATCTTGGAGTTGGGATTGGAGGAACTGTTGACGGATATCTTGACAAATATTATTTCGGACGTCGGGCAAATGGTGTATATGTTCCAAGGTTCAGAAATTTTTTTGGTGACAAAAGAGATTATCTGCGCGGCTTTGGATATCAAGGTGGAGCAGGCCGCGAAGGATGGGACCGCAATGTTGCTGAATACAGCATCGGCGCAGATCTGAAAGAAGCATTAACTGAACCAGGGACATGGTCGTTTGGGATGGGAGGGTTCGGAGAAACACTTCCTTATCATGAAAATAAAGTGACGCTTGATAAAACAAAGAAAGACAAATGGGGATTGAATGTCCTTGCAATTGACGCGGAGTTGAAAGAAAATGAGTTGAAGATGCGCAAGGATATGCTTAATGATGGAAAGGAAATATTAGAATCTGCCGGAGTGAAGAATGTTCAAGGCGGAGATAGTGAACCCTACCTCGGTCGCGGCATTCATGAAATGGGAACGGCAAGAATGGGAAAAGATCCAAAAACGTCTGTGCTTAATAAATGGAACCAGGTTTGGGATGCGCAAAATGTTTTTGTAACGGATGGATCTTTTATGACTTCTGCAGCTTGCCAGAATCCATCGCTTACTTACATGGCATTCACCGCACGTGCCGCAGATCATGCAGTGGAAGAGTTGAAGAAAGGAAACATCTGATGAAAAGTTTGATAATTAATATTTGATCATGAATTCGGGTTTGCTGAAATCGTAAATCCCAATTCGTAAATCTTACATCAAAATGCCAGATACATTAAACGTAAACAACAAAGCCGATGCGCAGAATACTTATGATGCCATTGTGATCGGTTCCGGAATCAGCGGCGGTTGGGCTGCCAAAGAGCTTACTGAAAAAGGTTTGAAAGTATTAATGCTTGAGCGTGGCCGCAACATTGAGCACATC
>DATGIX010000114.1:0-13187 GCA_035295505.1 Puia sp. | reverse complement strand
GAGCGATTCCATCAGGGAATTCAACTATGGCTTTCAATCTTGCATATCTTTCTATCATTTTTGATATGCGAGAATGGAAGAAACGAGCAGTTGGTGCATGTGCCTCACTAAATAAGATAATAATTGGCTACCCAACTTCATTTGGCATCTGGGCAACTTTGCTTCAGGCCATTACGTATAATATTCCGGAAATTGTGATAACCGGAAATAAAATTGACCAAATCAGAAAGGATTTTTTGCATATCTTTATACCTTACAAAGTTTTTCAATCCGCTACCCGGGAAACTGGACAATTTCCCCTCTTTGCAGATAAGCCTATTAATGAAAAACCTCAAATTTACTTTTGCAAAAATTATACTTGCCAAAAGCCTGTTACTGAAATCGCTGAATTAATGCCCCAATTGACGAAATTGGCGGAAAATTAATAGATGTGAGTGCAATAATAAGGTAATGAAGGGCGTTAAGAAATTTACTGGCTTGAAAGTTTTGACTTTTAAAAAATTAATTTTAAAATTGTATTTCGATGTTGCGAAAAATTTTTTTTTGCCGAATACCCTTTAATAATATGAAAATGAAAAACCTGACCCTTCTCACAGCTATCGCAGTTCTTTTCCTGGCTGCTGGATGTGGCAAAGGAAGCAAATCTTCGAAAGGCTTCGATGACGGCCAGTTACATGGCGTAGCCCCTGCAAGTAAGTATAATCTCACAAAGCCTCCCGGCATGGTTTACATCCCTCCCGGCATGTTCCACATGGGACCAAGTGATGAAGATGTTAATTACGCTTATACAGCCCGTAATAAAGAAGTTTCAATCAATGGCTTTTGGATGGATGCTACTGAAATTACAAATAACGAATATCGTCAGTTTGTTTATTGGGTAAGGGATTCTATCGCAGCAACTATGATGCAGTATGGAAAAGATGTTGATGGCAAATTTGCAATCGACTGGAAAAAGGCAGGTGCCATCAAATGGAACGATAAGGCAACTGTTGAAAAAATTGACCAGTTAATCCTCACGCCGGAAAATCGTGTTTTTGGCAAAAAAGAAATTGATCCCAGCAAAATAATTTATCATTCAGAAACATTTGACCTTAAAGAAGCAGCAAAAAAATCAAATGAAGGGAAACCGCGTTCTCAATTCATAGTAAAAGATAGTATCAAAGTTTATCCTGACACATTGGTTTGGATTCGCGATTTCAGTTATTCTTACAACGAGCCAATGACAAAGCGTTATTTTTCACATCCTGCATTCGGCAATTATCCGGTAGTGGGTGTGAACTGGAGCCAGGCAACTGCGTTTTGCGAATGGAGAACTGAATTCCTGAATGCTGCGCTCGAAAAACAGAAAAAAGCTACTGAGTCTAGCTTCCGTCTGCCAACTGAAGCAGAGTGGGAATATGCGGCTCGTGGCGGTCGCTCTCAATCTATGTTTCCTTGGGGTAACTATTATTTAAGGAATAAAAAGGGTTGTTTGCTTGCCAACTTTAAACCAGGTCGTGGCAACTACCCTGAAGATGGTGCATTCTACACTGCCCGTGCAGATGCTTATTGGCCAAACGATTTCGGTCTTTATTGCATGGCGGGAAATGTAGCAGAATGGACATCATCTGTCTTCTACGAAGGTGCCTACAATTTCCAGCATGATATGAACCCAGATGTTCGATACAACGCTCAAAAATCAGATCCTCCGCGCATGAAACGTAAAGTGATCCGTGGTGGTAGCTGGAAAGATGTTGGATATTTCTTACAGACGAGCACTCGTACTTACGAATATCAGGATACAGCGAAATCATATATCGGCTTCCGTTGCGTGGTTGATTTGTCACCTACACTTTCACGTGGCCGCTAAAATTTAAATTTCTACTGCCTATAAAATTTTTTTACAGAAAGTTCGTTTTTGATTTACAGTTCACAAAATAAAATCGAAAACGAACTTTTTTATTCTCAACCCTGAAAACCTTTTAAAAACAATTTAAAATTACAATTATGGCCGGAGTTTCTAAATCTACCGAAAGACTAGTTAACGTAATAGTTTGCGTTGGTGCAGCAGTTGTTATTTTTGGTGCATGGCAAAAAATCACCCACCAGAAATTAGCTGACTTTTTCCTTACCGCAGGTTTGCTTACAGAAGCATTGATATTTATGGTGTATGCATTTTTGCCGCCTCCAGGATCTGAAATGCATGCTCTTGCTGAAGCACTCCCTAAATTAGCTGGCGGGTCTTCAGGAAATCCGGCTTTAGATAAATTCGACAAAATGCTTCAGGAAGCTGAGATCACTCCAGCCAACCTTGGCCGCCTTAGCGATGGCTTCAAAAAATTTGGAACTACTGTTGATAAGATCAGCGATGTTTCAGGTGCATTGGCTGCTACTACTGACTACACAAGTAAAACAAAAGAAGCTGCAGCAGCTTTGGACAGTATGAAAACAGCTTATCAAGGAGCTACTACTACTATCGGATATTTTAATAATGCTGCAGAAAGCACAAAGCAATTCCATACACAAGTTCAAACGCTTACAAAAAACCTTGGCTCACTGAATGCGGTTTATGAACTTGAACTTCAAGATACCAACAACCATTTGAAAGCAATGAATGCATTCTATGGCAATTTGGTTCAGGCTTCAGAAACAATGCAAGGCAGTGTTACTGATGCTAAGAAGACACAAGAACAAATTGCATTGCTTGCCAAGAACCTCGGCAATTTGAACCAGGTTTATGGCAATATGCTTACAGCAATGCAAGGCAGACAATAAGATTTGCCGTTGCAAGCTATGAAAACCCATTAGTTTAAACTTATAAATTACTGATCCCATGGGATTACCTAAAGAACCCCGGCAAAAGATGATAAACATGATGTATTTGGTGCTTACAGCAATGCTGGCGCTAAATGTATCTGCTGAAATCCTAAATGCATTTAAAGTTGTTAATAACAGCATTAAAACCTCAAACGATGCATTAACCACCCAGAACAATAATATTCTTTCTGACATTGATGCAAAAGCGAAAGCAAATGAAACGAGAGAGAAAGCAGCTATCTGGGAACCAGTTGCAAAAAAAGTTTCTGGTTATGCAAAAGACACCTACGATTATATCGAGACTTTAAAAGATCAGTTGAAACGTGAAGCTGGCTACAATCCAGAAAAAGGCGATACTACTTATAAGATTGATAATCTCGATGCTGGTATCCGTTTGATGGATAAAAAAGGTAAAGGCGCTGAGCTCTTAGAAAAACTTACAGAATTTAAAAAGAATGTACTTGATGCTAATCCGGAAGTTGCAAAAGAATTTGCAACTAAACTTCCGATCAATTTAGATAAGCCTCAGTCGGAATCTGGCAATAATAATTTAAGCTGGTCCGATGCATATTTTCACATGACCCCAGCTATTGCAGTATTAACCATTCTTGGCAAATTCCAAAATGATGTTAAGAACTCTGAAAATGATGTAGTCACTTATTGTGCAGATCAGATCGGTGCTGTAAAAGTTCGTTACGATAAAACAGGTGTCATATATGGAGCAAACTCCACTTATTTGATGCCTGGTGAAAAATTGTCAATCTATGCTGGTGTAGGTGCTTTCAGCTCTGCTGCTCAACCTACAGTTACCATCGGTGGCAAAACAATAGCAGTTGATGCTGATGGAAAAGCTACATCTGACATTACTGTTAATGGCGGCGGCAAACAAAAAGTAAACATTAATGTATCTTACAAAGATCAGGATGGCAATTTGAAAAATATCCAAAAAGAAATTGAATATACAGTTGGTACCCCATCTGGTGTTGCAGTTTCTGCAGATAAGATGAACGTTCTTTACATTATGGGCGCCACGCCAAACCCTATAACAATTTCTGGTGGTTCAGGTAGTGAAAAAGTGCAGGCTTCTCTAACAGGTGGCGAATTGAAACATGTTCAGGGTTCTGCATGGGAAGCATATCCTAAAACACCCGGCGAGCAAACTATTAATGTAACCATTGATGGAAAAACAACTCCTAAAAAATTCCGTGTAAAATATTTGCCTGATCCGGCTGCATTTGTAGCTAACAAAAAAGGTGGCGCAATCCCTGCTGCAGAATTCAAAGCAAATTTAGGTTTGATTACCAAGTTAGAAAATTCAGAATTTGAAGCACCTTTTAAAGTGATAAGCTATAAATTAGGTGCTATTGGAGGAGGAATTTCTATATATGCTCAAGCTGTTAATGAAGGCAATCGTTGGACCGGAGGTGCTGCAGCTATCGTGGGAAGAGCTACACCTGGAACAAATATATTTTTTGATGAAATAAGGGTTGTAGGACCTGATGGCAGAACAAGGGAAATATCTCCGATATTTTTTAGCCTGAAATAATAAATTTTAAATTTCTCTTCAATGAAAAACTGTATCATAAAATTTAGTTTGCTCGCTTTGGTATTGGCTTTGGCAGCAGGAACTGTTGATGCGCAAACAACACCGCGCAAAAAGAAATCAAGAGGGACTGCTAAAAAAACCAATACAAATAAAAGTGGCGCAAACACACAGGCTGTCGCTCCGGCTAAAGATACAACGAAGCCTGTTGCGGCAATCGAAGCTGATATTAAGCTTGATACGCCTCGCAAATCCTTAAGGAATGATGCCGCTGTTGAGCGCCTGCTTATTAAAGACAGAACGCCATTAGCGTATGAGCATATCCGTGAAGATGATGCGGTCTATCGTCAGCGTGTTTGGAGAGAAATCAATGTTCATGAAAAGATGAACCTGCCTTTTGCTTATTCGGCAACTGAAGATAACGGCAACCAACGTTTTATTAATATCTTGCTCAATGCTATTAAAAGTGGAGAAGTCACTGCATTTGATCCTATCGATGATCGTTTCACCACTCCGTATACATTCAGGCAGATATCTGAAGTACTTGTTGGCAAGCCTGTAACAAAACAAATTCAGGATTTTGAAAAAGACCCTGATGGTTCAAAGGGCTTGCAAAAGGATACAACAATCGTACAAATGTTCGACCCTCAATCAGTTGAAAGATATTGGATAAAAGAAGAATGGGTTTTTGATAAAGAATCTTCAAGATTATACGCGAGGATTCTTGGCATCGCACCTTTAAAAACAATTACCGAAACGGATGGAACTTTCCGTGCTGTTACCCCAGTGTTCTGGGTTTATTATCCTGATCTAAGAGCTATGCTTGCAAAATATGAAGCCTATAACGGCAAAAACTATGGAGCAAGAATGAGCTGGGAAGAATTGTTTGAAAGCCGCATGTTCGCAAGTCGTATTATCAAATCTTCTCTTGATAATCCTGGTGATAAGCAAATCATGGAATATATTAAAGACCCTATTTTGCAGTTGCTCGAAGGTGAAAATATCAAAGAAAAGATATTCAACTACGAGCAGGATTTATGGTCTTATTAAGGTAGAAAACATAATTTTAAAAGGTGCTGTATCATTTACAGCACCTTTTTCATTTATACCCATATTCCTTGATCAAAAGGATATGGGGAAAATAATCATTTAAAAAAAGTTTGAAATATAAAATAAACAACTCTTGGTAAATAGAATTGTTTCATTATTTTTACATCGGTTTTTCATAGGATATTGGATTTTAAAAACGGGGCTGGATTTTTATCCTGGCCCCTTTTTATTGTTAGCCGGTTCTTAAAAAAACTCTTCATTTTATATCTGCAGCTTTTTCAATACTCCTGTTTTATCGTGAATACCAATCACGCTTGACCATTAACAAAAACTTGGCGACCGCAAATTAAATTTTTCTGAATAGTTTAATTCTAATTATAGTGAGCGAGAAATTAAATGCTCACTCAATTTTAAATCACAAAAAATTAAAACCATGAAACGTTTATTACCCTTATTATTAGTTGTTGTCGGAAGCATGTTTGCTTCAGCAGCTTATTCTCAGGTTCGTATCCACGCAAATATTAATTTGCCATTGCCTCCTTTGCCACCGCTTCCTCACGTACATGTATATGCGCAGCCTGCACCTCAGGTAGTTTATCAAGATAATTGTCAGCCAGCAGTTCCTTATTATGATGGATATGGCAGAGAAAGGGCAGTGGTCGCAGAACCTGCTTACAGCTACGGTCGTTATTATTCAAATAGAGATTACCGTTATAATCGAAACGAAAGGTATTATCGCGACGATTACAGGCATCATGATTATTACAGAGAACATCGTGAACATGAAAGAGGTGGTCATAGAAATTGGTAAAATAAGATATTGAAATAAAAATCCCCGCAATTTGCGGGGATTTTTATTTCAATGAATTCTCAATGCTTAATCATCATCCTTATTGTTATTGGTTGCTTTCACAAAAGCAGCACGTTTCGGAGCGGGGACAACTGCATTTACCCCTTTGATGCCTTTCCATAAAACTTCATTAAACAAATCTTCAGGCACTTTATCTTCTTTTGTGAAATCAAATCCTTCGGATTTTTTTGCAAGCTCGTTCCATGCAGTATTTTTTTCTGTGAGATCTATATTACATGGCAAAGATTTGAACGGCGATAAATCCGGTGCAACAGCAAAGCTGCGCCACATGGGTGTTGCGGCTGCATCATATTGACTCATTGGAGGCAGCCCTAAAATCAATTCAATGGTTCTTACCATTGATGTGGTAGAGTACATGGTATGGTCAACAAAATGCCGCTTCACAAATCCCCCTGCAACATAAGCAGTGGTGCGATGTGCGTCAACATGGTCTGCGCCATTTTGAGCATCATCTTCAACAATAAAAACTGCACTTTCTTTCCAGACAGAACTTTTACTTAGATATTCAACAAACTCACCAATCGCAAGATCATTATCTGCAACATGCACAAACGGGGTGGGCCTTCCTCTGGATAAACCTTCCGTGTGGTCGTTGATAATTCTCAATGTATTCAAATGAGGTAATGCATTAGCATTCACCAACGAATCAAAATCTCTTTTCCATTGGCTCACTCTTGTTGTGTCTCTCACTGTTTGATCCCAGCTTGTATAGTATTTGCAATAATGATCTTTCAGTACAGGGATATTGGGTTTATAATCGTCAGCAAATTCTCCATAAGTTCTATAGCTAACTCCTGCACGCTTGCAATAGTCCCAAATGAATCCGGTTTTATTATTTGCAATAGCCCGATTGCCTTCGGCATCATAGATACCACCTCTGCCACCATAACTTGTTGGCCATGTTTTTTCAAGATAATCATCAGCATAAGCGCCCATGCTCCAGTTATGGCCATCTGCACTTACTTCTGCGTCGCAATAAAAATTATCGAGCAGCACAAACTCTTTAGTAATTGCATGTTGATTGGGAGTAATGTGCTCTCCAAAAAGAACAAGGCTCGTGTCTCCGTTTCCTTCTTTAATATCTCCAAGCACCTGGTCATAGGTGCGATTTTCTTTGATAATATAAAACACATATTTAATCGGAGAAGTATCGCCAACCTTCATCGGTATTGGATTCCCCGCTTCACCATCTGCGAGCAATTCTTTTGTTTTTGTATAAGGTGTATTCTGATAAACAAGCTGTGAGTAAATGCTTAATAATTTCTCATCAGGCTCATCAAAAATGCTAAGTGTTCCTTTGAAGAGTCCTCCGATATACTGTACCTCTTTCGGTCTGTTTGCATCGCCGGCTTGAAAATTCACTTTCTGTTTTCTTTTTACCGGGCTTGGGCCAAATGGATTGGCCATAGAAGAGAAGCCTTTGCCATTTGCAACAAAAACTTTTTTGCCGATTACTTTGACAGCAGTCGGGTACCAGCCAACCGGAATAAAACCTTTTGATTTGCTATTGCCCGGATTACTGACATCAAAAACAGCAACGCAATTATTATCTGCATTCGCTATATATAAAGTTGTATTGTCGCTGTTGAGGGCAAGTGCGTTGGTGGTAGAGCCACTTGGTGCATCGGGAAACAATGCAGCATTTAGCGTTTCAAGCGTTTTTCTTTTTAGTAAATCAATAACTGAAACAGAATTGTCATTTGCATTTGCTACAAAAAGATAATGATTGTTTTTGCTGATCACCATATCATTGGGATTATCTCCAACTGCAATTTCATCTGAAATCTTGTTCTGTTTTGTATCGAATATCAAAACTTTGTCGCATCCCCAGCAAGTGATATATAGCTCTGTTTTATCATTGGAAAGAAGACAGGTATAACCTTCTCCACCTAATGCATGCTTACTAATGATTTTTTTTGTTGCGAGATCAATGATGTATAAAGAATTATCTTCTTTGGTTACTACATACATGCGATTTCTTTTGTCATCAATGTCTAAACCAGCAGGAGAAATTTTTGTGGGCCATTTTTTGCCAAGTTGTATGCTATCTTTTAAAATTAATTTGTTATTGATGATGGCATATTTGAGTATCCAATTATCATTACCGCCGGAGGCGTATAAAAATTTTTCATCATCGCTGAACTTCAGGCCAAGCCATGATTTTGGAATGTTAATGCTGTCCAGCCTTTTTTCTTTTTTAACGTCAATCAATTGCAATGACTGAATGCTTTGCCCATTGTTTGTTACAGCAATGCACTTTTTCGATTTGCTGACTGCGATATTTAATGGCAAATCTCCTAACTGCAGGCTTTTGCCAACAGGAGTCAACGACCAGCCGTTGGGAAGCGTGATACGGTTTTTGACCAAATCATTTTGAATAGATGGCTGAGCAAAAATTTTTGAAATGGCAAACAAGCAAAAAATAATTAAAGAATTTTTCATGGCATTTAATTAAATGCAAAGCTGCAATGAGGAAATAAAATATTTCTGACTTTTCACAAAATTAATAAGAAGATAATTCAGGCGAACAATTGTTCTGCGACAGGAACAGATTCCGGTTTGCCAACATCCACAAATTTTGAGCCTGAATGATCAAAGCCTTTGACCATTTCATTTTTTGAAAGTTCGAGATAAGTATCAACAATTGAAAATTTTCCGGTCTGATTAATCAAAGAAAAAATCTTAGTATTGATAATATGAATGCCGCTGAATGCTTTCGCAATTAAATTCTTTTTTTCTCTGCTGATTTTTTCTTCACCCGTTTTTGTGTTTCTCCATCCGCACAATTGTTCTTCATCATTAAACAAAAAATACCTTGAACTTTTTCTGTTCGTGACAGCGAGAGTTGCTAATGGCTGATATCGGTCATGGTAATCAATCATCTTTTGCAGATTCAAATCCGTTAGTACATCTGCATTCATAACAACAAATGAATCGGTTTTAAAATACCAGCTTGCTTTTTTCAATCCGCCACCTGTTTCCAGCACTTCATCTTTTTCATTGCTGACAGTAATTTTGCTTCCCCATCCATTGTTTTTTTCTATTGCTCCAATAACCTGTTCGGCAAAATGATGAACGTTCACAATCACTTCGGTTATGCCATACTGTTGCAGGTAATATATATTCCGTTCTAATAAGCTTTTCCTGTTGATCACTGCCAAAGCTTTAGGATGCTTGTCTGTCCACGGTTTGAAGCGTGTGCCAAGTCCTGCAGCAAAAATCATTGCTTTCATATTATCCTTTTGCATCATCAAATTTCAAATAAAAAAACGAAACATTTCTGTGATATTGATTTTCTCGGTTTCATCACGTATCTTGGCATTGCCTCATGCCATAAACCTTATGACCAAAATAAAGGACTGCATAAAAGAATTCACTCTTGCCTGGATGCTCATCTCTTTTATTGAATCACCATCTTTTGCACAACTAAAAGCTGATTTCTCTATTGACAAGAATGGAGGTTGTTCACCGTTCACTGTTTCTTTTACAAATACAACTACAGGCGCTTCATCAAATGCTGTTTATTCCTGGGATTTGGGAAATGGAAACACTTCCGCACTAATAAATGCCGGAGCAACTTATGTTGTTGAAAAAACTTACACAATTATATTGACAGTAACTGATGGTAACAAATCTTCTTCCCAAACAAAACAGATAACTGTTTACAAAAGACCAACAGTAGATTTTTCTTTTGATGTTGCAAAAGGTTGCTTGCCTCTTCCTGTTAATTTCACTGCTAGTGCAACACCGGGTGACGGTAATATTTCAAATTATTATTGGGATTTCGGAGATGGCAGCACGCAGCAAAGCTATTCTCAGCAATTTCAACACACATACAATTTTGCAGATACAAGCACAGTTGGGTTGACGGTTACGAATAGTTATGGATGTTATACTTCCATTCAAAAGCCTGCAACCATAATTCTTTCTGCTATGCAGGCGAGTTTTGGTGCTGACAATTTGGTGCTTTGCAATATTTCTGATCCGATTCAATTTTCCAATACAAGCTCTGGCCCCGGTTCATTAAGTTATGCCTGGGATTTTGGTGATGGAACAAATTCTACAGGCACAAGCCCATCTCATGTTTATAATAAAAAAGGAACTTATTCTGTAACACTGACTGTGTCAAACAAAGATGGCTGCAAGGTTACGAGTACACAAACCAATTATATCAACGTAAAAAATTTTTCTACAGATTTCAGTGTGCCGCAATTGATTTGCAAAAACTCTTATCCCACATTTACAGACAATAGCACTCCTGGTGCTACAAGCAAGCTCTGGCTTGTAGATGGGCTGGGTGCATGCAATTGGTGTACCTATGGCACTTTTAATTATTCATTTTATGATACGCTAGCTCATACCATTCAACTGATCAATACTTATGGAAATTGTAAAGATTCTTTGACAAAGAAAATATCTATAAAAGACATTCCAGATATTAAGCCATTTGTTGTTAATATTCCAGAGTATTGTGATGTTCCTGTTACTGTGAATTTTAAAGACACAACGAAGAGTGTAGTTAAATGGTTGTGGTACTTTGATAATGGATTATATAATCCACCATCCTCCACATTGCAAGCACCATCCTACCCTTATAATAGCTCACAGTTTTACGGTGTGCAATTAACGGTGACCAATGCAGCAGGTTGTACTGCAACGGAAAATCAGACTGTTGATATTATTTATAATTATGCTTCCGTTTATATGGTCAACGGATTGCCAAATGTTGGCTGCGATAGTGTGCCTACCGAATTTGCTGCAGGTGTAAACAGAGATTCTATTGTGAGTTATCAATGGAATTTTGGAGATGGAACACTGTCGACATTAGCACAACCCAAACATACTTATACCAATCCCGGAACATATAGGGTAACCTTAAGTTTTAAGACGAATAAGGGCTGTACAGGTAATGCTGCTTACTACAATACCATTACCTTATACAAAAGACCTGTCGCAGATTTTGCGATCAAGGGAAATACAACCATTTGTGGCAACACTCGCACTACTTTTGTTGATCGCAGTAACGGTCCTGTTACTTCTTGGGATTGGGATTTTGGTGGCGCTAATAGCGGATATTCTACTAATGGAAGCAATCCAACGATTCAATATTCCGATAGCGGCGTTTTTAACGTGAAGATGATTGCTTACAATGGAATCTATGCTTGTGCCGATACAATCACCAAAGAAAATTATGTGCATGTTCTTCCTCCGTTCCCCCAAATCAGCTCTGTAATAAATACATGTGATGGCACAAGAGGCCTTGTGAAATTTACTGAGAGTTCAAAATATGCACAAAGCTGGCAATGGAATTTTGGTGATGGCAGCAGTTCGCTCAATTATACAACAAAACAAGATACCATGTCGCATACTTATTCAGCAACCCGTACATATGAAGTTTATCTAACTGTTACAAACGGTCAATGTTCTGTAAAAGATTCAGCAACTGCTTATGTGCTGCTAAAGCAAAACCCGGTTCTTTCTTCTCAAATATCTGCTGCTTGCTCAAACACGGCTGTTAACATGGAAATCACTGGTATGGAATCAAACCCTTCTGTCTATTATAGTGGCTATAATTTTTATTCTGTGGTCGGTGCACAATATGGAGATAGCAGCAATTATTCTGGCAGTATTGCCGCTTTAAATTATTATACTTTTGTGAATTCATCTGGTATTGTTGTGCCAGCCTTAGATCCCTTAAAAACAAATTTTCGTGTTATCACCCAGTCATATTATTTTGGTTGCAATGACACTTCCAATTTCATTCCTATAAAAATAAACGGTCCAAAGGCGGCATTTAAAATTGTTGAAGGAAATCCTTGTTTTAAATATCCGGTTATTTTGCAGGACGCCTCAATAGCTGGCAGCAATTCGAAAATAGCAAAATGGGATTGGAATTTTTATGATGCATCAGGCATCACAAATCAATATAGCAGCGGTAGCATTGCTCATGTGTATTCTTCGCCAGGTCAGTATTATGTTGATTTGAAAGTTACTGACGCTGATGGGTGCTCGGATGTTGCAACGGGTTACTTAAATCCCAGCGGTCCTGAATCTGCATTTACATATTACCCCGCAAACGTAACTCCAAATTCTCCGGTAACATTTAATAATAATACAAATGTTTTTAATAGTTATAACACACAATATCTCTGGATTTTTGGTGACGGGTCTACTTCAACCGATTTTTCTCCAACACATACTTATACAAACGTTGCAGTAGATACTGTGAAATTAATTGCCATCAACCCTGATACTCATTGTCAGGATACGAGCATTCAGATTATCAATGTAAAAATCATTAACACACAATTTTCTTTCAATAAAACTTATGTAAGCGCCAGCAGTTGCCCGCCGGTAATTGTTCATTTCACAAACACATCTTCAAATGCATTAAGCATTGCTTGGGATTTTGGTGATGGAAGCAAAGCTGACAATCAGAATAACCCAAGCCACACTTATTATAATGCGGGAACCTATAAAGTAACGATGTATGGTTATGGATATAATGGAACAACTGATACTACAGTAGATTCGATTATTGTGAAAGCACCTTTTGCAAAACTGAACGCAGATGCTTATTTCGGATGTTTGTCAAAAACTATAACACTAAATGCTCAGATTATAGACGCAAATTCTTTTGTGTGGGATTTTGGTGATGGAACAATCAATCAGACCAAAGATAGTTTCTCAACACATTCTTATTTATCTCCGGGAATTTATTCCCCTGCATTGATCATGACAGATTCAAACGGCTGTTCACTGCTTTCTTATCTTCCGCAAAAAGTGGTGATAGATTCATTGGGCATTAAAATAAATAAAACACCAGCAAAGCTTTGCGGGCCAGGGATAGTAACATTTTCAGATCCAGTTGTGACAAGCTTTGCAGAACAGAATCAACAAGCTTTGCAATATCATTGGGATTTTGGA
>DATGIX010000113.1:0-30559 GCA_035295505.1 Puia sp. | reverse complement strand
ATCGAAACATTATTGCCATCAAGTATGGCATCACATGCAGGAGAAAATCTCGATGTATTGTCGCTTACTGCCACACCAACATTGCTTTGCATCAATGCGCCGGCATCATTCAATCCATCCCCAAGCATTAATACAGATTTTTTATTCTCTTGCAATTTTTTTATGAAATCAAGTTTTTGTTGTGGGGATTGTCCAAATTTTAAATTGGCTGTGTCGCCAAATATTTTCCGGAGATTTTCTTTTTCTGAATTATTATCTCCTGATAAAAGCCATAGCTCAAAACGTTTTTTTTGCAATGATTTTATTAAAGCCTTTATCCCAAACCTGTATTGATTGCTCACATTGAATTTTCCCATGTAAACATTATTCATCGCCACATTTACATGCGTTCCATTTCCATACGGAGCCAGCCCGGGATTAGATTGGTTGAGAAAACCGGTGGATCCGATTTTTATGTTCATATCATTCACGCGTGCTTCCAACCCTTTGCCACTATATTCTTTAAACTCTTCCACTGCAATCATTTTCTCTTCATCCACCATCACTGACGACGCAACTATTTTGCTCAAAGGATGTGATGATTGTTTGGCAACACTTTTCAGGGCAATTAATTCTTGTTCTGTTAATGGAGTTCCTTCATAGCTTATCTGTGAAACATTGCCCTGCGTGATGGTTCCTGTTTTATCAAAAACAACCGCGTTGATTTTTGATAATGATTCAATCACATTCGCGTTCTTTAAGTACATTTTATTTTTTCCGAAAATGCGGAGCATATTACCATACGTGAATGTAGCAGAAAGCAGTAGAGAGCAAGGACATGCTACAATCAACACTGAGGAAACCGCAGGCAATATTTTTGCAGGATTTTCCATCCACCAAAAAATTAAAGTGACCATTGCGACAGTGAATAATGCTAATGTAAAATATCTGCTCCAGGGGTGTATGAAAGATTTCTCTTCATTTTTTTTATTTTGAAATATATCATTGTTCCATAGCTGAGTAATGTAGTTCTGCGAAACTTCTCCGGCAACCTGTAGTTCAATGGCGCTGCCAATTTGTTTACCGCCTGCATATATTAAGTCGCCCTTATTTTTTTGTACGGCTGTATTTTCCCCACTGACAAAGCTGTAATCAATATTTGCATTTCCCTTCATTAAAATGGCATCAGCGGGGATCATTTCTTCATTGCGCACAATAATCCTATCCGCTTTTTGTAATTGAGTGACGGGGATATTTTTTTCTAAGTTGTTATTAATTATCGTAACACCTAAGGGAAAGTAAGAACGGTAATCGCGGTCAAATGAAAAGGAGTCATAAGTCTTATCCTGGAACCACCTTCCGATCAACATAAAAAAGACAATACCTGTTCCGGAATCAAGATAGCCAGCACCGTGCCCGCTGATGATCTCATAATAACTTCTTGAATAGGTAACCAATATTGCCAGCGCAATGGGGGCATCAATATTTAAAAACTTTTGCTGAAGCCCTTTCCATGCTGAAATAAAAAAACCTGATGCGCTGAAGAACAGCACAGGCAATGACAGTGCGAGGTTAAGCCATGCAAAAGTTTCTTTCAATCCCGTTTGTTCAATCTTACCAGAGGAAAAATATTCCGGAAAGCTCATCATCATAATATTCGCGAAGCAAAAACCGGCAACGCCGATTTTATAGATCTGCCTGCGATTAAAATTTGTTTTCTTTTTTGTAGCAGCGCTTTCCAAATTGATATTTGGCTCATAGCCAATAAAGGCGAGCAGCTCAACAACTTTGCGCAGAGAAATAATTTGTGGATTGAAAATGATAAAGACTTCTTTGCGCTGAAAATTGGTTTGTGATTTAATGATGCCCGGGTTGATCCGATGAAGGTTTTCTAACAAAAAAATACAGGAAGAACAATGCATCTGAGGCAATGAGAAAGTTACATTGGTCTGCGATTCATTGCTGAATTGAACAAGCTTTGCTGTTATTGATATGTCATCAAGATAACCAAAACGTTCGCTTACAAATCTGCCTTTTGCTTTGATACCGGGATTCTTTTCAAAATCATAATAAACGCAAAGGTTATTTTCATTCAATAACAAATAGACCTGCTTGCAACCTTCACAGCAGAACTTTTTTTCATTTATTGTTATTGTGTCCTTCTCACAAACCTCTCCGCAATGAAAGCACGTGGTTTGTGAATTAAATATTGTATCCGTCATGCAGTTTTACTTAAGAATTCATAATTCAATCCTCTCTTTCTGGCAGGTGCTTACACCTATAATTTTATAGAGTGGGCAAAATGAAACAGATGCAGTCAGAAACGGCACGATTGCCAGTAAGCCCCACCAGCTTTTGAAATGAATGCCAATTATCCCGATGACGATTGTTAAAATAAAACGAACAAACTGATCTGCGCTTCCAACATTATGTTTCATACTTTTAATTTATTGTATTATTAAAGAGGGTCATTTTTTTTGGTGTGGATATAACCAGTCGGCTCTTTTGGCATCACCCATTTTTTTAAATCAACCTTAACGGCTTCTTTGTCTTTGCTTTTATTCTGTTCAGCATTATTCATAATTTCATTAATGAGCATGTCAATTTTTTTATGCTCTAATCTCAGAGCCTGTTTGTATCCTATTTGTTTTTGGATAGCCATTGGCGTGGATTGAATAGTTTCTAATTTTTTTTGTTGTCTATGAAATGGCTGCTTATCTGCTTCCCTTCCTCATTTTGCTCTTCAAGCGGCCAATCATTAGTTAATGTGGTTTCCACCCACACGTTTCCCGATTTGCGGAAGATGTGAGCGGATAAGCCTAATATCTTTTCAAAATCTTTCTCCACCTGATGCACAGTCCGTTTCCTGCTGATATCTATGGTCGCAAGGCCATCATAAAAGCCATCGATATATTTTCGCGATTCGTTTACCGGATATAAATCAGCTTTGTATAAAGGTTGGTCCACGGAAATCCTTTTAAAGAATTCAATCTTCAAAAAAGGGTAATGAGCATTGAACTGGCTCTGAATACTCTTTAGCGAACTTTTTTTATCAATCTGCAACATCATATTTTGGTTCTAAATGTTCATGAGCTATTTTCAAGACCTAAAAATTATTTCACAAAAATATTTATCAGGTTATCACGAATAAAGGACGATGGTCATGCTGTCAGATGAGTTTCATCAATAGTGCTTTTCGGGTTCATTCTTTTTTCACAATTGCCCGTGCACTTTCTACAGGAGTGATGATGGCTATGGCTGTTTTCACTTTCGCTATTTTTTGATTTCGACGCAGAGCCTGAAAAGATTGACAACACCGGTATTTGAGAATGAAGAATAATTTCTTTGGAATTGCTCTTGATAAGTAACGGTTCCAGCAAGCCATGTTTTTCGGGAGTAACAATCAACAAGTCGGTTTTATCATCGTTCACGAAAGTATTTATACCCTCTGCTACTTCTTTTTCATTAATAAAACAATATTTTGGAGAAAATTCAGTGAAGATATTTTGTAAATCTTTGATACCTGCATTAATCCATTCCTCTGTTTCGCTTTTTGTTTTCACATGAATAATGCTGGGCGGAACATGCAGCGCATTCAGCCATTGTTTCGTATGCAACACAGAAATATCATTTTCATGGCTTATCAAATCTGAAGCAATAGCAATATTTTTTATTTTTTGGAATGATGCATTTTCAGGTATTAAGAGAATGGGGAATATGGAATGATGAATAAACCTTAATGCATTGCTGCCAAGAAAAAACCTTCTGGCTGTTGCATGGCTCTTTATTCCAACTACGATAGCAAAAGGGTTTTTTTCACGGGCAAATTTTTCAATCTCAAAATTCACGGTGCCATATTCCACTTTTGCATGCACTTTTATCTTATTTCTGGTTCTATCTATAAGCTTGCGTTGTAAGTTTTCAATGTTTGAGTGAGCTGAATGCTCCAGCGCATCAAACTCCATTTTTGTTCTACTCACATGCGATGCAGTGACCGGCAATTCTATTACATGAATTAAAATGATATCTGTATTCAGTGATTTAGCAAGGTCGGCTGCATAATATGCCGCATTTAAGGAAGGGTTGGAAAAATCAATTGCTACGATAATGGGTTTCATAAAAGCATATTTAATAATGTATGAAATTATATTTCTGCCAGACAGAGGGGATGATGGAAATCATTTCTTTTTATGATTCAAATCAGTTTTGGGGTGCTATGATAAAAGTCATTGAAGCAGATGAGCTTCCTCATATTTGAAAGGCACTCCCCGACATATTTTTACCGAAAACCTACAAACATGTTCGGAACATTAACTAATGAAGAAATTGAAGACGTTTTAAAGCGCCAATTCATCTGCAGGATCGGATGCCATGCAGACAATAAGACTTATGTGGTCCCTATCAGCTATGCTTATGATGGGACATATATTTATTGCCACACGCAGGAAGGCATGAAAATAAAAATGATGCGGCAGAACCCGCATATCTGTATTGAAATCGACACGCTTGAAAATATGGCGACATGGAAAAGTGTGATTGCCGATGGAAAATTTGAAGAAGTGAGCGATAAAGATGAACGCAGAAAAGCTTTAAAGGTTTTATTGAGCCGTGTTTATCCTTTTATCAGTTCAAAGAAAATGCATCTCGGCGAACAGTGGCCTTTTGCGCCGGATGACCTGAATGAAATAAAAGGTGTTGTTTTCAGGATTGCCCTGGAAGAAAAAACAGGGAGATATGAAATGAATGATGAGCCCTGGTATTATAACAGCCTCAAAGGATAAACCACAGTTTCCACACTCTTTTTTGAATTTTATAAATCATTCCTGCAGTGAAGCGCAGGAATGATTTTTCTTTTACTGCAAGTGTTGTATGTTAATCATGTTCTCGTATGACGGCTATCATAAATATGTTGGTTGGCCATTAATAACTTGGATGCATAAACGAAATAATTTATCACTCACAATTTTTTTTATGCAAACAAAATCATCTTTTCTCAAATACTCCTGCCTGCTGGTAATTATGTTTTTTGCTTTGTTCTCTTTAGCAAAAAATGCGAAGGGGCAATCAAAACCCTGGGTTGCTCCAAAGGAATTTACTGCTCTTAAAAACCCAATGACAAATGAATCGCAGGTATTAAAAGAAGCCAAAACGCTTTACACTTCTTATTGTACCCCTTGCCATGGAGATAAAGGTAAAGGAGATGGTGTTGCTGCAGCAGCGCTGAATCCAAAACCGGCTGACCATAGCTCAGCAGCAATGCTGAATGAGAGTGACGGGTCATTGTTTTACAAAATTTCAGAAGGGAGAACTCCCATGCCTCAGTATAAAGCAGCACTTACAGAAAAACAGCGCTGGGAACTTGTGGTATATATCAGGACACTTTGCAAAGCTTCAAAGAAATAATTTTTAGGATACGCGTTACCGTGAACGTTTCACCAACAAAATAGACTTTTATGAGACAGCAAAAATTTATACTGAGAACACTATTTGTTCTTTTTCTGATTGCATTTCAGGTAAAAGAAAGCAAGGCACAACAAACAGTAGTTGACTCTTCAGTTTTGGACAGGATTTCCGAATTGGAAAAACAGATGTCTGCAAAAAAATCCGGCGAAGACCATTTCATGGTTGTTGGACTGGCAACACTGGGCTTTGCCAGTTACAAAACCACTAATACCTTAAATGGTGTTTCTTCAATCACAAAAGGAAATAGTTTTCCTGATGCAGACAATTTTGAATTTAGCCCAATGCTTTTGTGGAGGCATGGCAAAAATTTTTTGGTTGAATTTGAGCCTTCTTTTAATAACAACGGATTAAGCGTGAACTGGGCAGACGTGTCATGGTTTGCGGCTCCGGGTTTGATCGTGAGAGCCGGATACCTTGTGTTGCCTTTTGGCACTTATTCAAAAAGAGAAGCTGCAGGCTGGATTGATAAATTAGCCACAGATCCTATGGGTATTGCCGATATGGCACCAACTGATTATGGTCTTGAAATAGAGGGAGGCATCCCTTTTGGAAGCATGAAAATGAATTATGATGTTGCACTGTCCAATGGCAACCAGTTATTGGCTGATGGAACGCTGACAAGTGGTAATATCAGTGACAATAACAACAACAAAACAATAACTGCAAGGTTAGGTTTACTTCCTTTTTCAAATTCTTCATTAGAAGTTGGCGTGTCAGGAATGTTTGGCAAAGTTGGCGATCAGGGAACTGATATTCAAAATAAAATGGGAAGATTTTATGCTTTTGATTTGAACTATGTGAAAACTTTCAACCCGGTTCTTGTGAATATTAAATCCCAATACAATATTCAGGATATTGATAAAGTGGATTACATCAATCCGGCAGATTCCTCCACATATACTTTCAACAATCACACTACTTCATTTTTTATCCAGGGCTCATTCAGGCCCGTGGGTGCAAGTGGTTTCCTGAAAAATCTTGAATTGGCAGGGAGATACACCACATTTAATACGCCTGCAAATTCAACTTTTGGAAGCGACCAGCACACCATTACCGTTGGTTTGGATTATTGGCTTAACTGGAGAACAGTTTTTAAAATCACTTATGAATCTTATAAAGGCAATAGCACTGCCAGCAAAGAGCTCGGAGCTTTTACAGGATTAACAACAACAAATTCACTGTTCGTTCATTTTGCAATTCAACTTTAAAATTTATTGTATGAAAAAGAATTTATTAATCATAGCGATTTTATTCAGCACAGCATTAATTATAACGGTGATGAATAGTTGTAAAGTCAGTCAGAAAGTGGCGATGAAAACAGGTGCGCAACTTTGGGCTGAAAATTGTCAGCGTTGTCATAACACGCCATCTCCTTCATCATTTTCTCCAGAGCAATGGGAAACAGTCGGGTTGCATATGCAATCAAGAGCGTTGCTTACTGATACTGAAAGGGAAAAGATCGTAGATTTTCTCAAACAGTAATACTTTATTAAACAGATGACCATTGTCATTCATCTGCTTATTTCATATCATGACCAATGGTTGAAAAAGAAGATAGTATTGCAGCATAAAATTTAATTGTATGAAAGCATTGGTATTTCACGGAGCGGGAAAAAAATCATGGGAAGAAAAACCTAAACCGGTTATTCAGCAGCCGACAGATGCAGTGGTCAGAATCACAAAGACGACTATTTGCGGAACTGATCTGCACATCATGAAAGGAGATGTTCCCGAAGTAGTGGATGGAAGGATTCTCGGTCATGAAGGTGTTGGTGTGATTGAAGAATTGGGAAATTCAGTAACTAATTTTAAGAAAGGTGACAGAGTGATTATATCGTGCATCACTTCATGTGGCAAATGTGATTATTGCAAAAAAGGTATGTATTCGCATTGCGAAAATGGCGGATGGATATTAGGGCATTTGATTGATGGGACGCAGGCAGAATATGTCAGGATCCCACACGCAGATAATAGCTTATATCATATTCCGGATGGAACTGACGAAGAAGCGCTCGTGATGCTGAGCGATATTTTGCCCACCGGTTTTGAATGCGGTGTGCTGAACGGTAAAGTGCAACCGGGAAATACAGTGGCAATTGTTGGTTCCGGGCCGATTGGTCTGGCATCTTTATTAACTGCGCAATTTTATGCGCCGGCGGAAATTATTATGATTGACCCGGACGATAATAGATTGGAAACAGCAAAAAAATTCGGCGCTACGCAAGTGATAAATAACAGCAAAGAAAATGCAGTTGAAAAAGTAAAACAGCTTACAAATGGCAAAGGTGTTGACACTGCCATCGAAGCTGTCGGCATTCCTGCAACATTTGAATTGTGTCAATTATTGATAGCTCCGGGCGGAACCATTGCAAACATTGGCGTGCATGGGAAAAGCGCTGAGCTTCATCTGGAAACTTTATGGGCACATAATATTACTATTACCACAAGATTGGTAGATACTGTAACAACACCGATGTTGCTAAAAACGATTCAAACAAAAAAATTAGATTCAAAAAAACTCATCACGCACCATGTTAAATTGAGCGATATTATCAATGCTTATGAAACTTTTGGAAATGCTGCGAGAGAAAAAGCATTGAAAGTTATTTTGACTAACGAGTAACATTTGATGAAAGAAAAATTTTGTCAGCGAGTGGCACGTTGCACAATAGTATTACTAAAAGCACAAGAGTGCGATCCGCCGCGGCGGACAAGCTGCAAGAAAAGCTTCATAGTAGTAATACCGATGATGTAATAAAAAAATAAAAATGTATTCAACCATTGACGAAGCAGTAAGCATTATCAAACCGAACAGCAATGTTTTCATACAAACTGCTGCAGCTGCGCCGCAACAATTAATCAATGCGATGGCGGCAAGAGCGCATGAGTTGCATGACGTGACTATTTACCAGATGCACACAGAAGGCAACGCACCTTATGTTGCACCCGAATATGAAGGCATTTTTAATGTGAACTGTTTTTTTATTGGTGCCAATGTGCGCAAAGCCGTGCAGGAAGGTAGAGCCCAATATATCCCTGTCTTTCTCAGTGAAATTCCTGCGCTGTTCAGAAGAAAAGCAATTGAAATTGATTATGCGTTGATACATGTTTCGCCGCCGGATGCGCATGGATATTGCTCGCTCGGCGTTTCGGTGGATATTGCGCCGGCTGTGCTTGAAACAGCGAAGCACATTATTGCTCAGGTGAACCCGAACATGCCGAGAACGCATGGAAATGGTTTTATTCATGTGAACAGGATTGAAAAAATGGTGCAAGTGAATGATGCTATCCCTGAAGTTGAAATTGAAAAGCCTGATGAGACAACAATGCGCATTGCAAGCTATGTGGCGATGCTTGTTGAAAATGGAGCAACACTTCAAATGGGGATCGGCAATATCCCAAATGCAGTTTTGTCGATGCTGAAAGGTCATCGAAGATTAGGCATCCATACTGAAATGTTTTCTGACGGCGTGATTGATTTGATTGAAAGCGGTGTGATAACCGGAGAAATGAAAAAGAAACACCCACATAAAATTGTTTCAAGCTTTATGCTTGGCACCAAACGGTTGTACAAATTTGCTGACGATAATCCATTGATTGAAATGCTTGATATCGCTTACGTGAACGATGCGCATGTCATCAGGCAAAACCCAATTGTGACTGCTATTAACAGCGCAGTGGAAGTGGATCTGACGGGGCAGATTTGTGCAGATTCCATTGGCAACAAAATGTATTCCGGTGTTGGCGGGCAAATGGATTTTATGCGCGGCGCATCATTATCTGAAGGCGGCAAGCCAATCATCGCCATGCCATCAACCACTGCAAAAGGAATGAGCAAGATTGTGAATTTTTTGAAACCGGGCGCCGGCGTGGTTACAACCAGAGCACATGTTCATTATATCGTGACTGAATATGGTATCGCTTATTTATATGGAAAGAATTTGAAAGAGCGTGCCGAAGCATTAATAAAAATCGCACATCCAATCCACCGCGAAAGATTGGAAGAGGAAGCGTACTCGCTGCTCAGAAAAAATAAACAACTCATTTAATACTTCTCAAAGACTTGTAAAGTAGCAAAAAGCATCAGGGATATTTTTCTGATGCTTTTTGATTTTATGCTGAAGATATCTTTAAATAAAAAAAGGGAGCTTCTTTCGAACCTCCCTTCAGATTGTGAAGCAATCGTTGCTTAATGAATAAAGAAACTTGCGACCACAATTACTGTATCTGTTAAGATGCCCAGAAAGAAAAACGGGATAGTATATTTAGTTTCCATTGCTGCAAGGTTTGTGGCAACCACCAGAACGAAAGCTGCCATGGCAGCGATAATCAGCCCGAACTGAGCGCCGTTCATCAAAACAACAGCCATCGTCAATGGAAAGAAAAACGCAGCCATGGCTGTTACTGACGCGCCAACCCAGGCAATATGATGCTTTGCATCTTCATTTGCCGCCCATGTGAAAAAGCGTGTGATGATGAAAGGCTTTTTTGCAGCGAGGTGATATTGATAGTTTGTTTCGGATTGTGTGATTGAGTATGACATAGTATTTATTTTAGGATGCAAATATGAAAATCAAATAAAATAATAATAATGATTACAGTCAGATGCATGGTTGATGTTAATCAGCTATGGTTCTTGAATATTATTGAACAAAGTGATGAGCATCATCATGCTCAATAATTATCATCATAACAAAAAATTTTTGCCGGGTTTAGTTTTGCAGCAAACTTTTATTATGCGAAAGATATTATTAGCGATTGATGCGTTGAACGTACATACTCCTTCGATTGATTTTGCCTGCTATATCGCGGGATTGACAAAATCAAAACTTACAGGTGTTTTTCTCGAAAATGTGTTGAGTGAAGAAATTGCAGAAGAGGTATATGCTGCGCCCCTCAATGAAAACGAGCTGTCACGAAACCAGCGTCAGGCAATTGTGGAACAAAATATTCATTTTTTCAAAGAAGCATGTGTGGGAAGAGGTGTGAATGTGTGCATTCATCGCGACAGAGGAACGCCTGCCACTGAAATTATTGAAGAGAGCCGCTTTGCAGATCTGATAATTATTGAACCTGATATGTCGTTCAAAAAAAAGCTGGAAGGTTCACCATCGGGTTTTGTAAGAGATGTACTTTCTGAAGCTGAATGTCCGGTGATTGTTGCCCCGCAAAGTTTTGATGGGTTAGATGAAATCATGTTCTCTTATGATGGAAGCAGATCATCTGTTTTTGCCATCAAGCAATTCACTTATCTGTTCCCTGAATTAAGCAGCAAAAAAGTTACTGTGGTGGAAGTGAATAAAACAAAGGAATTGACAGTAAGAGCAAAGCCAAAAATATTTGAATGGCTGAAAAATTATTATACTGATGTTCATTTTGAAGTTTTGTATGGAGAGGCGGAAGAGGAATTATTCAAGCATGTGTTTGAAAAACGGAGCATATTCCTGGTAATGGGTGCTTACGGAAGAAATTTCGTTTCAAGATTGCTGAAAGAAAGCCGGGCAGCGTTGATTGTGAGAACGACAAACCTCCCAATATTTATATCACATCCTTAATTATAAAAATCGTTCATTTTAAAATATTTTTTATGAAAAAGATATTATTCGTTTGTGATGGAGGCAATTTTTCAAATGGCGCTTTTGAATTTTTGAAAACGATCAATGAAGCTGAGCCGGTTTTAGCAACTGGGCTTTTCTTTGCCCCCTTGGATTTTCAACAATTGGTTGCTGTGAGCTACATCCCAATCGCAGCGCCATTTGTAAGATTAAAGGAAGAAGAAGAAATGCTTGTGAAAAAAAGCAAATCTGAATTTGAAAAGCAATGTCAGTTGAATGGCATAAAGTATAATATAGATGATAAGAATGAAGAATGGCTGGCAGATTTGTTTGCAAAACAAACCCGCTTTGCAGATCTGGCAATCATAAGCGAAGAACTGTTCTGTGCCGACATTGACAGCTCACAGCCAAATTCATTTATGCAGGAAGCGTTGCGCATTGCAGAATGCCCGGTGGTTTTAGCGCCCGAGCATTTTAAAAAACTGGATAGGATTATTGTTGCTTATGATGCTAAGAAAGAAAGTATACATGCCATGAAACAGTTTTGTTATACGCTCTCATCATTAACTGATAAGCCCGCAGAATTTGTGTACGTGAAAGATGAAGACACAGAAGATATCCCGGATGTGGAATTATTGAAAGAATATTCGCGCCTTCATTTTGGCAGCTTGGGTGTTTCGAAACTTCATTTTAATGCACACAAATATTTTTCAACATGGGCTGAATCGAAAAATAATTCATTACTGGTCACAGGTGCCTTTAGCAGGTCAACCATCTCAAATTTTTTGAAGAACAGTTTTGCCGGAGAAGTTATTCACAAACACAGTATGCCCGTGTTTATAGCACATCATGCTTAAATTATAGCATTATAAATTTTTAAATCATGAAATCTCAATTCGCTATTTTTGGTTTAGAACGTGTTCCGCCTTTAACTGCAGATAATAAAAAATCAGGCCAGCCTTATTTGTTCCGGAAATATCCAAAGCACTTTGAATCCCGCGCTAAAGCAGATGAAGAGCTTGGTCTGATAATGAACGGTCAATCTGCATACCCACATTATAAATTCAGTA
Source organism: Puia sp. (assembly GCA_035295505.1). GTDB lineage: Bacteria > Bacteroidota > Bacteroidia > Chitinophagales > Chitinophagaceae > Puia. Next base: position 18,492 of record DATGIX010000113.1, on the reverse strand, counting down.
ATTACACGGTTCTTGAAATTATTCCGGCTTCGTTGAATAATAATATAGAAAAAGGTTCAGGATTAATTAGTGAGGAAGACTATATAACTGAAACAGGAAACGCAGGACAGGCTTATTGAGCATAAAAAATATGTTTGCGAGAAATACAGTTAAGTCTTAGCGATACATATTGTGGGTAAATTGCAGGCTCACCAACATTTTTTATGAGATATTTTTATTCAGCCCTTGCTGTTTTTTGTTTATTCATTTCATGTTTGGAAAAAAAATATAAAAATCCGCATGTGGAAATACGAACAAAATTCGGGGATATTGAAGTGGAACTTTTCCCGGATAATGCACCAAAAAGTGTAGCTGCTTTTTTATCATATGTGGATGCGGGCTATTTTAAAAATGCTTCTTTCTACAGAGCGTTGAATGAAGACAATCAGCAAACTGACAATACAGAAACGGCGATGATACAAGGCGGCATTTGGAAAACAAAACATGGAATGAAACTCCCCGGCATTGCACATGAAAGCACACAGCAAACAAAACTCACCCATACAAACGGAACTATTTCCCTCGCACGGCAAGAACCCGGAACTGCCAACACAGAATTTTTTATTTGCATCGGCGATCAAAAAGGATTTGATTATGGCGGCACCAACAATCCCGATGGACAAGGATATGCTGCGTTTGGGCGAGTTGTGAAAGGCATGGAACTGATAAAGCAATTTTATATTAAGCCTACCAACGGCGATTTATTGCAAGAGCAGATTGAGATTTTAAATATTATGAGATTGTAGATGTGATGATTAACCATCTATATTAATTTTAAACTACGATCAGTTTGTGGTTAAACTGCTTTTTTATAGCTTTTTTTATCGCCTAACAATGCAATACCTCTATTTGTCTTAGAATTAATTTCTGCAATTGTTTTAGAAGATTTTGGCTTACGTAAATAAGACTTGTATACTTCTTTTGCGAGGAAGTATGCTAATAATGGCGGGACAGCATTACCAATTTGATTAAATTGAGAAGATTCACTTCCTTCAAATACAAACCAGTCTGGAAAAGATTGAAGTCTTGCAGCTTCTTGTACAGTTAATCTACGTCGTCGACCATTTTTTAATGCAATCCTCAACATGTCACCAGTTGCACCGGCTAAATTTTTGCATGTTAAAGTACGAGAAGGTTTATCAGGATATAAGTCTCTTGGATTACTACATGCTGAAGCCTTTTCATATCTCGCTATATATTCATCCATTGCTATCGTTAAGAACTTGCTGTCTGCTGAAACCATATACATCAATTCTCCTATTGCATCTGATACATTTATTCTTTTTATAAAAGGAGAAGGAAAATAAAATTTAGATTTATGACCGACTATAATTAATCTTTCTCTCTTTTGAGGGACTCTATAATTAACAGCATTTACAATATTGTATTCAATTAAGTATCCTAAACCTTGAAATGTTTTTATTAATGACTTAAAATATTCCTTATTAGAGTAAACTAACCCTGGCACATTTTCTAAAATAAACAATTTGGGCTGAGTTTGTTTTACTGCTTCTATGAATATTGGAATTCCATTTCTAGAATCTTTGCTACCTTTTTGCTTTCCTGAAACACTAAAAGGCTGGCATGGTGGTCCTCCAATTATAATATCGGCTTTTGGAAAATTATAATTATCAGATAATTGAATTGTTTCGCAAGGACTGCCTAAATTTCTCTCATAACTTTTTGCTGCATCTTGATTCATTTCATAACCAAATGTCTCAAAACCAAAAGCTTCAAAACCTAGCCCCAATCCTCCACAACCTGCAAACAAGTCAAGAACTTTTATTGGGTATTTCTTTTTTGGTTTAAGCAGTTTATTTAACTTGTCAATGTAGCCCATAAATTGAGATGCAAATTATTATTTTTAATGAAAGCTTAAATTGTAAAAAGTAAATTACAAGGTTTAGTTGTAAGCTGATTCTTTTAGTTTCAATAGCTCAAGAATTATCTTATCACAGGGCAATGAAAGATAATAGCTTTTACTATTATCGAAGTGATAAAGTAGTCGTTGTCTATCAAGTAAAACACATTGTCCAATATCATGCGCTCTATGCCAAGAACCATCAGCAATTCTAACGCTAAAGGGTATAAATACTAAATTAATCGGAGGTACAGATAAAGGTAATAATGAAATTAAAGCTGATGGACTAGAGGTATATTTTTTATCATACCATTCGCTTGTACATGCTGCCTGACCTGTAAAAACCATTAAATGACTTTGTTTATCACCATTGGGCACCCATGCTACAAAATCAAACCCACTATCGCCTGAATCGGTAGGTGGGAAATCTTCTTTTTTAGCCTTGATATGCTCTTCATTTAAGTCATTTTTTAACTGATTAAGCTTTAGCCATACATGCCCTTTATATCTCCTTTTCTTTAGAATGGTATTTGAACTTCCAAATATGTGAGCCTCAGCTTTAGGAGGAAGCAAAGCTTTTAAAACATTTAAACTAAAAATCTCAAAGCTTGATGTGAAAATAGACTGATGTCTTCTTAAATATTTTAGACTTGAACTTAATAACAAAAAAATGTAGCATCTATTTTTCCATGTAAATGTTTTCTTTTTAAAAATTGCTCTATTGTTTTTTGAGATTGTAAAAGGATAATGTTCTTCGAATAAAGTTATTCTGGATTTAATCATTTTAAAACAGTCATCAGCGAATCTTTCGTCCTTATCATTTTTATAGGCTTTTTCATTCAAATTAAATTCTTCATAGTCTTCTTCGTCCTTATCAATTAAATTCTCTTTTGGAGAAAAGTCTTTATTGCTTTTAATACAATCAAGGAAGTCGTCTTTCGAAAAAACATTGTCAGTATTGAATAAACATTTTATTTCAATATAGTCAGCCCAATAATGTAAGTCAAACTTTTTTTGAGAGGGAGTCTCTTTAAGCTTTTCCAAAATAATTTTCTTATCTCTCGTTAGCTTAGCCACTTATTTTCCCTTTAATTAATATTCTTAAATCATTGCCAATTCTAACTATTTCTTCTACACCTAAAAGAAAAGTTTCGTCTGGTTCAAAATTATGCATTTGATCTCTTGCAATCTTTAAGCTATCTAAAGCTCTATTAATGCTTTTATTAAAAATAATTACTGGTTTATCTGTGTAAAGAACAGCTTCAGAAAGAGGGCGACCAGATCGGAATGCCTTGATTGCATTTCCGTTTGATAATACTTCATCCAAATCCTTTAGATATCGAGATTCGACCAATTTTGTTTGTCCATTGTCATCTTTTTCAAACATCCAAGAAGTTAGTTCTTTAAGATGCCTAACATTAATATTTTTAGACGGGTCGTCTGCATCTAGATTAATTCCAATAAAAGTTGCTATATTTTTCCTACCAGCCGCATTGTATAAAACTCCAAACTCAACGCTTACTTCATCTAATCCTTCAATATCAAAAAAATTATTTTGTTCTATGATACTATAAATCTTTAATCCAGATAAAATATTCTTTACGTAAGCAGGGCTGCTTCCAATAATCTTAGCCAGAGTTTTAAACTCTTCTTTTCTGTCTCGTATTTTTAATTTTTTTCTTAATATATCAAGATATTTAGCCTTTGCTAAAGCATCCCATTCTTTGATTCCTGTTATATGTCTATAGCCTAGATATATCAATATATCATCCTTTTGGTCGAATTCAATCGAGGGGACGGCTTTTGTTTCTTTTTTAGCTTCATTAGCCACTTCCAAGACAGTGTTTTTTTTAACTGTCGCTAAAGAAGGATTGTTTAGCAATTTTATTGCAGCCAATCTTCTATTACCTTCAATAACTTCATAATATCCATTTCGCTTTTTACTTTTGACTATCAATAATGGTTCTGCAAGAAAATATCCTTTTTCACCTATCGAACCCATCAACTCAATAACATTTTCATACAACAACATCCATTCTAAAATATCTTTCTCCCTGCCATGACCTCTAATCTTAGAAGGGAGTCTTGGGTTTTCTGGATCGAAGATTAATTTATTAAAATCAATTTCTTTAATTATCAAATTGCTGCTCATATCTATTTTAGCTTTAGAAACTATATAAAAATAACTAAGTTCTTAGAGTAATGATTAAATACTAAAAAATTATTGCTTGAGCTTAATTTTCTTATCGATTAATTCTTCTTGCCAACCGAAGTTAAAAAATTAATCCACTCGCCGTTCACAAGGCGCTCATGCTTCGTCATGCTCAGCAGAATTGATATTGAAAAGCGAGCCTTTTTTATCCATTCATCCGCGCAGCTTTGGCGTACATTTGTTATCATATAAAAACGATTTGGCATGAATTCAACGACGACAATATTAACTGCATTATTTGACAGGATACCGAGAAGGCATTCGATAGAAAATGTGAAAGAGATCAACAGCATTGTGCAGGAATATGAAAATGTGCTGATGAAAATTGAAGCTGAAAATAGTTTTTATGAAAAAAACGTAAGCACTTATTTTAACGACCTTGATACGGTGAGAGCTTCTATCAAAAAGTCTACAGACAATAAAGCATCCAAAAAAAATAAAGACAATTTTTTTGATGAAGCATCAGGCGCATTGAAAGATAGCATTCAGTCATTAATAACAATGTACTCAGACGGAAACAGGAAAAACTAAGTAACTAATCAAACTGCCCCGTATACAACTCATCATATTTCCCTTTCCGCTTCAATAAATCTTTACGATTGATTTTGTAGTCTTCGAAAGAACCATCGTTTGGCGATTTCAGCAGAAATGATATAAGCAGACACAATAAGCAGCATCCATCCATAAAAGGAGAGTGGCAAGCTCACGAAACCGAATAAAGATGCGAGCGGCGTGAATGGAAGTATTAACACAAATAAAATAATCATGCTTGTAGCAATGCTCAGATATTTGCCAGGCAGACTTTTGAAAAATGGCAATCTTGTTCGAACGACCAGCACAATTAAAGTGGCAGAAATTACAGATTCTACAAACCATCCGGTTTGAAAAATTTTTTCATTTGCTTTCATGAAAAATAACAACACGCCAAAGGTGAGATAATCATACACAGAACTTAATAATCCAAACACAATCATGAAGCGCTGGATAAATTTAATATCCCATCGGTGCGGCTTGCTCACCGAGATTTCATCAACACGGTCCGTCGCAATCGTCATCTCCGGAAAATCAGTCAATAAATTCGTGAGCAAAATTTGTTTTGGCAACAATGGAAGAAAAGGCAAAAATAAAGATGCGCCGGCCATGCTGAACATGTTTCCGAAGTTGGCGCTTGTTGCCATGAAAATATATTTCATTGTGTTGGCAAATGTTTTTCTTCCCGCAACAATGCCTGCGCTCAACACATTCAGATCCTGATTCAATAAAACAATATCAGCAGCTTCTTTCGCAACATCAACAGCCGTGTCGACAGAAATGCCTACATCAGCCGTGTGCAATGCAGGCGCATCATTGATGCCATCGCCCATGAACCCGACCACATTGCCGCTTTTCTTTAGGAACATGATGATCCTTTCTTTCTGATTCGGTTCTACTTCTGCAAAAATATCCGTGCGAATTGCCTGTTGCATCAATGCATTATCGCTCATGTCGTGAATCTGCTTGCCCGTCAGAATCACCGCATTATTAATCCCAATTTGTTTGGCAAGGCTGTCTGCCACCAATGCATTATCGCCTGTAATCAGTTTTAATTGTACACCGAGATTGCGCAAACTGATAATGGTTTGCATCGCATCTTTTTTAGGTGGGTCGAACAATGTAATGAAGCCGAGAAAAGTCATGTTCTTTTCATCATCGCGAGTAAAATCTTTTTCATTTTTGCCATTTGTATATGCAATGCCTAACACTCGAAAACCTTCGGCGCTGAGTTTATGATATTGCTCATTAATGAGGGATTGTTTGTCATGCATTGAAACAATCTGCCCACCTGCAATTTCAGCTTTGTCACAAATCTGAAGAATGGAATTCAAAGCGCCTTTTGTAACGACCAGGTTTTCTTTTTCATTTTTAACTTGTATGGTTAACCGCTTTCTGATAAAGTCGTACGGAATTTCACATTGAACAGAGAATGTATTTATATCACCTTTATAACTGGAACAAATGGCTTCGTCAATGGGGTTATGAAAACCTTGTTGCATCGAAGCATTCAGCCATGCAAACTGTAATGTTTTGTCGGAATGATTTCCTTCGATATCCAATGCGTCCTTCAATGTAACTTTTCCTTCGGTGATGGTTCCTGTTTTGTCGGAACAAAGAATATTCATGCTGCCGAAATTTTCAATCGACGACAAACGTTTTACGATGACCTGTTGCTTCGCCATGGTTCTTGCGCCTGTGGAAAGATTAACCGTGATAATCGCAGGAAGCAATTGTGGAGTTAATCCGACTGCTAACGCGAGAGAAAATAAAAATGAATCAAGCGCAGGTTTGTGCAACAAAATATTGATCGCAAAAATGATGATGACCAACAGCAGCGTTATTTCCATCAGCATATAACCAAAATGGCGGATGCCTTTTTCAAAATCAGTTTCAGGAGATTTTGTGCGAAGTTGATCTGAAATTTTTCCAAACTCTGTTTGCCTTCCTGTCTTAATAATCAATGCAGTTGCTTTGCCACTGATCACATGCGATCCCATGAAGAGCGAATTGGTTCTCTTTGCTAATGGAGCATCGGCGGGAACAATGCCAACATTTTTTTCTACCGGATATGTTTCTCCGGTGAAGGCAGCTTCGTCAGTAAATAATTCTTTTGAATCCAATAATAAACTATCACCGGGAATCACATCGCCCGCTGATAAAACAACCACATCACCCGGCACCACATCTTCAACCGGAAACTCATTTCCCTTTCCATCTCTGATGAGGTGGCATCGGATCTGCACCATTTTTAATAACTCATCTACAGCATTGGCTGCTCCTTTTTCCTGCCAGAACCCAAGAATGCTGCTGATCAGAATAATGATGAGTATGATAATGGCATCTGTAAAATCTCCCAGTCCCATTGAGAGCAATGCTGCAGCTATTAATAATAATGTAATCGGACTTTTGAACTGCAATAAAAAAAGAATAACGGCTGAAGATTTTGAACGTGCTTTGAAAGTGTTGAAGCCATATTGCTTCAGTCTTGTATCTGCAGTTGCCTGCGACAATCCTTTATCTGTGCAGGAAAGAGATTGCAAAACATTTTCTTTTGTAAGGCTCCAGAAATTTTCTAATGAAGAGTCTTGTTGCATATCATCCGGATTTGTTTCAGCATCCTATTATAGGTAATCCAAATTATCAATACTCAATAATAATCAAAGTCCGGCGGTTTTAGCAATACTCATTCAAAAGTCTAGGATTTTTAGGAAGGGTTGGATGACCTGCTCCAATTTCACTTTGGATTTTTTCCATTTTATAGCCCTCGCAATAGCTCAGATTGACAAGGAGCCTGCAACCAAAAAATAAAAAAAAGGCTTTGTGCCTTTGAATAATATTTCTTGCTGTCGCCTAAAAAGCTTGAGTTTAGCGAGGGGGAACTGTTGTAAAATGCCTTGTGTAATCAATCATCTTGATATTGCTTCTGTCATTATAGCTAACGAGCTCAATGCAACCTCAAAAATGTATAACGATTTCAAAATCGTATATTTTTTCTTTTGCCAGATTACTTTTTTGCCCCCATCATGTGACCAATCATGTTCTGTTTCGATTCCGTATATCCGGCAGGTATGCGGAATAACGAAGAAGGGAGATTTTTTTGCTCTGCTTTGATCAATTCCATATTCATTGAAAAATCTTTGCCCTGCGTACTTATTTTCACGAAATAACCAGCACAACCTGCCCGCTTTAAAGCTTGCATCATTTTTGGCGTCACGTTCCGCATGGTCATTGCTTTCTTTAAAAGCGCATATCCGGGCACGTTACTGCTCGTCCAAACATCCATCGTTGAAGAAGATCTAAACATGCCCGATCCAGAACCGGAGGTCAATCTTGAATGAACGCAATTGAAACCCTGAACAGTTTCATTACCAATTTTAGTAACCTGATAATTTTCTCCGTTTGAGTTTATCAGGGAGGTGTCAATAACATTTAGCGAATATGTTTTATTGGTGGCATCAACAATAATACTATAACGTGACTGGTTTGCGTGCGACAATACCACAAGGGTATTACCACCTTTTACACCCATCATTCCTGCAAGGTTCGTTTCTTTACGCCCTTCACCCGTAGCGGTGAAATAGCTGGAAGAAGTATCTTTATTCGTGCCCATTTGTTTTGATACAGTTGTAGTCACTGTTTCATAATAAAACCCAGTGCCACCGCTTGCAGAAGTAAAACTTTTTATGGCAGATGCGGAATCTGCAGAAGATACGCCGCCGCCCATTAAATTTCCCAATGCTTTTATGGTAACATCTGCGGATGAAGTGTCGTTTGGATTATCTTTTGCTGCTTTTGCAAATGCACTTATCACTCTTGAAATGGGTGATGGAGTGGTATCGCAAATTGCAAAAAGCACATTCGGAACAATAAAATTTATTCGCAGATTAATATCAGGCTTCTTTTTTATTAGCCTTGCCTGAGTTGGATAATAATAAAATGACATCACTATTATTGTCATAGATGCAAAAATCTTTTTCATAATTCGATTTTTTGTGGACAATATGTTTTTGATTGATGTTTTGAAAATGACTCATCACTATGTAAAAGTCATCAATGAAAAAGCTGGTAAAAAAATTATCCGATGAACATGCAGATAAAATCGCTGAAAGTTTATTGTGATAAATATTTTTTAGCGGAGAAATAAACCGTCGCTGAATTTTGAAAACGCTGATAACACTCAAACAATTTTTACTCAATATGAAAATATACCTCAGCAATTGCAATGCCTGAACCTACGGTCAACTCCAGATAAAATGGCTGCGACCCTGCGCCGATTGGATAACCGCCATAATCCGCCATAGTTATCTGTATATTATTCGTGTTCCATGAAACAACCGTAGGATTTGGAGCCATGTATATTTTGTTTTGTCCCTGGTCGTAATAAAAAGCTTTTAATGTGCTTGTTCCTTGTGTGTTCCCAAAAAATTTTCCCTGCAGGCTTACCGTTTCCTGATAAGAAACTGTATCTGGAGTCACCGAATTGATTTGAGGAGTAAACAAAAATGGATAAGCATTGCTGGCATTACCATTAACGGTGACGGTTACCTGAATAGGGTTTCCCAGGTTTGAAGGGAGCAAGGTTAATGGTAAAGATAATTTTTGCGGCGGACCGGCAGTATATGTGAAACCATTAATAACCTGCCCGTCAAATTTCACTATAGAATTTGTTGGATCGAAATTATTACCGGAAATTATAAAATTATAATTGGTGTTCTGCGCAAAATTAATACTGGTGATTACCGGAAGTGCTACATAAGTAAACACCGGTCCAGTTCCTGTCAATCCATTTGATGTTACGCTTACATTGCCTGTTGTACTATTAGGTGCATACACTACAATCTGTGTAGCAGTTGCGGATATCACCGGGGCTCTTACTCCGTTGAAATAAACAATATTCTTTGAAGTATCTGCAACAAAATTATTGCCTTTGATAGTAACTGTTGTGCCAGCTTGCCCCGACGTTGGGTTAATAGAAGTTATAACGGGCGCAAGCAAATAAGTAAACACAGGGCCTGAGGCAATAGCGTTGTATGGAATTATTGTCACACTCACATTTCCTGTTGTTCCTTTCGGGGCGGTCACTGTTAATTTTGTTGTGCCGGCAGAAACAAAAGCTGCTTTCACGCCATTGAACAACACGGTCATTTTCGAAGTATCAATCAAAAAATTAGTTCCTGTAATTGTTACTTGAGTTCCTGCGATGCCGCTTGTCGGATTAATGCTGGTAATGGTGGGCACGTAATTAATATATTGAAATTGAATTCCGTTTGATGTCATTCCATTCACTGTTACTGTAACCGGAATACTTGTCTGCGGATAAGATGGTGGTAGCGGAACCTGCACCTGCAAACGGTTTGTATCTGCTGATAATATCGTTGCTTTTACATTATTGAACAACACAACATCATTCGTAACTGTTGCAGAAAAATTATTACCGGTTATTGTTACTGTTGTAAATGGATAGCCTGTTGTTGGAGAAATTGTTAGTATATGTGGCGCGAGTATCGAGTAAGTAAATAGCGGGCCTGTTGCAGAATCTGTTCCATTTGCAACAGATATATTCCCTGTTTTTCCATTGGCAGGTGCGTACGCAAGCAATACGCCGATAGAATTTGCATTACTGTTATCTATCGTGGCAAGAGTTCCATTGAAATATATTTTATTAGCAACAACGTTCACCGCAAAGCCAGTTCCATAAATGCGTACAGGTGTGCCGGCTGTGCCATTTGCAGGAACAATGCTATCTATTTTTAATGTTACATTATCATAACCCGTATCAAATGTTTTTGCGCAGCTATGTAATAAAAATGAAATAAAAATCATGATGAACAATCTGCTTATTATTATAAATACTGTGCGCATATAAATGATATTTTTATTTTCTGATAGATTTTTCAATGCTCGCATTGCTCTCACCTGATACTGTTATCGCAACAATGGAATAAACATATAAATTGCCCTGCGCCACTTGCTTATCTGTGTATTGATTTGTGGGGCTTTTTACGGTCGCAATTTTCTTAGCCGACTTTTCGGTTATGCTTCTCCGGTAGATAGCAAATGATTGCACATTGGCTGCGTCGGCTTCTTCCCACTGTATCGCTACACCATCCTCCACAGAACGCACGTAAACCTGTGCAGGCGGGGTTATCATTATCTTGGATAAATTAGGGGAAGATGCCGTTGCTGATAAACCGCTTTCTGTTCCGAATTGGTCAATTGCCGAAACTAAGTATTCATATTTATCTCCATGCTGTGAAATGCTGTCTTCATAATAAGGAACTGTAATCACTCCTTGCACAGCTGGTTCTAATTGCAATCTTGTCGCTTCAATAGACGCAGGTTTGTTCGCCGCATATTGCAATGGCTTATTGCCTGCTTTTTGTTTGTATAATATATATCCGATGATTGCCGGGTCGTTTTTTTTCACATCCTCCCATTCTATAAATAAGCGGTTATTCCTCACGGTTGTTCTTATGCCTCCCGGCGTTAAAGGTCTCTCTTTTCCAAAAGGAAGATGGGCTGAAACCTTTTCTGAAAACGGGCTTTCTTTTGCACCATTGCTCACACATTTTACTGCATATACGTAAGCCGTTTGCCTGCTAAGGTTAGATGTTGTATCTGTAAACACAGTATCAGTCAACGATGGCGAAATCACTTCCATTTTTGATTGCAATGAAGTGCCGCGGTAAACATAATATGCATACAGGTCGAGGTCATTGACCGGCTGCCACGCAATGCGCACACCTTTTTCAGTCGACTTTACTGTAACGCCATACGGCGCATCGGGTGTATGATTTGTTTTTTGTCTCGCTGCACTTACTTTAGTATAAAATTTATTTTTTTCTTGTGTGCCTGCATGGAGCACAGCAAGACGATAATAATAAGCAACATGAGGTAATAATTTTGTATCATGATAAATATTAGACGAAGCATTAATGGTATCAATGATTACATAATCTCCCCTGGAATCACGTGAGCGCTGAATTTCAATACCGGTCAATAAAGGATTGGATGGAAGTTGTTTCCATGATAATAAAATACTGTTTAAAGTATCTGTTGCTTTAAGCTGGGTAATGGAAGGAAGCTTGCTGAAATTTGCTGCGACCAAACTCACCGTATCAGAATTGAATGCGCCTTCATTATCCAATAAATCTGTTGGGCGGATAAAATATTTATATGCGTTGTTGGCATTTACCTTCTCATTAAATAAAAAATAAGCGCTATCATTTTTTTTACTGACGAGGATGCGTGCATTCAACTTTTGAAAATTCCCTCGACCGCCGATTTGTTTATATACTAAAGCGAAATAAGGGAAATCATTATTCATTTTTGCTTTCCAACGGATTGATACAAATGAATCTGTTGCTTTTGAAACGCTCAATTGAGGCGCATTGAAATCCGAAGCGTGACCAATAGTAATTGACGAACTGTAGTTATTATTGCTGGTTCCGGAAACTTGCAATGTGTAAGTAAATGTTTCTCCTTTTTTATCTTTTACTTCTTCATCAATATATGCTGCGCCCATCGCCAATCTGAATGGTGCGTTCAAGACCATCAAACCATAGCCTGATAAATCAGGATGGCTTTGAATGTATTCCCAAAGTGCAGTTTCGCTGTTCAGTTTTAATTGATGCTGCAATTGTTTGGTAATCGTCTCTCCGGCTATTTTTTTTAAAGATGAAAAATCTTTTGCCATTCCTGGCAATTGCAATTGTTTAACCGCGCCATTTTTTTGTTCTGTTCTCGTCAGCGTGTATTGCGACCCTTTACTGTCTTTTGATTTGTTATTAATACTGCTGCTCCCAAAAAACAGCACTGGCCCTTTTGCAGAATTGAACAGAGGCATAATCGAATGCGCATTTTTATTTTGCGCATATACATTTACGTTAATAACCGATAAGGCAGCGCAGATTATTAATAAAATATTTTTATACATCTGATTCAATATTTAATTTTTAAAAGCCAATACCAAAACTGAAACCATTATTGCAATCGTACCCTACATTCAGGCTTGGGTGGGCACAAATTTTAGCGCCTGAGGGAACAACATATTCAGTGCAAACTCCGGTAAAGCAATCATCGCTGCAACCCGCACCAGCAGTTACGGACAAGCTTGCGTTCAATGAAGCATTGGCACTAAAACATCCATTTGCATAAGCCACATGCACATTGCCACCAGCTCCAACATCAACCCCGGCAACTGTGCCAACAACCGGCAGCGATATAGAAGCACCGCAATCCCAATTTGAGCCAATGTCAAAAGAATAATTATCCGCGCCAATTCCTGCGTTTATGCTCAAAAGCACTTTGTTTTTATACCATATCGAACCACTTGCAATGTAGATACTGCCTGTAGCTTCAAAATCAATATCGGATGTTGCCTGCATGCTGATTCCTTTCAACACTCCATTGTCCAAAAAATTAGGGTCTATAAAATTCGTATACTCGGCATACTCAGGATGATTGTTTACATTCAACCCCCAGCCAGCAGCAATATTTACGCGTTCATCAAAAATGTGCAATATGGAAGATTCATATTGTGCTGCTATCATAAAATAAGAATCGTTCTTCGCTGCGCTTAATGTAAAAATGGCTGAACCGTTAACCGATGCTATTTTTGGTATCAGCGTTATATTTGAATTGATATTGATGGTAAAAAGAGATTTCGGAACATCCAGCACCACAGAGGCATTTGCAACATTAATGGTCGCCACATTGAGCGCAGCAGTTCCTGTAATCACGGGACCATTAGTAACGGTCACGCTCACACTAATTGTAACTGCGGGGCCTAAACCTGTCACTGCTAAATCACCATTAATATTTACTGACCAACTGTGGTCCGCAGTATTCAAACCAAATCCACCACCGGGATTATTGAGAGAAACAATCGCACCAATCGGTATAGAAATATTTGCTTTGAAATTCGCTGATACAGAAATGCCATTCGGAAGTTTATAATAACTGAAACCGATATTCGCACCAGGCAAACCTATGATGGTAATACTTCCATCTCCTGCAAAACCTTTTTTATCAGGTTGGTTTACGAAAGTAATATGCGCTGATACTGCTGCGATGCCAGCCATATCAAAACTCAAACCGATATCATCCACACTCACAGAACCGCCTGTGCCAAAATGCACACCGCCTGCAGAAGCTTTCAAAAACGGGATTGCAGTGAGCGCAAAATTCCCATTCACGTCAATGCCTATCCCATTAATCGTGTGAAAGCCCACATCCGTTATTTGCACATTCGCAAGCCCGAAAAAATCTTCATTGATATTTGTCTGAACGGTAGCGGCAAATTTTCCATCTGTTTGCACCTGGAAAAATTGTAGCGACATACTTCCGAATAAAGAAGGAAATTGTACAGTGCCGGAACCACCGATATAATAAACACTGGATGAACCTATCTTTCCAAAACTTAACGGCGTGCTTCCTCCGAGAAATTTTACAATTCCAAAAACATCAATGCCTGAGCTTGGAATCGTAAATGAGCCGCCATACAATTGGTCTGTTGATATGGTGAGATTTGCGAAATCAATTTCAGAGGTTTGCGAGCTTGGTATTTGCACCTGCACGTTGCCACTAATGCTGAAACCATTATCATTAAAAGACAAACCTGTTAACGATGCGCTCCAGCTTGCAATCTGGAATTTTGGTGCAGGATTCATATTCACGGAAACATTGCTCACATAACCATTCGTGCCGATTGACAAATCCTGAATCTGCAATGTTGTATTACTGATGAGCGGAATATTTTTGAAGTCGATGCTTCCTTTCAAATGCAAGCCATCTGATTTGATAGCGCTGTTTGCCAAATCAAGGGTTACATTAAATCCATATAAATTAAAACTTTGACTACCGCTGCCACTGATGGATAAACTCCCAGCAGAAAGCTGACCACCGCTATTAATAACGGGTATGGATACCGGAGAAGAAGCCGATTGATTTTGTACATATTGTTTCAATGAAGCATCCACATAAGGCGCAATGCCTGATGGAACAAAGCTTGCATAATCAATTGTGGGCAAACCTTCAATCTGTCCTGCATCACCTGCTGTGTTTGTTGAGCGAATAATAATTCCGGCATTGTTATTCGTTAATTTTAAAGGAAGAAAATTAAACGCTTTTAATGCAAGCTGAGGAGCATCGGTATTGATTACGCCATTTAGCGGAACAGGAATATTATTCTGGATAACAACTTCCACATTTGAAAAGGGAATCGTTGTTCCGCTCTTTAATGCGAACACTGAATTATTAGGCAGATTTATAAATGAGCCGGTCAATTTTTTATGCGTTGCATCTTCATTCACGATATTATCAATCTGGACATTGAAGCCAACTAATTTAGTGATGTTGAAACTTGCGGTTGTCAGTGTGAAATTTATCGTTGCGCTTGCAGTAAAAGTTTGCTCCTTTGTGTCGGAAACAAATCCTGACTTGGCGGCTTTTAATGTATAATCCCCCTGCGGTACAATGATTGAATAAGAACCATCGGCTGCAGAAGTGGCGTGTATATAATCAATTCCATCGACAATAATATCTGCGCCGCTCACTGCGGCATTGTTGGCCTTAACAATACCAATTACTTTTATTCCCTGCTTAAGCTGTACTGTAATTTTGGTTGTATCAGTAATACTAACAGTGATGGCTACCTGTTGTGGCGCTAAGCCGGAACCATCACTGGATACATTCAGCAACAGGCTCCCGGCTGGGCCTTCAATGAAACGTTTTCCATTTTTATCAGTGTGCTCAGTTGAATCAGTTCCATCAATTTGTATGGAAGCATTATTAATCGGTATATTATTGTTGTCAGTAACGGTAATGAACATACGCCCTGTTTCTTTGGTCAACGAAATCGTTCCCAAATCAACAGCGTGAGAAGGATTATCATTTTTACCGAGCATTGAATTTGCAAATGATGATGCTGCAATTTTTGAGTTTGATGTAAAGCCAAAACCTGAAGGTGAAATTGGGTTGCCTTGCATAACAGATTGTTTATAAGTCGGCGTTTCTTTGAGGCTTGCAAAATAATTGGTTGTTGGGTCTGCTGATTGAACTTGCTTGTTTGGCAATGCTACAATTTTCAACACAAGCCTGTTACCGCCGGAAGATATTACCTGCGTTGTAGTATCTAATAAATTGCCGGATATAGGCACAGGATAACGAACAGTATCATACCCCAATTTATAAATCAGCAAAGTGTCATTGCCAGCTTCATGAAAAGTAGCGATATATCCATTGGCATCTGTTTGCGCTTCAGAGCCGCCAGACACCCATTTATATCCTGCGCGGATTGGGTTCTTTTTATCATCCACTACATTTCCTGTAACTGCATAAGATTTGAATTTGAAAATTTCATTTACGTTTTTTTGTATTCCTTCTTCGTTAAAATATGCGCTATCTAGCAGTGTCGCATCGCTTCCGGGAAGTTTGACAACTATTTTGAGCCAGTATGGTTTTACAGGAATATTCGATATTGAAAAATTTCCTGATGAATCTGTTGTCGCAGTCATCTGACCGTTGATGAGTATTACGTTCATACTATTAACAAGTGCAGATGGTGTTATTGATTTTACAAATTGATTATTACCATTGCCTGTAATTGTAGAAGGTTGATTTTCTTTTAAGGTTGGGTTAGGGATATTTTTATTTATAGTCATCACTTTTTCATTGGAAGTTTTGTTGCCTGATGAACCAGATGACAGTGAAACCGGCTTTAATACATCAGCCTTTATATCGGCATTAGCAACTATCAAATGATTGCTGACGTGCGTCGCTTTATTATATGCATCATCGCTTAAATAAAGTGTTACAACCGCACCTGCAATAGATTGTTTAAGCCCGCTTTGTTCAAGCACCTTTGATACACTACCACTTAATGTGTTAGGCATTGTACTTAACTGGTAAAACTGTTGTATGGTCTGCGGGAAAGTAAGATTTGTAATTGTAGTAGTTGCACTCAGGCTTGTCTTATATGTTGAATAACGTGGTGCATTCACCACCACTTTATATTCATCATCACTGCCGCTGCTGTAAAATAAACGCGTGGCTGTATAACCATCGCTCACTGTATCTATCAATATGTATTGTTGCCCGTCAATTGTTTCAGCAGCACGATTGTTCACATTCAAATCACCT
Source organism: Puia sp. (assembly GCA_035295505.1). GTDB lineage: Bacteria > Bacteroidota > Bacteroidia > Chitinophagales > Chitinophagaceae > Puia. The sequence goes on along the minus strand of DATGIX010000113.1, from coordinate 1,705 downwards.
TCTGTTTTTAATGAAGGATTGGTATTATAAAAATCTGCGCGGCGATAAATTTTTACTGTTGCATTTACTATTTCTGTATCATTTCCATTTATAGCAAATGGAATATAACGGTATGTATTTGCCAATGCTTTCAATTCTCCCAAATCATAATTGGTTGTATTTGCAGGAATGGAAAATGAGAAACCGGGCATGGAGAAATAATTATTCTGAACGTTGACTGAATATTTATATCCCTTACTATTATTAAATGTTGCCGGCGGAACAAATGCAAGCTGAAAGTTTCCATCAGCATCTGTCACTGCTGCACCAACAAGCATGGGTGATGATGAAGCTTGCGTAGTATCTGTTGCCATTAATTTAATAATCGTGTTTGACAACGGATGTGATTGTGAACCATAATTATTAAAAAAAGCAGGATTACTTGTGTTGCCTGCGATGTTGAATCCGCCACCCATTACACTTGTTACATTGAGCGAAATTTTATTAAGCTGGTTTGAAGTGGAAGGAACTATTGGTGCGGTTGGCTTCACAGATTTTAATGATGCCATTTTAAATATGCTGTTGCTGTTATTATTGCTTTCGCCGGAAATTGCCATGGATGCAGGTTTCACAGCAGCTACAAAACTCGGGTCGCTTAATGCGGCACCGACTATTAAATTAGAATTTCCTGAATTTTTTTTTGTGTAAGCTTTGTTAGTAAGAAATGATGTTTCATATTTTGCTTTTGTAAGAGGTGCAACTTCTTCTGATTTTCTATAATACCAATTAATATTTCCTTTAATAGTTACTGAAGGAATATTTGCATTGCTGTTATTATTGTTTACTGATGTTGTTCCATTTGTTCCGGTTGCATCTGCAGGTTCTCCATACATAAAACTTGTTACTTCACTTCTTCCTCCATTGCGAAATGTAACAGAGTTGAATGGGTCTTTTGCAATCACTATTAATGCATATCGTCTTCCCGGAGTAAGCGATGGCATTGAAGGGCCATACAATAATAAATTGCTTGCATTAATAGTTTGCTGAAAAAAAGGCGGCGTCGTTGCAGTATTAATTGCATCGTTTGCAGTCCTGCTATCTAATATCTCCACCATCTCCACTGTGTATTGTGTAGATGGCGGTGCGCCTGCAGGTGTTGACCATGTAATCACAAAATTCTGCGTTGTTTGTGCAGATATGGATTGTTCATTAAATGGGGAAATAATATACGGAGGCTCCACACTTGTAATTGGAAACACATTACTGCAACCCATCGGTTCCGTTGCTGATAAAGGTTGGTTGCTGTTATAATTAAATGCCTGCACGCAGATCTGATAATTTCCTTCCGGCAAACCATTGCCACGTATCACCTGGTCTTTCGTGATGCCGCTAAAAATAAGTTGGTTGTAATCGAACAATTGATTGATATCAGCGCCATTCAGATTAAGTGTTTGCCCTGCGCCAAGATGAATGGGCGATGGGCTTCTATATTGCGGATTCACACGCAGCACAATTCCATTATCGCCGGTAATGGTTCCTCTTAATTGAATATCCTGAGCAAGATTGCTGACGTTATGAACCAATATCAATACCTGTTGCGGGTGCGATTCGTAATCAGTAATCTTGCTCGGATATGGTGGAAGAATATTTGTTTTAATATCTACTTGTGCAGAAACATGCGATGAAAAAAATATTACACATAATGCAGTGGCTAAAAATATTTTCC
>DATGIX010000112.1:0-19932 GCA_035295505.1 Puia sp. | reverse complement strand
AGTAAATAGTTCAACTACAGCAAACCCATGTTGTTCTCTTTTAGTTTGAGTAAAGCCTGTAGCAAAAAACATTAATAAAATAATTACTGTTGGTGGAAAGACATATTTAAGCATAGTATCAAAATGTTTGTCGGTTGTATGTAGCAAAATTAACCAACGTTTACTTTCATTTATGTCGTTGTTCTGACATGATTGATTTTCCGGAAGGCTTTGCTATATCATCCGTAAAGCCTTCATTTATAAAACTATCCCCAGCTTATCCCCCATTCTCTGAGCTTCTTTATTTTCTCCTTACATCAGCTTAACTTTGCGCATCTTTTTACCTATTAATTACGGAGAAAACCATGAATTTGTTTGAACAGCAGGCGAATGAATTTTCGGGAAGGCATATCGGCCCCAATGCACATGAGACAGAACAGATGTTAAAAACAATCGGCATTAGCTCTTTGGATGATTTGATTGACAAAACAATCCCTGCATCGATCAGGAATAAAGCACAGCTTGATATTCCCGGCCCCGTAAGCGAATATCAATACCTGAATGAACTTAAAGAAGTAGCGGCAAAAAATAAAGTATTCAAATCTTATATCGGACAGGGATATTACAACACCATCACTCCAAGTGTCATTCTCAGGAATATTTTTGAGAACCCCGGATGGTACACTCAATACACTCCTTACCAGGCTGAGATTTCGCAAGGCAGATTGGAAAGCCTTTTGAATTTCCAAACGATGGTAAGCGACCTAACGGGGTTGCCGCTGGCAAATGCATCGCTGCTCGATGAAGGCACTGCTGCCGCCGAAGCCATGGCAATGTTCTTTCATGAAATCAATAAGGCAGGAAACATTAAGCAACCAAAGTTTTTTGTAGATACTAACGTTCATGCACAAACGAAAGATATTCTCGTTACCCGTGCTAAACCTATCAAGGTTGAATTGGTTTTTGGCGATTATCAGGCTGCAAAAATTGATGAAACATATTTCGGGGCCATTGTTCAATATCCAAACACGAACGGCGCAATAGAAGATTACAGAGATTTTATCAATAAAATTCATGCAGCGAAAGGTTATGTTGTGATGGCAACAGATTTGTTAGCCCTCACATTATTAACCCCTCCCGGCGAATTAGGTGCTGATGCAGCAATCGGCTCTGCACAACGCTTCGGTGTGCCAATGGGGTTCGGTGGCCCGCATGCTGCATTTTTTTCTGCAAAGGATGACTTTAAAAGAGCAATCCCAGGTCGCATTATCGGCGTAAGCATCGATGCGCAGAACAACCGCGCATTGCGCATGGCACTGCAAACACGCGAGCAGCACATCAAAAGAGAAAAAGCAACTTCAAACATTTGTACAGCTCAGGCATTGCTTGCCAACATGGCTGCGATGTATGCCGTTTATCACGGTCCTGAAGGATTAAAAAATATCGCAAAAAGAGTTTCACTACTGGCAAAAAGCCTGGCAGATGCATTGACAAAAATCGGTGTCAATATTTACAAGATTTCTCACAAAAATTATTTTGATACTATCAAAGTTGAAGTGATTGACCCAAAAGCTATCAAATCTTTTACTGAAAGAGAAAAAATGAATGTTCGTTTTGTGAATGGTTCGCGTTTTGTAACCATAAGCCTTGATGAAACAACTTCAATCGATGACGTCAATAAGATTGTGAAAATTTTTGCTCAGGTAGTGGATTGTCCTGCAAATAAAATAGATATTAATTCAAGCACATTATCAAACATTCCTGATTTTGCAACAAGAACTTCATTATACTTAACGCACCCTGTTTTTAATTCGCACCATAGCGAAAGCGAGATGATGCGCTATCTGAAAAGTTTAGAAAATAAAGATCTTTCACTGAACACTTCCATGATTTCTCTCGGCTCATGTACGATGAAACTGAATGCGGCTACAGAACTGATTCCTGTGAGCTGGCCCGAGTTCAGCCAGATACATCCTTTTGCCCCGGCCAGCCAGTGGGAAGGTTATCAACAAATCATCACCGAGCTCGAAGACTGGCTCAGCAAAATCACAGGGTTTGCTGCAACTTCTCTCCAACCCAACAGTGGCGCACAAGGCGAGTATGCAGGATTATTAACCATGAATGCATATCATGAAAGCAGAGGCGATCATCATCGCGATGTGATATTGATACCTATTTCTGCACATGGAACAAATCCTGCAAGCGCAGTGATGGCAGGAATGAAAGTAGTGGTTGTAAAAAGTGATGATGAAGGACATATTGATGTTGCAGATCTGAAAGCAAAAGCAGTGCAATACAAAGATTCTCTCGCGGGTTTGATGGTCACTTATCCATCTACTCACGGAGTGTTTGAAGAATCAATCAAAGAAATTTGTGATGCCATTCATGAAAACGGCGGATTGGTTTATATGGATGGTGCAAACATGAATGCGCAAGTTGGATTAACGAGCCCTGGTTTTATTGGTGCAGATGTTTGCCACTTGAATTTGCATAAAACATTTGCCATTCCACACGGCGGCGGTGGCCCTGGCATGGGACCAATTTGCGTGAATGAAAAGCTGAAACCATTCTTACCGGGACACATAGTTGTCAGTCAACGGTCGTCGGTCAACGGTCAGGAATCTGCGCATGCCGTGAGTGCTGCACCTTATGGCTCTGCAAGCATTTTGCTTATCAGCTATGCTTATATAAAAATGCTCGGACCTCAGGGCGTTATGAATGCTACAAAATATGCAATACTGAATGCGAATTACATGAAGGCGAGATTAGAAAAGCATTACAAAATATTATACAGCGGCTCTAACGACACCTGTGCTCATGAATTTATTGTTGACCTTCGCCCTTTTAAAACAAGCGCAGGCATCGAAGCAGAGGATGTTGCCAAACGCCTGATGGATTATGGATTTCATGCGCCTACATTGAGCTTCCCTGTTCCAGGAACAATCATGATTGAACCAACAGAAAGTGAAGACAAAGCAGAACTTGACCGTTTTTGTGATGCGATGATTGGCATTTATCATGAAATAAAAAATATTGAAGATGGCAAATCAGATAAAATTGATAATGCATTAAAAAATTCTCCGCACACTTTGCATGTTATTTGCGCCAATGAATGGAAGCATTCTTATTCACGCGAATCTGCCGCATTCCCATTATCTTATATTCGCGAAAATAAATTCTGGCCTTCTATTGCAAGAGTGAACAATACTTACGGTGATAGAAATCTGATTTGCACCTGCGAGCCTTTGAGCAGTTATGCGGAAGAAGAAGCGGTCAGTTAAAAATATTTTCATACAAAAGCGCAAAGCCAATACAATCTTAATGTATTGGCTTTTATTTTTGAATGCATTAATAATCGTAAATTAAAACAAGGGATTCACACCCACCCCATTTCCTTATAACAATTATACCCGATTTTAAGCGCATCTTTTATTTGGGAATAAATGACAGCATCTGGTTTTTTGATGTGAAAGCAGGCTTTGCCTTTGAGCGTTTTTAATAATTCAGGGGCAATGAGTTTATTGATCTTATCATGCTGTGTGTAAATTGGCATATAATAAAATCCTACATAACCTTTTTGCACGAGCGCAGATGCAAACCATATTTCACTATATTTTCTTCCTGCAATTTCAATGTTCTTTTCACTGATCAAAATTATTTTTCCGTTATCGCCGCCATGCAGTTTTATGGAGCCTTTTGCATAAGGCAGCAATAATTTTTTGATCTCTTCGAAAATCAAAACAATTGCTGGCTGCCCGGCAGATTTATCTTCATACTTAATATCCGCTTTTGTTTTTGAAGAAGATTTTTTTGCAGAAGTTTTGGAAGATGCAGGCATAAAAAATGTGATTATAAATCGAGCTTCCTGATCAATGTAATAATCATCGAATTTCCGCTTTCATCAAAATTCTGGCGGTTATCTTTCTTGTGGAGCACCTGCAACTTTATAGTGTTCTTATCCACCATTTGTATAAGATATTCGTTACGATGCTTTTTGTGATTTGCTTTATAATCAACCGTCAGGATTGCGGGTGTTTGAGAATTATCGAGCAGGTAATAATATTTTTTTGTTGAACCTGTTCGCCCTTTATAAGAAAACCTTACGTGTGAAGTGTCATCAAAAATGATTGCTGCGGCGTGGGTAGTAATATTCTGATCCCACTCGCCGACGAGGTCTGAAGGAGTTATTTTCTGACTATACGATCTTGTAATAATGCCTGCGCTTAATAATAACAGAAAAGAGATTTTTTTCATGATTTTAGTTTTCAAAATAATATTTACGATTAAGATCAGGATAAGGAGGCGTGAGCCCGAATTATTATAAGCCTAAACGCTAAAAACAATCATATCTGTTATCTCTTCCAAAAAAATTTTATCTGTTTCATCAAAACTGTTCAGTTCGCTGCTGTCAACATCCAGAACACCTATCACTTCGTTGTTCCTGATAACAGGAACAACAATTTCTGATTTTGATAAACTGCTGCAAGCAATATGACCAGGAAACGCTTCTACATCAGGCACAATCAGGGTTTCAGCTTTTGCCCAGCTTGTTCCGCAAACGCCTCGCCCTTTTTTAATCCTCGTGCATGCAACTGGTCCCTGAAAAGGAGCAAGAACTAATTCATCTTTTTTCACTAAATAAAATCCAACCCAAAACCATCCGAATTGTTCTTTTAATGCAGCCACAACATTTGCAAGGTTTGCAACGAGGTCAGGCTCGCCATCTATCAATGCTTTTATCTGTGGGATGATGGACTGATAGTTTTCAGTTTTTGATCCGCTGATTATTGCTAAATCTTCTGCCATATATCAAAGTTAGTATTCTTACCAAAACGTTGTGTAGTCCTTGAAGGTTTAATTATCCCGAAAGAAATATCAAGATGTTACTGCAACCAATTTATCAACAAATTGTGTCACTAATTTACTTTTTGTTGCAAGTTGAAAAAGCGAGATTCCGGTTATAGCACAAGCGATGCCCATCAATACATCCAGCACATAATGATGGCTTGCATACACGGCGGAAAACAAAATGCCAAACATGATCGTTGCAAACAAAATATTAATAGAACCTAATTTATTTTTCAATCCGAAATACAATACAATAACCGGATAGGAAGAATGCAGCGAAGGCATTGCAGCAAAAACATTGGAGCTTTTGGCGTAAATGGATTTGAATATGTTCACATGAAAAAAATGGTCAAACTTTGAAAGGCCTGCCGTGCTTCCGGGCGTTGCTGCATGAAATGCAAATCCGTGTTGCTGCACATACCATGGCGGTGCTGCCGGAAAAGCATAATAAATAATGAAGCCGATAATATTCACCAGAAAAAAAGTGAGGGAGAAATAAAAAAATTGCCTGCGTTTTTTAAAAAACAAAAAGGAAGCAAATAAAAGTGGAACCGGCACCCATGTGAGATAAAACACGCCTGCAAGCACATCTAAAAAATTGTTGCCGTGACGCAGCCAATATTCATTAGGCGTGATTTTATTTCCTTCATAAGAAATCCCGAATATTTTTTTTTCAGAGAAATACAAATCACCAATATGCACGTCATTGTATTTATAATTCGGGAACGCTTTCATGTAATCAAAAACAATCCAGTAGATAATGAAGATGGAAAATGCGATAATAAATTTTCTTGTTCCTCTTGAGGCAAAATACATCAACGCAAAAAGCGCGACTAGAAAAACCTGTTCGGATTTGAAGCCAATTAAAAAAAAAGAGAAGATTAAATAAACGGCAGATATTAGAATTACAAGAATAAAATTTTTTGTGCTGTAAAAATTTTGAGATTGATCGGCAGGAGTTTGGGTCATGTAGTCTTGTTAAGCGATGCTTATACTTTATTTCTTTCCATCACTTCTTTTCCTGTTACAGCGTCAGTTCCTTTTAACTCAATGTATTCAACATTAGGCGACCAGAAAGTGCCTCCCGGATTGATCTTTATATAAATGCGTTTCAATATTGCCACCTTTTGATCAATGCTTGTGTATGCGTGATACTGATTATCAGCAGTAGATCTGATCAAATAAAAAGGTTTCTTTTTATAGGAAACAAAATGAATCTCATATTTCCCATCACCGAGAGGTCTTGACTTGATGCCATACGCAAAAGTCTTTTGAATAAAATTAAGCTCTGCTTTCTGACCAAACTCTTTATATCTTATCCAAAAAACATGAACCGGGTTTTCTTCATCCAAATTTCCATCCGGAGATAAATTCAGTTCGCATATAATGGTGTTTGTATTTGGTGTTTTCTGCAAATAAAACAACTGATTTTTTATCCCATTTGGAATAGGGAAAGTGTCTACAGGTTCGTTAATAACAGCTTTAGCCTTCACTACTTCAGGCTTGGCTAACGGCTTTGCATACCCGAAAAGAATAAAAGTGAACAACAAAAGCCACATCATTGCTTTTGCTTTTGGATCTCTCTTCAAAGGAACTGTGAGTTTTTCCTTTTTGTCTTTAAGATCGAGCGCCCTTTTTGCATCCATCAACCTCTTAATAGCTGTGATATTTGTCATCAATGCAAGAACAGTAATCGGTACAATAAAAACCGACATTGGCTCAAAAACGTGGAAAGGGATGCCTGAAACAAATAGTTTATAATTTCCACCAACATAATGAGCAGTGATGCTACATGCAATCGCTGCTACGGCAACGGTAATCACTCTCTCCGGCCTCTGCATCAGACCACCTTTGTTTTCAATTCCTAATCCTTCAGAGCGAGCTCTGGTATAGCTTACCATCATGGAGCCTATCATTCCGATGAATGCAATCAATGAACTGATGAAATAGTGATGAGCAACGAGGTAATAACAAATACCAAAAAACATAATCAGCTCACTATATCTGTCAAGCACGGAATCATACAATGCTCCAAAGCGTGAGCTCATATTTCCTAATCGAGCAACCTGGCCATCAAGCATATCAAATAACCCTGCAAACAAGATCAAACCACCTGCCCAGCCAAGATAGCGCAGATCACCACGGTTACCTTCCTCACCACCAAAAATAAAAATGAACGCAACCCCAATATTGAGCACAAGCCCAATAGTGGTCACTGCATTCGGCGTTAAGCCCAGTTTAATGAGCAGCCTAACAAACGGATTTATCACTTTATAAATCCCATGTTGCAATTTTGTTCTTAAAGATTTTCTTTTCATTCAATTAAGCTTATGCAATTTCCTATAAACTAATCAAAAATCAAATTTTACTCTTGCTTTAATCCCCCATGTCGGTATTCCCGGATTATTCAAATAGGTAAATCTCTTTATATAATCAACCCTTATTAATTTGAAGATATTAGCAATTCCAAAACCCGCTTCTATGTATGGCTGACTTCCGAGTGGGAAAGTTGGCGCGTCTCCACCCGGGTACTTCAATTGATCCTGATTGTATGCAGGGTTGTTTTCATTACGAATGCCGCCATATAAGATCTTGCCCTCTATCACTTCTCTTAATTTCAATTTTTTCAACAGCGGGACCTTGTTAAATATAAAACCATTGAAATAATGATCTACATCAAGACTCACGTAATGGTCACTCACGAATTCCAGAAAGTTCATCAGGTTATAGGAATTTAACTGGTACGCATAGGTTTGATTGGCATGGGGCAGATTAGCAAGTGGCCAGGGCACTTTGCCAAAAAGATAACCGCCTTCAGCAGTCACATCCGTATAGCCCAACTGTGAAAGATAAAAGCGCTTGAAGATATTCAGCGTCATGTTCTGATAATTATATTCACCACCTGCCAATCCTTTTATTCCTGCTATATATCGAAAAGTGAAAACAGGGTATTTATTAAAAATCGGAATCCTATATAATTTGCCCTGATAAAATTGCTCATTCGGTGCCCATCTGAACTGCACAGACAATTCGCTTGTCGTTATATTTTTTAATGTATCGCCATTTGATTCCTGAATATAATGAAGCGATCCTGCAGGATATTGCTTCCAATATTTGAACCCGAAATCGTATGAAAAATGATTCCCGAATTCATACACATAATTCAATTTGAAATAATCATTATAGAGCCATTTGTCGTTGTTGCCGCTTTTGAATGAGAGCAGGAAATTATCTTCCTGAACAAACTGCAGTTCCTGCCCGGGTATTTTTGTTTCATGCTGATAACTGGCGCGTATATAATTTAGCGGAAATGAATAAACTGATTTATTATTGAGGGAATAAGTGGTACTGAAGAAGTATTTCCATTTTTGGTCTTTAAAACCGTAGGCTCCATATGTTTCAAAGTACATTCTGTTGCTGAATTTAGGAGTTGTGCGCCCACCAAACCTTAACCTGAAACCTTCAACAGGGTTGAAACTATAGAATGTGCTTGCTGGCCCGATTTCAAATGGCCCAGCTTGTTTATATCCCGCTAATAATAATGTCGCCCAATCCATCAACCTTCTGAATGAAGGCATATTTTTCAGGCTATCAATATTTGCATACACTTTTGATTCGGCCTTTGAAAGCGTATCATGCCTGTGCGTGAGCCAGAAACTGTCCTGCTCTTGACCTGCACTAGGCTGTGGCAATTCTACAACGGGCTGTCCTTTAAAAATACTATCTGGTATTGTTTGATTGGCAACAAAATCTTTATAAGAAACAACCCTTTGGCCAAATATGCCGGTTCCCTTTTTGAATATCCCCAAATCTCCAATCACATTGCTTTTCAAAAGAAAATATCTGCCATCATCTCTCTTCACGAAATCCTGTGAGATACGAAGCTCACGAACGAAATTCAAGTTAATGTTCTTGCTCGTGAACATCGTGAATTTCTGCACGGCATAATTTCCATCAAGCGTGATATATAATGTTCCGCGAAACAAAAAATCGTTTGGGTTTCTTGGCCTGAAAGTGAGCCTCACAAATTTTTGCCCGTCTTCAACAGTAGTATCTGCAATAAAGAACATGTAAAACGTTGGAGACATATCAGCAATCGGACTGAGGAACAAATTGGTGAAAAGCGGGATGTTGTTATCATAAATATTAACGTCCGCGTATAACCGATTTAAATAATTGCTCACGCCGTGCATATCAACAAACTCGCCGAAGTCGACTCTTTTGTGAGCATTTACTACGGTCTTTGTTTTTTGTGGATTTGCACGATAATATTCAGTAGAAATTTTTTCTTCCAGATAAACAGGCAATAAAGCTTTTCCGGGAATGACTGTTGTATCAGCGTTCTCGAAAAGGAAATGATATTTTTTAGTGAGCTTGCTGTTCTTCACTTTTTCAGAAAGGTTATCAATAGAAATCTGAAGCTTTTCATATTTTTCAAATTGCGCATATTGATACGATCCCATCCTGTTCTTAGATTTATTATCAATTACGTGACGGATCAGTTCAACAGCAGGATTGTCTTTGTTGCGGTACTTTGTTCTTTTGCTTTTAACAGTGACCGACTTTAATAAGCTGCTATTCGGCTGCAGATAAACAATCACCAGATTTTCATCAACCGAAGATGTTTTTGGTTTGAAAGCGATCGAGTCATTAATATGATTCCTGACTGTCGTATCATTAATATCTTTTGCAATCGCCGAATCTGTTATTCTTGCAATTGTGTCAACTATGTGAACGTTTGAATCCAGAAAATGAAAACTAGTATCCACTTTGCTCAGTCCGGTTGTATCGGTGCTGTCAACAAATACATTTCTTGCTGATGTTGCCGAGTCTGCAAGATAATTTGAGTATAATCGGGACTTCACATTAACCGTTTGATTTTTATATCCGACAATTGTAAACACCAATTGATTGAAAGGCTTTTCATATTTCACAGCAAAATTTCCAAGCGAATCTGAAATCACTCCACCTGAAAAATTTTTAATAGTAACAGTGACTGATGGAAGAGGCAGCTTTGTATTCGCATCTCTCACCACTCCTTTCACGATCGATGTTTGTGCGATACCATTTAATGTGCCAGCCAAAAAAATAAACACCATCCATTTCCGTCTTATCCATTCTTTCTTTAACATAATGCCTTATTTGAAAACAAATTTTTTGTGCATAAAATAATTATAGCTCACGCTCATTAAACAAGCAACAATCACTTTTGAAATTATCGGGTTTATATTTCCATAATTTGTAATCAGAAAAACAAGCCCTGTGCTCAACAAAAGGTAGACGCACCAGACCATAAAATATTTTAATGCCTGCGATTGTATCTTTCCATCCCGGGCTTCGAAAACCCAATGACGGCTCATGGAAAAATGAGCGATACCTCCGGCTATTGTTCCCGCGGCACTGCCAATAACATACCATACGCTGAAGACTTTAACGAGTATGATCATCGTTAAGAAGTCAACAATGGTTGCTGTTATGGATGCTGTTTGCGCTTTTAAAAAAGTGAACATTCAAAATAAATTAACCGCTATAATAATTTGCATTATTAAATTGCTGTAAATCCCCGAAAGCAAATCGTCTGCCATCACTCCCCAGCCACGTGGCAGCTTTTCTAATCTACGGATGTAAAGAGGTTTGGCGATATCAAAAAAACGGAACAATATAAATGCCGCGAAAACATATTTCACTTTTGTCGGCAAAAACAACAAGCTCACACACATTCCGGCTGCTTCATCAATCACTACTTTACTGCTGTCTTTGCCCCAATCTTTTTCCACTTCTCCTGATGCCCAAATCCCTATTGCTGTTATTAAAATAGTTGCAGCGATTTCAAACATGTAACTGCAATTATTTTTACAAATAAAATACCAGCATATTGAAACTACCAGCGCCGCGATTGTTCCGCCACCTTTTATGTAGCCAACCCCAAAGCAAGCGCTGATTAACTTATACAAAACAGTTTCCGGTTATTAGTTATTAGTTTGCAGTTCCACACTTTCAAATTCCTTATTCCTCATTTCTAATTTTTTATTCTTACAAAGCCTCCACTAAATCCTGATAATAATCCAGACCAAGATGCGTGATCAGATCTTCACCCATCATGTGCCTTAAAGTGTTCTGCAATTTTATCAGTTGCTTGAATATATCATGCTCAGGACGTAAGCCCGGTGCTGTTTGTGGCGATTTGAAATAGAATGAAAGCCATTCCTGAATGCCGCTCATGTTTGCTCTTTTTGCAAGATCCATGAACAGAGCGAGATCAAGAACCACCGGTGCTGCCAAAATCGAATCGCGGCAAAGGAAATTTATTTTGATCTGCATCTGATAACCAAGCCATCCGAAAATATCAATATTGTCCCAGCTCTCTTTATTATCACCATGAGGAGGGTAATAATTGATCCTTACTTTATGATACAAGTCACCATATAATTCAGGATTCAATTCAGGACGAAGGATATCATCCAGCACACTTAGTTTCGAAACTTCTTTTGTTTTGAAATTATCAGGATCATCAAGCACTAATCCATCTCTGTTGCCAAGAATATTTGTAGAGAACCAACCTTTGATCCCAAGCGCTCTTGCATGAAGACCGGGAGCTAATATTGTTTTCATCAATGTTTGTCCTGTCTTGAAATCCTTTCCTGCAATCGGTGTATTTGTTTCTTTTGCGAGTTCAATCAATGCAGGAATATCGCAGGTAAGATTTGGTGCGCCATTTGCAAAAGGCACTCCAAGCTTAATCGCAGCATAAGCATAGATCATGCTCGGAGAAATCATCGGGTCATTGTTGTGCAGTCCTTCTTCAAATGCCTCAAGTGATTCGTGAACATCAGTAGTTTCAATATATTTTTCTGTTGAACCACACCAAACCAAAACAATTCTTGCGCAATCATTGGCATCGCGGAAATTTTCAATGTCATCCATCACCAATTTTGCCAGGTCAAATTTTGTTTTTGCCTGCTTCACATTTTTCCCATCGATATTCTTTACATAACTTTTGTCAAAAACTGCTTTCATCGGTTTCAATGCCTGGAGTTGCGGCTTGATAGCATGCAACAAACCTGCTTCTAACACCTTCGCTTTCGAAGCAGCTTCATACACATTGTCTTCATAAATATCCCATCCGCCAAATACCGTATCATTCAAATCCGTCAGAGGAACAAAATCTTTTATCAATGGATATCTGTTCTCAGTTCTTTTTCCAAGCCTGATATTCCCCATTTGTGTGAGCGAACCAATCGGCTGCGAAAACCCTTGCCGGATAGCTTCTACCCCAGCAATCAATGTTGTTGCTACAGCGCCTAATCCTGGAATGAGGATTCCTAATTTTCCATCTGCTGCTTGTACCTTTTCTTTCATAGCACTTTATTTGTTAGGTTATAAAATTTTATCTAAAACAAGCGAAATTATCGTTTATAAAATCCGCTGAACTGTCTCAAATTAATTTTAACAATACGATGAATTGTCGATGGCGAATCGCTGTTTTTAATCGGTGAAATTTCTATTTCGCGATGCCTTCCACCATCATTTCTACAACATCATCCGACTTATGCGTTAGGTCCGGAAAAGTCTGCGTGCACATTGGCATGATGATTCCCCGAAAAGTAGCAGCGAACAAAAATGCCAAAAGCCCTATATCATCACTGCTCATTTTCTTGAACTCCCCGCTCTCCACTCCTCCTGTAATAATTTTTTTGATCATGTTCACCTGCGTGATCTCATGGCGCTTCTTAATGTTCATCACAACGCTCATGTTGTCCATCAAATCGTTCTTTACGACCTGAGAAAGATTGCCAAGTTTATTCAGCTTCGACAATCTCACTTTTGTGTATGCTTTTAATTTTTCTTTTGCCGTTGGAGCTTTATCAACTGCTTTTTGCGCCAGCGAAAAAAGCTCGCTCATCTCCTGATCGACAACCGCTTCAAAAATTTCATATTTACTGGGGAAATAATAATAGAGAGAGCTTTTACCCTTGCCAACCTCTTTGGCAATATCTTCCATCGTCGTTTTCTTCAATCCGAATTTCTCAAAAAGAAGCCTTGCTCCGTTTATAATTTCCTTCAGCACTACATCTTCTTTGTCAATGATTGCATCCATAACATTTCGACTAATTTCGTATTTCGGTCCAAAATTAAAGAATCGCCGTTTTCTAAAAAAATATGAATTGTGAAATAAAATGCAAAGAATTAAAACTGCCTGAAAGCGAGCCCGCTTACAACTTATTACTTATCACCAACTCATTCCTTCGTCTCGCTCTTCAACCCCACCTCTGCATCCACGGTCATCACAGGCAGCTTCACTTCTATAAATTCATTGAGCTTATGCAGTTGAACAATGGTAGTATTTTTGTCTTCGCTTTCTTTGTACATCGGAACAAACTTCGCGTTGAAGATTATTTCATCGAAAGTATATGAAGTCCGCTGAAGCACAATGTTCGAATACACATCATCAAAGCCTTTGATAAGTACGTATAGCTCGAGATCTGCAGTTTTCATATCGTCCGAAGTGAAACCATATAAAGGACTGTTTTCATCAATCGGGTGAACAACAGTAAAATTCATCGGGAGATTATCAACACGATGACGTTCCAAATCAAGCGTAAAATATTTATAGAGGGTCTTTTCATTTTCTATGACCTGAAAACCGATATTCACCCTAACCTCAACATCCGTAAGCACGTGATTGTCTTTATAAGAAACAAACCTGAACATCAGCGCAGTTTTGTCCTGATAAGGGCTGATGAGCGCATTCTCGCTGAACATCAGAAATGATTCAGGTTTTGAAAACCGACCATACATTAAGCCCGTGAAAATAGCGAGCGAAAGAAAACCTGTAATCGCTTCGATTGACGCAACCACATTCGCCATATCACCAACAGGATTTACTCTTCCGTAACCAACGGTGGTGAAAGTTTCCGTGCTAAAAAAATATATTTCTTTGAATTTCTGCCACGGAGTTTGAGCAATCATTCCCTGAAATTCTTCAGGACCGACAAAATAGTATAACAAGCTGAACAAAAGGTTCACGGCGAGATAGAAAATGATAACGATAGAAATAAATTTCCATCTCGGCATGGTAAGCATCTTATGAAATATGCTGAAGCGCTCCCAAACCGGCAAGCCTTCTTTCCTCATATTAAAGCTTCCGTCTTTGTTCACGAACCTGCCGCCAACATTTGTTGTGCTGGTGCCAAAACCGGTATCATTATTAATCTTCAAACTCGGGCTAATCCGCCTGCGATGTGCCATAGGATCAATTTATTTCTGCAAATCTAATTGCTCTTTAACAACTAAAGCTCTCTGTTTTGGACATGTGATTTTTATGTGACTAACATTTGTTCTTTATTCAACATCCTTGTGTCACTCACTTGTACATTAACAATTCTATTCATCTCTGGTTCATAGCCGGCAATTTCGCTTAATCGGAAAAACGATAGGCATCTGACGGCTTTGGCTGCAATTATAAAATTTATTTCCATTTATAGCCGTCTGATGCCTGATATAATCAAACTGATTTTTTGCTCCTGACAAATAAAATAAATTCCAAAATCTTCCGTTCATACATTCAATAATAATCCCGTAAACCTATAACATAACCATCCAGATGAAAAAAGCACATGTTCCTTTCCTTGGATTTGTATTATTATCCCTAGTTATTCTTTATAGCCTCATGGCATTAATCAGCTAAATCAGTTTATTTTATTAAAATTAACCTGTAGAATATCTTCGCTGAATGGAAGACATTTCTATCAGAGTTATTCTGCCTTCAGATAATGCAGCACTCGCAGCAATCATCCGCAGCAGCCTTGCCGAGTTTGGCGCAAACCATCCCGGAACTGTTTATTATGATGAGACAACAGACAATCTCTATCAGTTGTTTCAAAAACAGAACAGCATCTATTTTGTTGCAACAGTGCAAGATGAAATTGCCGGAGGTGGTGGCATTTTTCTATCTGATGGATTGCCTGAGGATACTTGCGAACTCGTAAAAATGTACCTTAAAAAAACTGCACGCGGGCTTGGCTTAGGAAAGTCGCTGATTGAAAAATGCCTGGAATTTGCTAAAGAAATCGGTTTTAAAAAAGTATATATCGAATCAATGCCTGAATTGAAAAAAGCTTTGGGCATTTACGAAAAATTTGGCTTTAAATATTTGAACAGCCCTATGGGGAATACAGGCCATTTTGGGTGTGATATATGGATGCTTAAAGAGTTGTAAGTCGTAAGTGATAAGTAAAGACTCAAACTTACCACTTACGACTTATCACTTTCTATTTATTCACTTCCTTCACTTCATACAACGGGCTAAAAAGATAAACCCTCTTAGTAGCTATTTCAACGCATTCAAAACGCTTTCTCAATTTCTTTCCTTTGCGGAAAATTCTTTTATCGTTCGTTTCAAAAATACCACCTTCATGGATTTGCTCAACCAATAATAATCCATTTGATTTCTTGTCATAATTTTTTAGAACCCGGGTTAATCCCTCATCAGCGCAACTGCTTGCAGGCAGATCATGGATGGTTTCTTTGAAAGCAGTAATAATATCATTCGGGAAAATGTTCAGCTTCAAAAAATCATCTAGCATGGTGGCATAGATATGTTTCCACTCTTTGCCATGTGCTTTCACACGATTTCCATATTTCATGAAAGTAAGGAGGTGCGCAAGTTCATGAATCAA
This sequence comes from Puia sp., assembly GCA_035295505.1. Classification (GTDB taxonomy): domain Bacteria; phylum Bacteroidota; class Bacteroidia; order Chitinophagales; family Chitinophagaceae; genus Puia. The sequence continues at coordinate 4,426 of DATGIX010000112.1, read as the reverse complement.
CGTAATTAAGAATGCATATTTATTAAGATTCCCATTTACGCTGATGCGATGGTTCTTCCCATCGATCGCATTTCTATAATCGCCAAGAACTGTTTTTCTTTCTCTTGTAACCGTAAGATGAACTTTATATTGATGCAGGTAGTTCATCACCAACTGCGCCGCACCTTCAGGTATGAATTGATTGAGATACTCAAGCGGCGCTTCCTTTTTAGGCATTTTTTTTCTCCTTGTTCATTCGCGTAATGATCCTTACTTCAACAAAAGTGTAAATGAAATAAAGCCCGAAAAAAAACAATATCGCATATTTATCAACCGGCTTGAACGCAAAAGCATAAGTCAAAACCGCAGCCATGCAAGTAGCCATTTTTATGATCATTGCACTATACATCATGCGAATGAAAAACTGTGTGCTTTTATTGTTGATTGCCTTGATGTAAAACCGGAATGAGAAACCCGTTGCTGCGTACAAAATCAAATTGCCTACAAAAAGAACATCAGATAAGTTGCTTAGATTGGCGAAAGCGTATTTAATCACCACCAATGTCAAAGCCACGGCAAAAAAAATAACCATTATCGGGAAAAAAGGTTTTCGGGCCATTTATATCTCGTTGAAATTTTTTTTAATGCACGAAGTTAATCCATCAGCTTTTGAAAACCAGACATGCTTTGTAAAATATTAAAATTTTAGTTGAGGTTACAAGTGCTTTAATTCTCTATTTCAATAATCAAGGCATATTGCAGCAAAAGAAAACTAATCTTTAACCTGTCAGCTTTATCCTGTTCATTATCTAAAATCCATCCGTTCATAACAAACAGATTAATATTCAAAATAATTTTTACGACACACATCATTTTTGTTTTACCTTAATCGCGTCACAACTAATTACTCCACCAAAAATGACAGCATCATGAGAAAAGCTATGTTCAGTTTTCTTTTATTAGGTTTTTTGTATTCCGCAAATGCACAAAGAAGACAGGCTGCCGAAGCCGTTCCCGTTGCACCGAAAGATGACAAGCCTGCCGTTTTGAACCGAATGGTCAACACCGATTCTTCAGTGACAACAAGAAATGAAGTGACCATCAAAGGTGTTCGCATTCCTTACACAGCAAATGCCGGCACCATGCCTGTTTGGGGTGATGATGGCAAGGCAATCGCAAGTGTTTTTTATACTTATTATGAGCGCTCAGATGTGAAAGACCGCACGACTCGTCCGCTCGTTATTTCTTTCAACGGCGGCCCCGGCACTCCTTCTGTTTGGATGGAAATTGGATATACTGGTCCTCGCATTTTAAATGTAGATGATGAAGGCTATCCCACTCAACCTTATGGAGTTCATGAAAACTCAAATTCTATTTTAGATGTCGCTGATATCGTTTACATAGATCCTGTAAACACAGGTTTTTCAAGACCTGTTAGCAAAGATATTCCAACCTCTACTTTTTTTGGAGTTAATGAGGATATTAAATATCTCGCTGAATGGCTTAACACTTTTGTAACAAGAAAAAATAGGTGGGCATCCCCAAAATATCTGATTGGCGAAAGTTATGGAACGACACGCGTTTCAGGCCTTGCGCTTGAATTGCAAAATGCACAATGGATGTACCTTAATGGAGTAATCCTGGTTTCACCAACCGGTCTTGGCATCGAGCGCAGCGGCCCTGTTCAGGAAGCTTTGATGATTCCTTATTATTCCGCAACAGCGTGGTATCATAAAGCACTGGCAGCAGACCTTCAGCAAAAAGATCTCACAGATATGTTGCCTGAGGTTGAGAATTTCACTATTAATGAATTAATACCTGCAATAGCAAAAGGCGGTTTTATTCCTGACGATAACAGAAAACAAATTGCAGCAAAGATTTCTCGTTATACCGGACTTTCAGAGAAAGTGGTATTGCAGCACAATCTTGTCATCCATCCGAATTTCTTCTGGAAAGAATTGCTTCGCGATAAAGGGTTTACTGTTGGCCGACTTGATTCACGCTATCGTGGCATTGACCGCGAAGATGGAGGTGACAGCCCTGATTACAATGCAGAACTCACTTCGTGGCTGCATTCTTTCACGCCAGCTATGAACATATACCTGCGCGAGGATCTGGGTTACAAAACAGATCTTAAGTATAATATGTTTGGACCAGTATTCCCATGGAATAACAAAGGAGATCAAACCGGTGAAAACCTTCGCCAGGCAATGGCTCAAAATCCTTATCTGCATTTGCTCATACAATCTGGTTATTATGATGGTGCTTGTGATTACTTTAATGCGAAATATAGCTTGTGGCAGTTAGACCCGAGCGGAAGATTGAAAGACAGATTATCATGGAAAGGCTATCGCAGCGGACACATGATGTACCTGCGCAAAGAAGACCTCAGCGCAGCAAATGATCAGTTGAGAGAATTTATTAAAAACTCAACTCCAAAACCAGGGCAACCTGCTAAATATTAACAAAGAAAATTTATTTCTCAACCTGTCGGGTTTTGAAACCTGACAGGTTCTTTATTCCAAAAAACCTGAATTGCTCATTCAAATTTCATTCTTTCAAATGATATTCTAAACACAATAAAACATTGAGGTATTTCATCCCCAAATTATTTTTTGGCAAGGATTTCGTATTTTGGATTTTTATTAAACATCGTTACCATCAAAACTTTTCTCATCATACTTGCCGCTGTCATTGTTTTTGGAGGTCTTGTTCTTGCCAAAATCTATGTTGACAAAAATCAAAAGAAACAAGTTGTGGTTGTATTAAGCGGGCAAGTTGCAGATACCAGTTCACTCGCTGCAAAAATCAAATCAGATTCGTTATATGATGTGAAAGAAGTTCTTTTCAAAGACAGTGGCGTTCTTATCTCCGTCAGCAATCCCGATAAATCAGGCACAGAAGCTTATTTCGACAAAAAATATAAACTGAATAATTTTGATAATATCAATATGGTTTATATTTTTCAATATGATGCTTCCAAACCATTACAAACATTATCATTTGAAGATGCTGCCATGGCTAAAGGAAAAAGAATGGGTAGATTTCAGGAAGAATGGGTAGCCAGATTTATTGACACTACGGATGGCTCTTGCAAGCCATTAAAACAATATGTGCAATCGTCTATAAAAAATCCGGGCAGCTATAAAAATGAAATGACAAGTTATCAGCCGGAAAACATTTACAAAATGCGTGTGGTTTGCAAATACACTTTCGCAGATAGCGCCGGAACAAAAACCATCAATAATATAAGTGCTATTGTTGACACCGCGGGCAAAGTGGTTTCAGTTGAAAAAAATCAATAGCAATCATTTCTTACAATTTCCAAAAAATTGCTGCACTGTTTCCTGAAAATTGAAGGCTATTTAAAAGCTTGTACAATTTTTTGCCATGGTTGATATTGATTAATGACATTGTTACATCAAAAATCAGCAAACCGCCACCTTGAAGGAAAAGGCTTTTGCCATAGCCTTTATATAAATCATGTTTCGAATCATTATTCCCTTTTTCTACACAGTATGCACCTGCGGCAATGTAAACCAGGTCAAGACCCATATTCAGAAAAAATGTTTTCTCAATTCCGGATTGTGCTTTAACTGTCTCTGAGAGGGAAAGGTCTTTTGCTTTTCCTTTCAGGCTCAGATAAGTTGGGAGAGCAATTGCAAGGTTTGTTACTCCCCAGATCAGGTTCATCTGATGAAAATATTTCGCTTCGCCATGAGATGATGATAAGCCGACGGCACCTGTTACTGCATTGGCAGTTCCCCATGCACCCAACACAATCATGGCGTTTTTTGTGATAGCTACTCTTTCATTATTATATGAAGTGAATATATTCTGGCAGAAAATTGCCTGATTGAAAATCATCACTAATATGATTAGTACAATTTGCTTCATGCTATTGGAGTACAAAAAATCTCAAAAATAGTTCAGGGCTTTGATAATGCTACGACACAGCAGGAGATTGCGCTTTTTCTTCAACCGCATTTTCGCTTATTTTTTCTTTGCGGGCCATTGCTGCAATGATATTAATAAAAGCAGTGACTGTGCAAACAAAAAAAGCTGCGATAATCACTTCATTCACGCGAATAGGTTCTTCGCCAAAAACAGGAGTCAAAAGATACTGATCGATTCGAAGAATAAGTTGAAACAGAAAAAATGTGGAGACCAAATATGCTGAAGATATCAGCACAAAAAAAAATCCTTTTGCCTTAACCAATCTGGTATAAATCAGATAGGAAATAAAGAAGTAAACAAACAGCACGATTGCAACAACAATTATTTCTTTCATTCTATTGGACTTGAGGTAATGTCAGGATGAACAAATTTACCTTAGATACACCGCTCTAATTGCATTGTGCAAAATCTGTGCATATCTTTCATTGAATATCGTTCATGTTTTACATATATTTTTACGTGTATCCATTACCGTTATAATCAATCTTTA
>DATGIX010000111.1:0-31994 GCA_035295505.1 Puia sp. | reverse complement strand
AAAAGATAAACCGTTTGATCTTGATGTTATCAAGCTGGAAAGAATTAGAATTGATGCTGATCTGAAAGAAAATGGTTTTTATTATTTCAGCCCTGATTATTTGATTATTGATGCAGATAGTAATTTGCGAAATCAGAAAGTTGATTTGTATGTGAAAGTGAAACCGGATGTTCCTGATTTAGCGCAGCACACTTATGATATAAAGGATGTGTTCATTTTTGCCAATTACAGCCTGCGTGGAAGCGGTGCAGACACAAGCAGACAGAGAGGAAAGCAATACAAAAATTTTTATTTGGTCGACACTGCGCATTTGTTCAAGCCTTCATTGTTTGATGAGATGCTGAGATTTCAGCCGGGCGATACTTATACAAGAAGCGACCACAATCTTACATTGAGCCGGTTGATTAATCTTGGTTTGTTCAAGTTTGTGAAAAACCGTTTTGAAATAGCGCATGGAACGGATTCGCCGATGCTGAATACTTATTATTACCTCACACCAAATCCAAAAAAATCTTTGCACACTGAAATCTTCGGCACAACGAAATCTGATAATCTCGTTGGCACACAATTGAGCGTTGGATGGAAGAACAGAAACCTTTTCAAAGGTGGCGAAGCATTGAGCATAGATGCGTATGGAGGTTTTGAAGTTCAGTTCAGTTCTAACCTGAGCGGATATAATACTTATCGTGCAGGGCTTGATAATAAATTGTCATTCCCTAAATTTATTGTTCCTTTTTTCAATTTGAATACAACAGGAGCTTTTCTTCCCAAGACAACAATTGAGCTTGGATATGACTATTTGCGAAAAGAAAAATTATTTACGCTGAATAGTTTTCGTACAGCTTTCGGTTATGATTGGAAAGAGAGTGCAAGAAAAGAACACCAGCTAAATCCGATTGCGATAAATTATGTATTGCCATCGGGCGTCACGCAGGAATATTTGGACAGCGCTAAAAGGAATCCAACCTTGTTGCTTGCAGTTCAGAAGCAATTTATACTCGGGTCAAATTATACTTTCACTTACAACCAACTGGTCGGCAAGCAGCCGAGGAATGCAATTTATTTCAATGGCAATCTTGATTTGTCAGGAAATATAGCTGGGTTATTAACCGGAGCAGATACAAAAAACGGGAAGACAAAATATATATTAGGATTGGATTTTGCGCAATATATCCGAGCGGAAACTGATTTCAGATATTATTATAAAGAGAAAAACACAGTGTGGGCAAACCGTATTGACATTGGGTTTGGTTATCCTTACGGAAATTCGACAGCGTTACCTTTTGTGAAACAATTTTTTTCCGGAGGAACAAATAGCATTCGCGCATTCAGGAGCCGTTCTGTTGGTCCCGGAACTTATAATTCACCGGATCAGAATAATTTTTTGCCGGACCAATCGGGAGATATAAAATTAGAATTGAACACCGAGCTACGTGCAAAATTATTCAGCATTGTGAACGGAGCTATTTTTGTGGATGCAGGAAATGTTTGGTTATATAATGCAGATACTGCAAGACCAGGCGGACAATTCTCCTCTCAGTTTTTAAACCAGCTTGCCGTAGGAGCCGGTGTGGGCCTACGTTTTGATGTTTCTATTTTGGTAGTGAGACTTGATGTTGCGTTCCCATTACGCAAGCCATATCTTCCCGAAGGGCAGCGATGGGTCATTAATCAGATTGCATTTGGTGATGGCGAGTGGAGAAGAAATAATCTCGTTCTTAATCTTGGCATTGGGTATCCGTTTTAGTCAGGAGTTCATAGTTAAGAGTTCTGAGTTCAGAAAGAATTCGCACATCCGCAAATTTTCAAATTTGCACATCACTTCAATTGACTTAATTTAAACCTTATCACTTCAACCGATTCTTTTTGCCTTGAAATGATCACATACATATAACGGTTAAAAATCATCGTGTGCGGATAGCCATATTGGCCGCCTTTCCATAAACCTTCTTTTTTCAATACATAAGAATTTTCGCTGGCGATAATATATTGCTGATTAAAAAATTTCCCGTCTTTTGAAATGGCGAGCACAAGCGGTGTGCGATCATAATGATGCAGCGTGTCTGGTATGCCGACATAATAAAATCTTTTATCTGGCAATCTGCCGAAGTGAAATTTGCTGTCGTTGTCAGTGAAATTTATTTCAGTTGGGAAAGACCAATGCTCACCGTTGTCTTTGCTTTCCGTGAGCCACAATTTCCCTTTCCAGCCATCACCTGTAACGCGCATCAACATGTGAACGACATTGTCATCAGTTTGAAAAAAAGAACCTTCGCATAATGGAGGCAAATGATTTTTTTCAGCAGGAGAATAAAATGTTTCAGGATTATCTTCTTTGTATAAAGAGTCGTTATAAAAGCTGTTCATCCTCCAGCCGCTCAAACCGGCTGGGTCATCTGTGTAAGGAAATGTAAAATTCCCGCTGATGATTAGTCTTCCGTTTTTCAAAAGCTGCGGCCCGTGATTTGGATTAACGGCAACATGCATGTCAATGGCATCGTTCCAATGCTCGCCGTCAGTGGTAGTCTTTGCCCAAAGATGCGTGTTTGTTCTATGCGGTGAATATTCCCCATAATAAGCAACAAGTGTGTCGTGATATTGATGAAACCCCGCAGCAGTCAATACATTCAGTGTGTCTTTCTGATATAAAGAAGGTGATGCTAGAACTTTTAATGTGTCCCAATGCAGAAAATCTGATGATGTTGAATAAGCAACTCTTTGTCCCGGATTGTCTTCATCAATTAGCCCGTTGCTCCAGATAGCTATGAATTTATTTTTGAAATGTGTGATGGAAGCATGATGAGAATACAGCCAATTATTATCAGGAACATAAATCATTCTTCTTTCAATCGTCAGGTGAGGGATATTTTTTTCAATAACATAATTATTCCTGATAGATGAAACCTGCGCATAGCCTATGTTAGAGAGGATGGAAATAAACAGAGTCAGCCGGATTTTTTGTTTAGGGAGTTTCACCTTGAAGAAATTTATTAGCAATTTCTAAATATAGTTTTATTTTCAACAAAATTGTTGAGGAAAGATAAATTTTGTTTTGACTGTTGCATCTTGCTGAAGATAGCACAAATGTACAAGAGATCGCCACAAGGGAACAATGTTTCATAGTAGCAATACACCTTGGCAAATAATTATCTTTTTAAAAAGTATAGCATGAAAAATATTTTTCTCGTTTTTTGTTTTTGTATTTCAATTTCGGGATTCGCTCAATCTGTTTTACCATATAAAAACCCTTCACTGTCTGTGGAAGAGCGTGTGAAAGATTTGTTGAAGAGGATGACAATAGAAGAAAAGTTCTGGCAGTTATTTATGATTCCCGGTGAAGTGGGCAAGGGCGATGAAGAAAAATATAAGAATGGAATTTTCGGATTTCAGGTAAGTGCTGCATCATCAAACGGAGATGCGTCTCAACAAATGCTCCACTATAATGCATCGGAAGATGCACAATTGCTGGTGAAAAAAATCAATGCCATACAAAAATATTTTGTTGAGAAATCGAGATTGGGCATTCCGATTATTGCTTTTGATGAAGCGTTGCACGGGCTTGTGAGAAGCGGAGCTACTGCATTTCCTCAATCCATTGCGCTGGCAGCAACATGGGATACATCGATGGTGCATGATGTTGCTAATGCCATTGCAAATGAAACAAAAGAGCGGGGCATCCGACAAATACTTTCCCCGGTTATCAATATCGCCAATGATGTTCGCTGGGGAAGAACTGAAGAAACTTATGGTGAAGACCCATATCTGACTTCAGAAATGGGTGTTGCATTTATGGGCGCGTTTGAGAGAATGAATATCATCACCACACCGAAACATTTTATTGCGAATGTGGGCGATGGTGGTCGCGATAGTTATCCGATTCATTTTAATGAGAGATTGCTTGAAGAAATTTATTTGCCTCCATTCAAAGCAGCTTTTGAAAGAGCGGGAGCTCGTTCTGTGATGACAGCTTATAATTCTCTCGACGGCATCGCTTGCTCTGCGAATGATTGGTTGTTGAATAAAAAATTAAAATCCGATTGGGGCTTCAAAGGATTTGTGATTTCTGATGCGAGTGCTGTTGGTGGCGCCAATGTTTTGCATTATACTTCCAAAGATTATCCGACATCAAGCCAACAGTCTATCACTGGCGGATTGGATGTCATTTTTCAAACTGCTTATGAACATTACAAATTATTCATCCCGCCATTTTTGAATGGAGAAATTGATATGAAAAGAATTGATGACGCTGTTTCTCGCGTCCTTCGTGCAAAATTTGAATTGGGATTATTTGAACATCCTTATGCTGATGAAAATATTTCGGTAAAATTATCGGATGATAAAATGCACAAGGCGGTTGCAAGAAAAGCGGCGCTCGAATCTATTGTTTTATTAAAAAATGAAAACAATATTTTGCCCTTCAAGAAAAATATTAAATCAATTGCTGTAATTGGAACTGATGCAATGGAAGCGAGGCTCGGCGGTTATGCAGGACCAGGTAACGAAAAAATAAATATACTCGATGGCATTAAGAACAAGGCTGGCAAAGAAATTAGAGTTTCGTATGCTGCTGGCTGCGGAAGATATCATGAGGAATGGAAAGTTGTTCCAAAAGAGTTTCTGACTGTGAAAGGTGAATATTTTAATAATATCACGCTGACGGGTATCCCAAAATTGACGAGAGCAGATAACGATATTAATTTTCAATGGACATTATTTCCACCGGATGCATCCATCAATCTTGATTTTTATTCTGTAAAGTGGACCGGGAAAATTCATTCACCTAAAACAGGAAAATTTAAAATTGGTCTGGATGGAAATGACGGATTCAGATTATACATCAATAATCAATTGCTTGTTGACAATTGGAAGAAACAATCTTATCACACTTTGCTGTCAGATTTTTTCTTTGAGCAAAATAAGGAATATGATGTTCGCATAGAATTTTTTGAACCGGTTGGTAATGCCCATATCAAATTGATATGGAATGTAGATGTGCCTGATGATGCTGATAAAAAAATAGGAGAAGCAGTTAGCGTTGCAAAGCAATCAGACGTTGTTATAGTTGCTGTTGGGATTGAAGAAGGCGAATTTCGTGACAGAGCAATGTTGGCACTTCCGGGTAAACAAGAAGAATTAATTCAAAAAATTGCGGCAACAGGAAAACCAGTCGTGGTATTGCTTGTAGGGGGAAGTGCAATCACAATGAACGATTGGATTGATAAAGTAAATGGCATTGTGGATGTTTGGTATCCGGGTGAAGAAGGTGGTAATGCAGTAGCACAAATTTTATTTGGCGATTATAATCCTGCGGGCAGATTGCCGATTACTTTCCCGATAAATGAAGCGCAGTTGCCATTGGTTTATAATCACAAGCCAACAGGCAGGGGAGATGATTATAATAATCTTACTGGTCTGCCGCTTTTCCCATTCGGTTTTGGATTGAGCTATACAAAATTTGATTACAGCGATTTGCAAGTCATAAAGAATAATATTTCTAAAAACGATTCTACAATCATGACATGCAAAGTGAAAAATGTTGGCAGTGTTGAAGGTGATGAAGTGGTGCAATTATATATTCATGATTTATTAGCATCGGTAGCAAGACCTGTGATGGAGTTGAAAGGATTTCAAAGAATACATTTGTTGCCAAACGAAACAAAAGAAATTTCTTTTAAAATAACTCCGGAAATGCTAAGCATGCTTGATAAAGATTTGAGAACAGTTGTTGAACCCGGTGATTTCAGGATAATGATTGGCGCTTCATCAAGAGATATCAGGTTGAAAGAAACGCTGACAGTTCACTAACAAATTTCATAATGAACAAAGAAACAGGTAAGGCAGTGCTCATTTTAGGAGCTAATTCAGATGTAGCAAAACAAGCCATCAAATTATATGTGGAGATAGGTTATTATGTAATCGCTGCGTCGCGCAGCACTGATCAGCTCAATAAATTTTTGTCGGAAGAAAAAATATCAACTGAAAAAGTGACTGTTGCATATTTTGATGCAGTTGCATTTGCAGAACATAAAATTTTTTATGAAAATTTATCGCGCAAGCCGAATATCGTTTTATATGCTGCAGGCTTTTTAAAGAATAATGAAGAAGCAATGCATGATTGGCAAGGTGCATATCAAATGATGAACGTGCATTATTGTGGCGCTGTTTCCATTCTCAATATCATTGCAACGGATACTTCAAATAATAATCTTGAAAGAATTATCGGGCTTTCTTCGCTCTCCGGTGTGCGCGGAAGAAAAAGTAATTTTATTTATGGCAGCACGAAAGCTGCATTCACTCAGTACCTCGCGGGATTGCGGCAATATCTTTTTTCTCGTAAAATTATCGTGAATGTGATTGTCGCTGGTTATATCAGAAGCAAAATGGTGGATGGATTAAATCTTCCGGAATCGCTGATGCTCGAACCTTCTTTTATCGCAAAAGCAATTGTGAGTCCACATAGGCGCTTTATTATTGTGCCGGGTTTCAAATGGAAATTGATTTATTATATACTGAAAATCCTTCCTGAAAATCTGGTTGCAAAACTTCCGTAACAAACAAATCGTAACCCAGAAAGTGATTTAAAAAAATAGCGCTGAAAAATATTTTTAAAATTTCTTTCCAAAAATTTGGCAACATCAAAAAATTATTTTCATCTTTGCATTCTCAAAAACAAAAAATGCTCCGAATAGATTTACATATTGAATCGATAAATTGGTTTAGTCAACCGAAAGGCTATCCAAGTTGCGGGGCAAGTTATCATGCTGAATAAGTAAAAACGAATTCGATAAGATACAAGCCCCGTAAGAGATTGCGGGGTTTTTTAATTGTCTGAACTGGGATTTGGAAGGATGAATTGGATTTGTGGGATGATAAATTTGATTCGATATAATGCTGATAATAAAATTTCAAATGCGGCAACAATTACAACATAAACGATTTACAACACTGAATGATGCGTCATTATTATCATCGCTCGGATGCTATTGGCATGTGCAGGTGCAAAGTAGTATTGAGCCGATAGGTAATGTGGGCGATTGCAAGTATCAGCGACCGAAAAGTTTTTATGTATAGGCATAACGTATATGCCTGAACAAAAACCCGGTCGCACAACGACCGGGTTTTTTGTTTTTAGTCTGTTCGTCTAACGGCAAGGACACTAGATTTTCATTCTTGAAATACGGGTTCGATTCCCGTACAGATTACAAGGTTCGTTGGTGTAATGGCTAACATCGCAGATTGTCTATCTGTTGTTATGAGTTCGATTCTCATACGAACCGCAAGATTGTTGAGTGATGTAACGGTTAAGCATATCTGTTTTTGATACAGATTGTCCTGGTTCGAATCCAGACTCAACAACAAACGTTGGCTTTAGCTTAATTGGTAAAGTGCCACACTGTGAATGTGGAGAACAGGGTTCGAAACCCGGAGTCAACCGGAAAGAATGAGAAATAAGAAACTGGAAATAAGGAGTTAGAAAGTGGCTTATAGTTCAATGGAAGAATGCTGCGCTACGAACGCAGTGATGAAAGTTCGAGTCTTTCTGAGCCAACGAAATGGTGCTTTGGCAGAGATGGTTCTATTGCGATGGTTTGAAAGACCAATTATTAAGGTTCGATTCCTTAGGGCACCGCGGTTGTCTGAACTATGATTTATGTGATTGAATGATTGCTATGATTGATGAAATTATTTATTACATCAATCTGGTAAACATTCATTCAGGCAAATGATGGCTTAACTCAATTGGCTGAGTGCTATCCTGATACGATAGTGGTTGGTGGTTCGAGTCCATCAGTCATCACAAATTGGTTCGTAGCTCAATTGGTTTAGAGTATCCGGCTTTTAACCGGAGGGCTGTGAGTTCGATTCTCACCGGACCAACAAGAGGAAATATAGTTCAATGGCAGAACAGTTGGTTGTTAACCATCAGGTGAATGTTCGAATCATTCTGTTTCCGCAAAATGTCTGAACTATGATTTGTATGATTAAATGATTTGCGAAACCCTAATCAGTAGAATCAGATAAATCAGGTCAGAATCATGGTTCAGACGATGTGAGTGCGGCGAAGCTGGAGAGTCGCAGCGGTCCGTAAAACCGCCGTCATTTGACTGAATAAGTTCGAATCTTATCACTCACACAATGGAGAGAGCCCGGTTGGTCGAGGGAGCTGTCTTGAAAACAGTCGACTGTAAAAGGTTCGGGGGTTCGATTCCCTCTCTCTCCGCAGTTTAATAGTAGCACTACTGTTGAACGGAGCGTCGCAACGATGTCCAATCGGAGTTCATTAGTTGGTGACAAAAAAATAAACTGAAAAACGGAGAGTTGACAGAGCGGTATTGTACCGGCTTGCTAAGCTGTGGTTGAGGTAACACTCAGGTAAGTTCGATTCTTACACTCTCCGCAGAAAATGACTGGTGCTTTGGCAGAGATGGTTCTATTGCATTGGTTTGAAGAACCAAACATTAAGGTTCGATTCCTTGAGGCACCACAAATGCGGGTTTGCTGTAATTGGCTAACAACACAGATTCCAAATCTGTGCATGGAAGTTCGAATCTTTCAACTCGTGCAAAAAAATTGATAACAATAAAACTCAAAGCAATGCGCACTCTTGTAATGAAATAGTATTAAGGTTTTAAAATTGTGACAGGAAAAATATCTATTACTATTTCAAAAAAAATTATGGACAATTTATATACACAGAAAGTGATCAACACAAACAATGTGTTCGACAGGCATTTTCTGGACGCAAAAACTTTGTACCTGCATTGCTTTAATTGCTTGCCCAGTTTGAGTTTTATTAATCAGATAGATGGCGAGAAATCGTTTGCAGCATTCAAAGAAAAATTTAACGGGCTGATCGAAAGCATTCATCAGTATCGTTGGTATAAAAGAAAAAAGAAACAATATCAGTTTGATAAAACAATTATCATCCTGAAAAATAATTGCCTTATTGAATTTGATGAGGGCTACTGTGAAATTTTGCACGATGGCAAACAGCAGGAGTTTATTGATGAACTAACAATAATGGTAAACCAATTCAAAGAAAGGCAGCGAAGACAACCATTGGAAATTAATTTGATTGTGCAGTCGCACAATAGCATGGAATTAAAATCAATGGAAATAAAAAGAACGAAGCTGGATCTGAATCTTTTTTATGAAGAAGATTTTTTGCAAACAGATGAGTTGATAAGAAATCGCCTGAACAAAAAAAGCGATAAAGGTATTGTGCTATTACATGGATTGCCCGGTTCAGGCAAAACATCTTATCTGCGCTATCTGATTGGAAAGATTAAAAAGCGAGTAATGTTTTTATCGCCTTCGGTTGCAGGTAATTTAATGAACCCGGATTTCATTGAATTATTAATCGACAATCCGAACACGGTGCTGATTATTGAGGATGCAGAAAACATCATCATGGACAGAAGGAATACCTCAAGTTCGGCAGTATCGAACTTGCTGAATATTTCTGATGGATTGCTCGCAGATTTTCTGAATGTACAAATCATTTGCACGTTCAACAGTTCGCTCACTTTGATCGATAATGCGCTGATGCGAAAAGGAAGATTGATCGCAAAATATGAATTTGGAAAATTGAGCCTGGCAAAAGCTCAGCGACTTAGCGATCATTTTGGTTTTGATACGATCCTCAAGAAACCAATGACAATTGCTGAAATCGCGAATCAGCATGAAAAAGAATATGCTGATAATAAAATTGAAGTAATCGGCTTTAGGAGAACTGTGATTGAAAATTAAAAAATGATTTTAAAACAGAAACAATGAAACAGCAATGGAGAAAACTGAGCGGAGAAAAAATTCTTCGCCCGATTGAAGATGAAATAAGAGCTGTGATTGTACGCGAAAAAAATGCAGGGCATGAGTTGAAGGTCTGCATCGGAACAGACAGTCAGGTGAAAAATAAATTCACTGAATTCGCAACGGTGATTGTGTTCATCCGCAAAGGGAAAGGCGGGTTCATGTATATACAAAATGAACTCTCGAAACAAAAGATGAGCATCAAGCAACGTATGTTGATGGAAGTGGCAAAGAGTATTGAAACAGCGTATGAATTATGCAATATTTTTTCACGCTATAATGTGCAGATGGAAGTGCATGCCGACATCAACACCAACCCGAATTTCAAAAGCAATGACGCATTGAAAGAAGCGATGGGCTATATTATGGGAATGGGTTTTGCTTTCAAAGCCAAGCCGTATGCATTTGCAAGTTCAAGCTGCGCGAATAAAATGGTGCAATAAACTGTCTGAACTGGGATTTGGGAGGATTAGTGGGATTTATAGGATGTAATGTTTCAATCATAATAATCCTTCAAATCAGAGAAATCATAGTTCAGACATTTTAAAAGTTCTTTAAATAATTGTTGATATAAAACATCAACACAAAAGCTTGCTTAACGGCAAGATGGGAATTTGCATATTAGCAGCAAACCGGATGTGTGTTTCAAAGAAGCACCGTAGTGCAGAAGTAGTAACTATCTGTATGCTATTGTAGCAATATGTTTCTCCCACCAACACGCTGTATGTTGAAGGTTCGATTCCTTCTCTTAGGTAAAACTGAGATAGCTCAACGGTAGAGCGACAGTTCGGGAAACGCAGGTTCGAATCCTGCTCCGACTTGAAAATCGGGTAGCTCAGATGGTTAGAGCATCATGCTTATAACATGAGGTGCAAAAGAAGTACACCGCTTCTTAAAAAATGGTGAAAGAAAATAGAAGCTGGTGTTATTCACTTGTTGACTTGCCACGCCTTTCAAGGCGTGGGCAATTAGCAGTTCTATCATCACCCGCGGGCAGATGTAAACATCATGCAGCTTGCATCACTTCGCTATGATTTTTTTATTTGATGATGCTTCAATAAAAAATGATTTGCGAACTGGTTCAACAAACATGATTGAAATATGCTTCCGTGATTATTGAATGGTGAACAGCACCGGCTTTATTAAAAAATCTTTCGTCACAAACCACATCTGTGCAAATCGGTGTAATCTGTGGCTAAAAACTTTAAAACAATCAATATGAAAATGGTAAAAGTAAATGCCTACCAGGTTGGTTTGGTATTTAAAAACGGAGAGTATAAAAAACTCCTGATGGCAGGAACTTATTGGTTCTGGCAAAATGAAAAAGTGTATCTCTATGATATTATAAAACCTTTCGTTGCGCCAATCGAGCTGAACATCCTTTTGCAGGATAATGCGCTTGCAGAAATTTTGCATGTGGTAGATGTGAAAGACAATGAAATGGTGCTGCAATATGAAAACGGTTTGCTGAAACAAGTGCTTGGTGCAGGTCACTACACTTACTGGAAAAGCGTGATTCAATACGAATTTGTTCATGTTGACTTGAGCAAAATTGAAATCACTGAGAACATCGACCGTGCAACCATGCTGAGCAAACTGGTTGCGCCTTATGTTCGCAGCGTGAGTGTAGAAAGTTTTGAAAAAGCGGTGCTGTTCATTGATGGAAAATTTGTGCGTGTGCTGGAAAGCGGTTTGTATTATTGGTGGAAGAACAGCATTGCCGTGCACATTGCACGTGCTGATATGCGCCAGCAACAACTTGAAATCAATGGTCAGGAAATTCTGACTAAAGATAAAGCTGCGCTGCGCATCAATGCATGGGCGCAATATAAAGTGGCGGATATTGAAAAAGCAGTGTTGCAAAACAAAGAATACGATAAACAATTGTATGTGGCTTTTCAATTGGCGCTGCGCGAATATGTTGCCGGTTACAGCTTTGATGAATTACTGGAGAAGAAAGAGAGCATTGCTCCTTTTGTGATGCTGCAGGTGAAAGAAAAAGCGGAGGCATTGGGAGTTGAAGTGAATGGTTTCGGAATCCGCGACATCATTTTGCCCGGTGATGTGAAAGAGATTATGAACCAGGTGCTCATTGCGGAAAAGAAAGCGCAGGCGAACACCATCATGCGCCGTGAAGAAACTGCCAGCACACGCAGCTTGCTGAACACTGCGAAGCTGATGGAAGAAAATGCAATGTTGTGGAAACTGAAAGAGATGGAATACGTGGAAAAGATTGCAGACAAAATCAGCAACATCAGTGTGAACGGAAATGGTGCGCTGGTGGAACAGTTGAAGCAGATTTTCGTGCCGCAGAAATAATCTGGACTATGAATAATATGATTTAATTGAATTTTGTGATTAATGATTATCAGCATAATCACACCAATCATTTAATCACATAAATCATAGCTCAGACAATAACATCCGGCATCATTCCGGTGCCGGATGTTTTTAATCATGTAGCCAGCGATAGAATTACTATTGAGTCCGCCGCGGCGGATTGCGTCGCACTCTTGTACGGTAGTAAGACTATTGAGCGAATTATTAATGAATAAAGATTTCTTAACTTTTAACTTGATATTTTGTGTTAAAATGAAACTGACAAAAAACAATATTTCTAAAGCAATTGACAATGTACAGGATAAATATTCCGCATTATTTGATGATTTGATTTTATTGAAAAACTTTAAATCAAAAAATTTTAAGTCAAAATCAATTTTTGATTTTCAATATAAATTGGGAATACAGCTGTATAAACTTGCATCTTTAAGAAATGAAATTACAGTTCAAGAAAAAAAACTAATAGACAAAAAGCAACTAATTAAGCCTCGTTGGTTTATTCATAGAATGAGACTATATAGAAAATTTAAAGACAGTGTTGAGAATTGCATAAGAATTGGTAAGACATTGGGAGACGCATTTGTTTGGCATTTTTATCAATTTAATTTGCCAGAGTTATTTAGACATATTGACCATGAAGAAATTAAAATACCTCCTACTGGGATTGGTGGTATGGGTGAATTGGAGTTTATAAAAAAGAATTTCATTCTCAACAATCATTTTGCATTGCTTCACGGTATTACTAATTTTTTGAAAATTGGGGACGTAAGCTTTATAAGCATGGATGATTGTCTTTTGACGTCACTTGGCGAGATTAAAACTGAGAAAAAAGAAGATGGAAGTTTAATGGTGCATCTTACTGCAATTAATTCAAAAGGAAGGCATTTTTTTGAAAACATAAACTCGGATGCAAAAAATGAAAAAGATATTTATAAAGGGTATTTTAATCCAGAGAGATTTAAAAGGCAAATAAAAAAAATTATTGCTGTTTTGAAAGTATCAAAAGAGAAAAATAATGAAAATCAACTTATTTATGATAAATATTATGTAAAGGAGTTGGAAGATGTAGTTGATGGATTGAAAGGAAAGGTTTTGAACATGAAAAAAGTAAATGCAAGGTTACTTTTTGTATCTAATAGATTTAATTATAGAACATTTTCAAAAAGAATGTTTGCGAAGCAAAATGTAAAAGCGTACAAGCGTAGAGAAGATGAGATTGTTAAAATGGTTAATTCACTTTATGACAAGGAAAATTTAAATCATCCGATTCAAATGGGCTCGATTCATTTTGACGGTAAGTTAGAACCAATAAGTTTGATAGGAACTTGTCCTATTTTTTGGTATCCAATTCGACCGGACATCATAAAAGAAATTTATTTTCAGAACGTATTTGTCTTATCACTATTTAATCCAACTGAACTTTTTTTAAATTTAAAAAAGTTAGGACTTGAGTTTTCAAAAGATGAGGATACTGGAAAATTTTACTTTGGAAAAATGATAGGAGAAAAAAGAATGTGGATTGAAAATATTTCCTATTTCTTAAGTTTAATTAAAGACCATTTGCAGACTGAAGAAGCAGTAATTGAAGCAATAAAGGGGATAGTCTCAATAACAGAGAATCAGAAAGATGCATCTACTGGTGTAAAAATTATGCCTGAAATATATCACATCTCCACTGCCTACAATCAGGATAACATAAAATAATCATTATGCTTTGCGAGTTTAAGGGATGAACGATAACAACCAATATAATTTTAATAAGAAAGAATTACAATGTCTAAACTAAAATTAACAGGAAAAGAATTACGTGCAATTGGCTATCCGGAAGGACCGGTTATTAGCATTGCTATGCATGTGATGGAAAAAAATTACAAGCATCACACAAAGGAAAAAGCGATGGAGATTTTGAAAAGCGTGTTGGCATCACCGTTAGAATATAAAAATGATGAAGTGCTGGGTTTGATAGCAGAACAGTTATTACCAAAAGAAGCCATAGAAAGTGCCGAGATATCTTTGAACAATCCAGGAATACAATTCAGCATTTTCGGGCAGGAACATATTGAAGAAGGAGCAATGCACCAAATGTACACAGCAGCAAAATTGCCAATAGCAGTTGCCGGTGCATTAATGCCCGATGCCCACAGCGGTTATGGATTACCGATAGGCGGCGTGCTCGCCACAGAAAATGCGGTGATTCCTTATGGTGTTGGTGTTGACATTGGCTGCAGAATGTGCCTGAGCATTTTTGATATCAACCCGAATGAGTTGGTGCAAAAAGAAAATTATTTCGCAAGAGAAATCAATGAAGCAACACTCTTCGGAAGTGGTGCACAGTTCGACCATGCATCCAATCATGAAGTGATGGAGCATGAATTGTTCTATCAATTGCCATTGCTGAAAAATCTGCATGGTCGTGCATGGAAACAATTGGGCTCATCCGGTTCAGGAAATCATTTTGTGGAATTTGGGGCAGTGGAAATTGCAGAGAAGGATGAAACGCTCGGCATTGATGCAGGAACTTATCTGGGATTATTATCTCATTCCGGTTCACGTGCATTAGGAGCTAACATCGCGAACCATTATACAAAAATTGCTATCAGCAAAAGACGTTTGCCACAGGATGCAAAAAATTTAGCTTGGCTTACGCTTGATGAAGACGAAGGAATGGAATATTGGCTGGCAATGAATCTGGCAGGTGATTATGCTTCTGCCTGTCATCATATCATTCATGCAAAAATTGCAAAACAGTTGGGAAGAAAAGCAATGAAGATGGTAGAGAACCATCACAATTTTGCATGGAAAGAAAAATGGAATGGCAAAGAAGTAATTGTTCATCGCAAAGGCGCAACGCCTGCTGGTAAAGATGTGCTTGGGATTATTCCGGGCTCAATGACTGCAGATGGATTTATCGTGAAAGGCAGGGGAGAAGAAGCTTCCGTGAATTCCGCATCACATGGAGCAGGAAGAAAAATGAGCCGCAGCAAAGCGATGCAATCCGTCACCGATAAAGATTTCAAGAATGAATTAAAAAAATTTGGCGTGAAATTATTAGGTGGCGGATTGGATGAATCTCCTTTTGCATATAAAGACATTCACGTTGTGATGCAAAGCCAGAAAGCATTGGTAGATGTTGTCGGAAAGTTCACGCCAAAAATCGTGAAGATGGATGGCGCGAAACACAGAAGCTGGAAGGATAAGAAAGGAAAAGGAAATGCTGTAGATGGAGAATAAATAAAAGCCTGCATTTTTTGCAGGCTTTTATTCAACATCTATGCCTATCTGCTATTTTTTGCTACGGTTAGAGAACTCGCTGTTTCGACCAGTTTGATAAATTCACTCCGATAGCCATTACTGTCATTTCCTTTTGACTGTTTCGCCATATTAATCACTTGTTGATAAGATGCTTTTTCCTTGTACTCTGAATTTCTTAATAACATTCCAAATTCTGCTACAGATGCGGAGAACCTGAAATTGTCTGATGAATTTACAAACTCAATATTTTTATCATTTACTGTTTTTGTAATCAGCTTGCTTGTTTCTTCATCAGGTTTTTTATAACGAAGTTTAATGGTCATGATTTCGTCGGATAAATTGCTGGCTATTTTTTTATCATTCGATTGGTATTTCAGGCTGTCGACGCTTGAAGTAAATTCATCTTTCACTCCGACAGGAATAATTTCATACAATGCAGTCACTCTGTGACCGGAACCAAGTTCTCCTGCATCTTTTTTATCGTCGTTAAAATCTTCTGATGCCATTATCCTGTTTTCATAACCAATCAGGCGATATGCCTGAACGTGAGTTGGATTAAATTCAATCTGGATTTTTACATCCTTTGCAATGGTGAAGAGCGTGCTGCCAAATTCATTCACCAAAACTTTTTTTGCTTCCGACATATTATCAATGTAAGAGTGATTGCCATTTCCTTTGTCGGCGAGCTGTTGCATTTTATTGTCTTTGTAGTTGCCCATCCCAAATCCTAATATACTTAGGTAGACTCCGCTTTTTCTTTCATCTTCAATCAGCGAAACCAATTCATCATCACTACTTGCGCCTACATTAAAATCTCCATCAGTAGATAAAATAATTCTGTTGTTGCCGCCTTTGATAAAATTTTCCCGTGCAATTTTATAAGCAAGCTTGATGCCTTCTCCGCCTGCGGTTGAGCCGCCTGCTTCCAGATTATCAATGGCTTCTTTGATTTTGGTTTTATTGTAACCACTTGTTGACGGAAGCACGAGACCTGCATTGCCGGCATACACCACGATTGCTACCTTATCATTTTCACGCAATTGGTCTGTGAGCATTTTTAGAGATGATTTCACCAATGGTAATTTATTCGGTTCATCCATTGAGCCGGAAACATCAATCAAAAAAACGAGATTAGCAGCAGGAAGGTTCGTCAATGGAATTTCTTTTCCCTTTAAGCCGATTTGAATTAAACGATGTTGCGGGTTCCATGGACATTCTGCCATTTCTGTGTTCACAGAAAATGGTTCATCATTTATTGGTTGCGGATATTCGTAGTCAAAATAATTAATCATTTCTTCAATGCGGACTGCGCCAGCGGGAGGTAATGAACCATTCTGAATAAAACGACGCACATTGCTATATGCAGCTTCATCAACATCAATGGAAAATGTTGACAGCGGATTTTGTACCGGAGAAAGAAATTTGTTTTCAATGATATGGTCATAGTCTTCTGTATTAAAGTCTTTGTTGTTCTTGATAGAATCAGCTGCTGCTAATTTGTTTTTTTCTTCTTCTTTTGTGATTTTGGGAGAAGTGAAATCTGGGATTTTTTCTGATTCTAAAGCATTTTGGCTTGGCGGAGCTGGAACATTTTGCGTTATTTTTTGTAGCTGCATGTCCTGCACATCTCGTTTCGAAGAAATTCTTGATGGGTTGTTACAGGCAATAGAATACAATAACAGTGACGCTGCAAGCGTCATGAGTTGGAAAGATTTCATGGCTATATGTTTTAGGTGATTGTTGCTAAGATGCAGTAAAATCAATTTTGCATATCATGCTCATTGATTTATTATTGATACTTTTTGCGACAAAAAAGTAACCTGAAAAAAAGTTAACGCAATGATAAAGCCTTTAAAATAAAAAAGCACCTGCAACCAAATGCAAGCGCTTTTTAACGTTGATATATATCTGCTATTTCTCGCCAGCCATCTCCATTACTATTTCCCATTCTTTATCAGTAACAGGCTGAACGGATAATCTTCCCAATCTGACTAATGCCATTTGAACGAGGCGTTTGTCTGCTTTAACATCAGCAAGCGTGACGGATTTTTTCAATTTTTTTACCGGTTTTAATTTTACTGCAACCCATGCATCATCATCAGTTGTCGGATCCTGAAAAAATTCTTTCGAAATTTTTGCAATGCCCACGATATCCGTTCCTTCATTGCTGTGATAGAAAAAAACTTCATCGCCTGTTTTCATCGATTTCAAATGCCCACGTGCTGCATAATTGCGAACGCCGTCCCAGGTTGTTTCTTTATCTTTTTGCAATTGCTCAAAACTGTAAGTAGAAGGTTCTGATTTGACAAGCCAGTGTGCCATGGTTTTAAAGTTTCGACAAATATATTATAAAAGTTTCCAGTTTGCAGTTGGCAGTTTTCAGTTCTTTTTAATGAAAAAGGTTTATTTTTTTTGTTTGATTTTTTGGTAACATACATTATCCATTGATTAAACATCCTCCCGCCGCGGCGGGCTCTTGTACAGTTAGGAATTCTATTCAGCAAAGTGTAATAGTCAATACTAATCCAATCTTTCCTTTTTTCAATTTTTTTTTGATTCAAAAATCTGCACTTAATCAATTACCGTAAGTAATGCAGAACGTTACATGTAACAACCTGTCTGAAAATTTTTAAATCATTTTTAATTCAATAAACAAATAGATTTTTATGAAATCAATTAAATCATTTGCGTTGATGCTGGCGGCAGCATTTTGTATGAACGCATCTTTTGCTCAAATGGAAAAAACAGTTGAGGTCGGCGGCGCTCCTATGTATCCTTCAAAGAACATTGTTGAGAACGCAGTTAATTCGAAAGACCATACTACATTGGTTGCTGCAGTGAAAGCTGCAGGTCTTGTAGAAACTTTAGAAAGCGCAGGCCCTTTCACCGTGTTCGCGCCAACTAATGAAGCATTCGACAAATTGCCAAAAGGTAGCGTTGAAAGTCTGGTGAAACCTGAAAACAAACAAATGCTCACTGGTATTTTAACTTATCATGTGGTTGCCGGAAAATTGGATTCAAAAGCGCTTGCTGAAAAAATCAAAGCAGGCAATGGGACAGCAGAACTGACAACAGTTGCAGGCGGTAAATTATGGGTGATGATGAAAGGAAATAAAATCATGCTGAAAGATGAGAAAGGCGGAATGGCATGGGTGACCATCAAAGATGTGTATCAGAGCAACGGCGTGATACATGTTATCAATGCGGTGTTAATGCCGAAGAGTTAGTTCTTAATTAATAGTTTATAATCTTCAAACCTGTCAGGTTTAGTTGAAGCGAAATGAAAGTTTCAACAAATAAACCTGACAGGTTTTTTGTTAAAATAAATCTAAGCAGCCATCCTTTTTAAATTATCTGCGTATTGAAAATTGAAAACAATAAAGCTATTAAGCATCTGGCGGCTGTGATTGGTGCAAGAATTAATGATGCAGCAAAGCCGTCAGATGCTATCACCAAAATAATTGACCTCGTTTAATCTTGCGACAGGTTGTTTTTAAGGGGTGGCCGCCTGCTTGTATTTATACAATGATGGGCGGCCTTTTTTTATTGGTAGTCACAGATTGCACGGATGAGCACAGATGAAATACAATAGGCAAATGATATTTGGTAAATGATGTTTAAATTATCTGTGTCTTCTGTGTAATCTGTGGCAAAAATTATTATGAATTTGCAAGTACATCCGCAATATGCATTGCCTTCAGTTTATGACCTTTGAACCGTATAACGCCGTCAATATGCATCAGGCAGGAGAGGTCTGTGGAGATAATATAATCAGCGCCTGTTGCGAGCGCATTCGTTACTTTTTGTTCTGCCATCGCAATAGAAATTGGTTCAAACTTTACAGCAAACGTTCCACCGAAACCGCAGCATGTTTCCACATCATTCATCTCAACAATTTCAAGGCCTTTCACATTGCTTAATAATTTGCGCGGCTCCTGTTTTATTTTGCATTCACGCAAGCCTGCACATGAATCATGATAAGTAGCTTTTCCATTCAGCGAAGCGCCAACATCTTCTTTGCCAAGAACGTTCACCATGAATTCAGAAAATTCAAACACTCTTTTTTGAACTTCTTTTGAAACATTATTGGTAGAAGAATTTTCAAATAGCTTGGTATAATAATTTCTCACGAAGCCAACACATGAAGCACTTGGCGCAACGATATAATCGCTCCCGGAAAAATCTTTTAGAAACTTTGTGCAAACATCTTTCGCATCATCCCAAAAACCTGCATTGAATGCCGGCTGTCCACAGCAAGTCTGATTGGTATTGTATTGAACAGAGCATCCTGCTTTCTCCAGAATCTTCACCATATTGAAAGCAGTCTGCGGATAAAGCTGGTCAACAAAACATGGTATAAAAATCTGAACGTTCATGATGTTTTCAATTTACAGATCATACAGAACATTAAATCCAATAGTATGAAGTTTGTCTTTTTCAAGGCCAATTTTATAAAATGCTCCTGCCGTAACAGCATGCCCATGCCAGCTTTCGTTAGAAGATCCAAACCTCATGCCTGCTCTGAATAAAGGGCCATAAGATGAACCATTAAAATTTGAATAGCTGCTTCCTGAAATGCTCACTTTGTTATATCCGAAACCTGCACCAAAATATCCGCCAAATGTCCTGTCGTTTTCCATAGTCGATTTGCAGCCGATATTATAATCGATTACCACAGGAAGGTCGTAAGAAAAAATTACTCCCGCATCATTCCCATATGTATTTGTGGCAATGCCTATTCCAACTCCAATCGGAGCACCAATGCTTATTGAGCTATTTTCATTCTCAACAAAATTATATCTTGGAAAATAAGTCAGGTTACTCTGCTCAAGTGCAAAGCTTTCATAATTGTTCCCACCTTCGTGAAGTGTTCCCTGCAGGACCGATAGTGTTAAACCGAAGCTATGCATCAATTTTTGAGCTCTTAATGTTGTTGTTGATAAAAAGAAAATACAAAGAATGAAAAGCAGTTTAATGATTTTGAAGAGTTTCATAAATAAAAAGGTTTAAAGTTGAAAATAGCTATTTTTTATATACTTATCATCTTCAAGGCTGTAATGGCTGCTTCTTCTCCTTTGTGACCGTGCTTTCCACCAATTCTTTCGTCAGCTTGTTGCTGATTATCTACCGTTAGCACACCAAAAATTGTCGGCACAGGAAGCAATAGATTTAGTTGAACGACACCATCTGTCACAGCTTTGCATACATAATCAAAATGTGGTGTGTCGCCGCGAAGCACACAACCTAAAGCAATAAATGCATCCGGCTTTTTCTTTTTTGATTTTTTATTCTTCTCCCAATATTTTTTTATAGCAAAAGGAATTTCAAATGCACCGGGCACATTGATCGATACAATATTCTTCACGCCGAGTTTTTCCAAAGTATTCTTGCAGCCCTCTTCCAATGCGCTTACAATTTGTTCATTCCATTCAGTCCGCACAATAACAACACAGGCATCCTTTGTGTTTGGGATGCCTGCGGTTTGTAATAATTTGCTGTTTATTATTTCTGCCATTTTAAATCAAGGTTCAAGTGACAAGGTTCAAGGAACAAGAAATCTCTAATATTTTTTACTGTTACACTCAAGACTTGAGCCTTGTTTCTTTCTTATTTCACAACTCCTAATCTTGCCAGATATTTATCAACTTCAGCACCATGCTGAGATGCAGGATATTTATCTTTTATTATCTGATACATTTCAATTGCTTCTTTGTTCTTGCCGATGCTTTCATATAAATATCCTGCACGGAACAAATATTCGGGAGAAAGCAATTCGTCTTTGTCAAAATAAGTCCCGGCTTTTTTGTATTCGTCTATTGCATCATCTTTTTTTCCTAACTCGGAATAAGCATCACCAAGCATGCCATAAGCTCTTGCCTGCAATTGCTGCGCCGGTGAAGAAAAATCTTTTAGGTATTTCACTGCATTATTGAAATCACCGAGCTTCAGATAGCATGATCCTGCATAAAACGATGCTAGGTTTGCGGCCTTTGTTCCGCCAAATTTGGAAATCACTTTCACAAACCCTGCATTGATATTATCTCCGTTCAATGCAAGCTTCACTGAATCCATGCGATAATATTCTTCTGCACGGTACATCGCTTCCGTTGCTTTCTTTTCATTTGGCTCAACAATGAAGTTTTTATATCCAAGATAACCTGCAATAAGAATCACAATGGCACCAACAGTATAGCCTATTATCTTGCCATTTTTTTCCCAGAACTGTTCAACGCCTGCTACCGCTTCTTTCTCAGCTTCAAGATGTGCAGGTTTTTTAATTTCAGACATTTTATTTTTGTTTGTTATTGAATTTAATTTCAGGATGATTAATCTACAATGAATGGATAGTTCTGATCGATATAAATATCTTTCAGCACTTCATCATCATTTGGCCATGGAGATTCTTCAGCAAATTTCACAGACTCAACAACAGTTTCATTGATTCTTTTATTAATCGCGTCAATATCTTCCTGCTTTGCAAATTTTTGCTTTAAGATCGTATCGAGCACTTGTTGGATCGGGTCACGCTGTTTGTATTCTTCCACTTCTTCTTTTGTGCGATATTTCTGTGGGTCAGAAATTGAATGCCCTTTGTATCTGTATGTTTTTATTTCTAATAATGTCGGCCCACCACCTTCTCTTGCTCTTTTCACAGCTCTTGCCACACCTTCATGAACGGCTTCAGCGCTCATGCCGTCAATTGAATCGCCGGGCATTTCATAAGCATCAGCCAGTTTGTAAATATCAACCACGTTGGATGTTCTTTCAACAGAAGTCCCCATCGCGTAGTTATTATTTTCGCAAATAAAAATTGCAGGCAGTTTCCAAAGCATCGCCAGATTAAAAACTTCGTGAAGCATGCCTTGCCTTGCCGCTCCATCTCCAAAAAAAGTGAGCGACACATTATCTGTTCCTTTATATTTTTCAGCAAAAGCAAGACCTGCACCGGTTCCGATTTGTGCACCAACAATTCCATGGCCGCCAAAGAAGTTAACATCCACGCCGAAAAAGTGCATGCTGCCACCTTTGCCTTTCGCAGCTCCGGTTGATTTTCCGTACAGCTCGGCCATACATGCATTAGCGCTCACGCCTTTTGACAGCGCAAGACCGTGGTCGCGATAACCGGTAACAAATTTGTCCTCGGGTTTCGTCGCCGTCATACAGCCTGCAGCAATGGCTTCCTGGCCGATATATGCATGGAAAAAACCGCGGATTTTCCCATCCATCTTATATTTTTCTTCTGCCATCAGTTCAAACTGACGGATGAGCTGCATCAGCTCGTACCAGTACAGGTATGTTTCCTTTGAAAATTTAGTCGCCACGTAGCTAAAATTTAGGTGGGCAAAGATAAGGGGTTCAGGGGAAATATGGAAAGAGATTGGGATTTGTCTGGAGGGATTAGGGATAGAGATGCGGGATGCGCGTTTCGAAATAAGAGCTCTGATTTAATCAGGGTAATAATTAGTATCGGCACCCACATCTCGAAACCCGTATCTCGTATCCCGAATCCCGCGCCTTATCTTTGCTCCGCCTTGCTCCACCTTAATTCCATATCGCTTTATCAGTTCAAAACCTATCTGCAATCATCTTTTTCTTTTGATGAAAGAATAATCGGCATTTGTGGGAACAATGGCGTTGGCAAAACCAACCTGCTGGATGCGATTTATTATCTCTGTTTCACTAAAAGTTATTTCACAAAATCGGATGCGCAGAATGTTCATTATGGTGCGCAAGGTTTCAGGATTGAGGGAAAATTTGAATTGAATGAACAACGGGAAAAGGCAGTTTGCGTTTTGCGCGAAACAGGGAAGAAAGAATTTTTCTGGAATGAAGAGTTGTATGAGAAATTTTCTGCACACATTGGAAAACTTCCATGTGTTATCATTGCACCCGATGATGTGCAGATTATTACTGATGGCAGCGAAGAAAGAAGAAGATTTATTGATGCTTTGCTTTGCCAGCTTGATGCAAAATATCTGCAAAGCCTGATGGATTATAATAAAACCCTGCAGCAGCGGAACAGTTTGTTGAAGGCGTTTGCAGAAAGAAAGCAGCATGATTATCATTTGCTCGATGTGTATGATGAACAGCTTGAGAAAACAGGCATCTATGTTTTTGAAGAAAGGAAAAGATTTTCTGAAAATTTGTTGCCGCTTGTGAAAAAATTTTACGTGCAGATTGCAGGCGCAGATGAATCAGTCGATATAAAATATGAAAGCCAGTTGTTCAGTTCGTCCTTTGAAAATTTGTTGAAACAATTCCGTGAAAAAGATCTGATGCTACAACGCAGTTCTGTTGGTATTCATAAAGATGATATTGATATTTCAATGAATGGACAATCATTCAAGTCGTTCGCATCTCAGGGACAAAGAAAAAGTTTGCTCTTTGCATTAAAGCTTGCAGAGTTTGAAATATTAAAAAATGAAAAAGGGTTTGCGCCACTTTTGTTATTAGATGATGTGTTTGAAAAGTTAGATGAAAGCCGCATGCAGAACCTGCTTCACTGGGCTTGCATTCAAAACGGTGGACAAATTTTTATTACTGACACGCACAGTGGAAGGATCAAAAATCATTTGGAAAAATTAGTGATAAAATATCAACTGATAAATGTTTAGAATGTTTTATGTCGGTTGAAAACTGTTAACTGCAAATTGCCAACTGCTGACTATCTTTGAATCATGGGCGAATACTCAATGGCAGATGCCATGAAACAATTTTTGAAACAGAGCCGCATCAAAAGCTCCATACAGGCTTTTCAGATTGAAGAAGCATGGGAAAAAATCATGGGGAAAACAATCGCCAAATACACTGATAAAATTCACATCCACGGGCAGGTTTTATATATTACTACAACAGTTGCACCGCTCAAAAATGAACTAATGTACCAAAAAGAGAAAATTCTTGAAAGAGTGAATGAAGCGCTTGGAGAAAAAGTGATTAAGGATGTTGTGATAAAATAGTCGGCAGTTGGCAGTTTTCAGTTGGCATCCCGAATTTAATGAGTGCTAAAAATGTGAAGTCGGTCATCAACCAACAGCTTCTATCATCGCTTTATCATTGCGCTGGCAATTCATTCATGGCCAAAATTGCATCGCCAAAATCAGGGCCAGCCCATTTTTTCAGAATGACACTCCCCTTTAATAAATATAATGTTGGGTTAACGCGAGATGCAGTTTTAATTGCAGTTGCGTCGCATTTTAAAACAGCAATATTTTCAGTCAGCGCATTTTTTTCAACAAAGGATTGCATGCTCTCAGCATCGGCAGTGATAAAATAAACAGGAACGTGTTTTGATTTTGCAAACGTATAAATAGCGCTGAATTCTTTGTTCCATGAAGGATTTGTTTCTGGCAATTCTTTCGCAAATAAAAATAGTTTATATCCTTTTTGTTCGAGTACAGCTTGTGTGCTATCTGTCCCTGATAATGTTGTTAGAATAAAATCTTTGATTGCAGGTTCTGCATTTCCTTTTCTGATTAGTTTGTCGTAGCGCTTTACAAACTTGTACGTGCTGTCAAAATCTTTCGGGAATTTATCCGCAGTGAATTCAATTTCTTTTCCTGATTTATTATATACAAACGAAATAACCGTGCTGTCCGGAATTGCGCCGGGCGGCGGTTTTGTCCCATCAATAATATTTGCACCGATTTTGTATGGCAAGCAATCCACCACAGGCAAATGCTGCAGCACAAACCATTGAAATGAAAATGATGCAACCGTCGCGATGATCAAAATCGCTATGCTCGGCATTTGCGAGACAATTGGTTTTATTTTATTTCTGTATGCGAACAGAAAAAGAATCAACACGAGCAGCACGATATCTTTTGTGAAAGATTCTCCTGCTGTTAATGGTATGCAATTGCCAAAACATCCGCACTCTTTTATTTTGCCGGAGAGATAAGCATAGCCCGTTAAGAATGTAAAAAAGATAATGAGCAATAAAAGCAGCCAACTGAATAATTTCATTCTCCACCCTAATAAAATAGCAACACCTGCAACAATTTCAAACACAATCATGATGACGGAAAATGCAAGCGTGTAATTATCGAGCAAATGAAAATTCCACACTTCAAAAAATTCCTGCATCTTATAGCTGAGACCAAGCGGATCATTTGCTTTAATCAGGCCTGAAAAAATAAATAAGACTCCAACGATAATCCTGCTAATATTCACGAGCAATTTCATAAAGAATCAATTAAGTCATCCCAATTATAAAAATCAGAAGTTATGTTTTCCTTCTTTGATCAGTATCAACGCGAACAACGAATAATTAATTATATCGACAAGGTTCGAATCAATTCCTTCGCTGATCAATGTTTTTCCATCATTAGCAAGTATTTGCCGAACTCTCAGCAATTTCATCAATATCAAATCAACAAAACTTTCCTGGCTCATTTCTCTCCATGCTTCGCCATAGTCATGGTTCTTGTCAAGCATCACATCTTTTGCGATGCCGATTTTTTTATCGTACCATTTTTCTGCTTCATTCAATGGCAAATCTTCTACCGACTCATTTTTGAAATCGAGCTGGATCAGACCAATGATTCCATAGTTTGCCATTCCTTTGAATTCGCTGGCAATGTCATCCCCAACGCGCTGTGTTTTTATCTGCTGAATATTTTTGATGCGTTGCGCTTTTATAAAAATCTGGTCTGCTATAGAAATCGGTCGCAGCACGCGCCATGAAGTACCATAATCTTTTGTTTTTTTAATAAAAATATCCTTGCACGATTGAACCGCTTCGTCATATTGTTTGTCCGTTCCTATCATTGCTTTAATTTCTCTATTTTCAATTTTATTAATGAATTTTGCCGCCAAATGTAAAGATAACAAAGCAATGTTCACGCTCAATTGCAAAGGCAGGTTATTAGTGATAGAAAGCCCGGTCGTAATGGGCATCATCAATGCCACGCCCGATTCATTTTACGAAGGCAGCCGTTTTATGGGAGAAAAAAATATTCTGGCGCAGGCAGAGAAAATGCTGAAAGAAGGCGCGGATATTTTAGACATTGGCGGACAAAGCACAAGGCCAGGAAGCCATCAACTGAGCGAGGAGGAAGAATTGAAGAGAGTGATTGAGCCCATCGTATTATTACAGAAAAATTTTCCTGAAGCAATTATTTCTATTGATACGTATCAGTCAAAAGTTGCTGTGGAAGCAGTTGCTGCGGGTGCGTCCATTGTGAATGATATTAGTGGAGGAAATTTAGATGCTGATATGCTGCAAACAGTAGGCACATTGAATGTCCCATATATCTGCATGCACATGCAGGGAACTCCGCAAACCATGCAGAAAGAACCGCATTATGAAAACGTGACTAAGGAAGTGCTCGATTTTTTCATCCACAAAATAGATGCATGCAAAAAAGCCGGCATTCATGATGTGATTATAGATCCCGGTTTTGGTTTTGGGAAAACGATCAAACATAATTTCGAACTACTCAAAAACCTATTTGTTTTCAAAATGCTTGAAAAACCTTTGCTATTGGGCGTTTCGCGCAAATCGACAATTTATAAAACACTTGGTGTAACTGTGGCTGAAGCATTGAACGGGACAACGGTTCTCAACACAATTGGGTTAATGAATGGTGCAAATATGCTGAGGGTACATGATGTGAAGGAAGCAAAAGAAGCAGTCCGGCTCTTTAATGCCATAGGTTGAATAAGTAAAAATATTTATTAATCACATCATTCCTTGGTGGGAAGATTTTCTGCTTATCTTAGAAATTCTTGTATTTCATCTTACAAATTTTTTCAATGCTTCAACCACCAAAACGCCTGCTATCTATAGATGTTTTTCGTGCTGTTACGATGCTGCTCATGATTTTCGTGAACGATCTCTGGTCAGATAAAGGTGTGCCGGCCTGGCTCGAACACGCCGCGAAAATGGAAGATGCACTGGATTTTTCCGATATTATATTCCCTGCATTTCTTTTTATAGTAGGCTTGTCCATTCCTTACGCTATTGCTGCAAGGATTGCAAAAGGCGCAACAAGAAATCAGGTTTTAACGTATATAGCTACACGTAGTTTGGCTTTATTGATCATGGGCTTCTTCCATGTGAACCTGGAGAATTATGATAAGGTAGGCGCTTTTCTTCCGAAACCTTACTGGCAGATTTCGATCACGCTTGCTTTTTTCCTGATCTGGCTTGATTATCCCGCCAAGATTGAAAAAAATAAAAAATATTTTTTGCAGGGTCTTGGCATTTTGATATTGTTCGTGATGGCTGTTTTTTATCGCGGGCTGAACAAAGGCAACCCGATCTGGATGCGGCCGCAATGGTGGGGCATTCTCGGGCTTATCGGTTGGGCATACCTGTTATGCAGCGTCGTTTATTTTTTTTCGAAGAACAAAATTTCGATATTAGTCAGTGCCATGCTTTTCTTTTTATTCTTTGATATCGCAGTGAATGCTGGCTGGCTCGATTTTCTGAAGCCTCTAAAATCTTATATCTGGATTGATGGAAATGGCTCCATGCCCGCGCTCACTATGGCAGGCGTGCTGATTTCTGTTTTGTTTAAAAAATATGTTGATGAGAATAAGCAATCTAAGTTGTGGACAACATTTTTACTGATCGCAATTGCAATGTTAGCCGGTGGGTTTGCCTTGCGGCCAATATTGGGGGGCATCTCGAAAATAAGAGCAACACCATCATGGGTAATGATCTGCACCTGCATCAACATCTTTGCTTTTACAGGATTTATTTATCTGATTGACATAAAGCAAAAACAAAAATGGTTTGCTGCGATTAAGCCTGCGGGCACGAGCACACTTACTGCTTATCTTTTGCCATACATTCATTACGCGATTTACAATATTTTTTATCCTGCTATTGTTTTACCATTGTTTTTGCGAACAGGCATTGTCGGCATCGCCAAATCATTTTTATATGCCATAGTGATTGTGCTGATAACCGGTTTGCTGGAGAAAAGAAAAATCAGGTTGAAGATTTGATGGAGAATTGTAATGAAAAATTTATTGTCTCAGCGGATTGTCGACAAACATCTCGAACCGATCAATCGCACCTGCATTTGAGATGTTTACAAACCAAATAATAAAAGCAGGTGAGATTATTAGCATTATAATTAGCCAAAATGAAGAACCAGTGGGAGTAGCTATCAGAAGTTCGAGTAAATATATAATAGCTACAATCAGGCTGATAATTGAAGCAATCAGACTGATAATTAATAAGATAACGAATGCAATGCTCGGCTTTGTTTTAATTTCAATTTGAGTTGATGAATCACTTGCCTGTATAATTCTTCCAATTAATGTTGAGCTATAGTTAACCCCATAGGTATTTGCCCCTAATAAAGGAGTAAAAGTTAATTCAAAAGTTTCATTACTCGTAAAAGAGCCGTAAATGCGTACTTCGCTAAAAAATTTTGACCTCTTTGCGAATACTTCGGCAATTTTTTCTTCAATTATTGTTTTTGGTTTATCGTAAGAATAAACAATAGCACGCGGTTTGAAGATTTTGTCGAAATATTTGAACATAGAATTGGTTGTTCCTTCTCAAATTTACAAAACCTCTTGTTCAAATTCTCACTCGCTCCTCAGGGTTTTTACCGGATTAACAAGCGCAACTTTGATTGCTTGATAACTGATGGTGATCAACCCGATCATGACAGCTATAAAGCCTGCAATTAGAAACATCCACCATTGCATGTGTATCCGATACGCAAAATCTTCCAGCCATTTATTCATCACGTAAAATGCAACAGGGCTTGCCAGAACAATGGCGATGATTACTAATTTCAAAAAATCAAAAGAAAGCATGGACGCAATTCTAGTGGTGCTTGCCCCGAGCACTTTGCGCACACCAATTTCGCGGGTGCGCACTTGTGCGGTGTAAGTTGCTAGCCCCAATAATCCCAAACAGGAAATAAAAATGGCGATGCCTGAAAAATAATTAAACAATGTTGCCTGCTGTTGCTCGCCATTATAAATATTGTTGAATACATCATCCAGAAAATGATAGCTGAATGGATATTGACCATTGAATTGCTTGAATTGCGTTTCCGCTGCTTTGATTGCTTTTGGAGCATCTTTGCCTGTGGTCTTGATGTAAACAGTGCCCCAATATTCAGGTCGGTAATAAAAAATTGCAGGTGATATTTTTTCGCGCATAGAAGCATGATGGTAATCTTTCACCACGCCGATGATGGTGCCTTTGATACCATTAATGGTAAAGCGCTTGCCCACAGGATCTTTAATTACTGTTTCCTTAACAGCAGCTTCATTCAATATATAATGAGCAGAATCATTGGGAACTCCTGTGAATGAAGATCCTTGCAACATTTTTATTTTAAAGAAAGGGATAAAATCTTTGTCAATCGAAATCACATGAGTAATCAGATTTTGTTTGGGGTCTTTACCGTCCCAATCGGCAGATCCTGTAAAGCCTGCAAACCGCACGATGTTCTGATTGGATCTTGTTACTCCTAAAATTCCAGGCTGTTTCATAAGCTCGCTCCTCACCGCATCATAATGCGGGCCCATATCGCGCATCCAGAAACTGAGCACATGTTCTTTATCATAGCCCAGGTCTTTCGATTGAATATATTTTAGTTGTTGCGTAATCACCAATGTGCTGATAATAAGCAGGATCGAAAATGAAAACTGCGCCACCACTAATATTTTTCTGAATCGTGCATTTCCTATTCCGGTAGAAATTTTTCCTTTCATTGCTTTCAACGGTTCAAACGATGATAGCAATAATGCCGGATAAATGCTCGAAGCTGCTAAAGTTCCGATGATAGTATATAATATCAGCAACCAGATATGCGAATCTGTTAAGTCGAATACTATTTGTTTTCCGGAAATAGAATTGAACAGCGGCATCAACGTGGAAGCAAGCCCGATTGCAAGAACTGCTGCTATCAAAAACAATACAGCAGTTTCAATAACAAATTGCAGGAACAACTGCGCTTTTTCTGCACCTACAATTTTGCGCATGCTGATTTCTTTGGTGCGCAACATTGCTCGGGCAGTAGATAGGTTCACATAATTGATACATGCAATCACGAATATCAATAAAGCAATCACCATGAATATCCTTACTGTTTTTATTCCTTTGTCGCTGAGATCGGCATTGTATAAATGCATTTTGGTTAATGGATATAGCAGGTAAGATGCATCTGTGTCATCCGGTTTGTGGCGAAGATGTATCTGCAATATTTTATCCTCAAGTGCTTTGGTGGAAGCGCCGGGTTTCACTGCTAAAAAAGCAGCATAATCCAGATAGCCGAAATTATTATTCATGTCCATGCCTTGCGCCAGCATGGCTTTGAAATGAAAACTCATTGGCAAAACCATGTCCAACTGGAAATCAGAATTTTTGGGAATGTCATTCATCACACCACTCACGACAAAATTCTGTTTATCGTCTGCGATGATCACTTTACCAATGGGATCAGTATCTCCAAAAAATTTTTGTGCAGTTGTTTTAGTGATCACGATTGAATTGTCGTCAGGAAAAGGCTTTGAAGCATTGCCTCTGATCAATGGAAAATCGAACATGGAAAAAAGTGAAGGGTCGGAAAACGCAACTTTCTCATCCGCAAAAACTTTGTCCTGGTATTTATAGATCGAGAAATTGACATCGTAGGTGATGCGCGTTGCTTCCGTCACTTCCGGCAGTTCCTGCTTTGCAAGCTGCGCGATTGGTGCAACACCAAAATTGAAGATCTGTTTTGTTGCACCGGTACCTCCCTGAATATCGAGGCGATAAATATTCTTTGCATTTTTATGAAAAGTGTCGAAGCTCAGTTCGTCCTGCACCCATAAAAGTATCAGTATGCCGATAGCAAGTCCCAGCGTTAAACCAGCAATATTGATAATGGAGTAAAATTTATTTTTTACCAGATTGCGCCATGCCGTTTTAAGATAGTTCCTTATCATATTGAAACCTTTTGGGTAGTTGTTGTTGTTCGAATGATTGAATGTTTAAATCAACCATAAAATATACCAATAAATCAATGCATGACAGTGAAATGATTAAAGTAGATACCGATTCATCAATGTTCACAAACGGACAGGCTGCGTACGGATTTGATACATACTTATAAAAGTTGATTCACCCGATTTATACTGCGTCTATCCTTAATTTTAAACTTTGTAAAACAGAGGCGGAAGCTATCAAATAAATTCTTTAATATCATGCATCAATCGCAGCGCAATATTATTGGCAGTAGTCTCGAAATTGCTTTCGGCATAAATGCGGATGATAGGTTCCGTGTTGGAAGTGCGCAGATGGACCCAGTCAGTATCAAATTCGATTTTTAATCCGTCTTCTGTGTTCACAGGCTGATTTTTGTATTTCTTTTTTATCTTATCAAAAATCTCAGCAACGTCAATGCCTTTCTGCAGCTCAATTTTATTTTTCGAAATAAAATAATCCGGATAGCGTGCACGGAACGAGCGCATGCCGTTTTTGTGATAAGAGAGTGCGCTCAGAAAAAGACCGATGCCAATCAGCGCGTCGCGGCCATAATGCAAATCAGGGATAATAATTCCGCCATTGCCTTCACCGCCGACAACTGCATTCACTTCTTTCATCTTCGTCACCACATTCACTTCTCCAACAG